>JADZFV010000629.1 GCA_020854255.1 Candidatus Melainabacteria bacterium | reverse complement strand
TTGATTTTGCTGGAGTTGACTTCAATTTCCGGCTGGTTCGAGACATAGTGCTCGACACTCGATTTTCCGCAGCCAGTCACCGTCACTCCGATACAAAGGACACAAAGGACGCTAAGGATGCTGAGGCAACGTTTCATTTGGATACTCCAACACTAATACAACTTCACTATAACAACATGCTCCAGACAAAACTACCGAAAGAGCCCACTGGTGAAGGATTTAGTGCTTTGGTGCTACACAATAAATTAGCAATTGCCAGGGCGCTGGAAAAACACTTCCGTTCTCAGTGATGTACTGCCCATTCCGCCTTGGATAGGTTTTCAGCAGGTGAGGGAATAATTCAATTCTGTCTGCAAGCCTTCAGACCCGTTTTTGTGCAATTGCACTGTTCCAATTCCCGACGGAGCAAGTGAGGTTCTATTTTGCAGGGCTTCAACAAGAAGCAGTTTGTCTTTGCCAACGTCGTCGTAATTATCTTGATGATGACAGGCACGCTTGTTGGCGTCTGGGAGTTGCCATTTCGAATTTTTTCCGCAAAAGAGTCAATCAGAGTATGTGAACGCACTTTTGGAGAGGATTCGCGCATCTCTGTGACCCTGGGCATTTTGATAGCCGCTGAGCTAAGGAAGTCTGCGGCCGACCGTGATGAGGAACGTAGAATTAATCGAGTTCTTGCGCCGATCTGCCGTTCGCTGTTGGTTCGCTGCGAACGGTTGGAGCCGATACCGGAGAATCTGTACGTCAAGTGCGCCAATACTTTATTTGCTTGCGAACCGCCATATCCTGACGAGAAGAAAATCCGAATGGCAGATGCGTTAAACGTACATAAGCAAGTGCTTCGCTGTTGGGGAAGAGACTCGATAGCTTTGATATTGATTCACGCTAGGGATAATGAAGACCTGCTCAACTATCAAGCTTCCTTGCACATGTATCCATTTGATGAAAACAGTATACAGCAGGCGCTGGGATTTGCATCCGAAGCGCGGCGCCTTGGGAAACTCCACTCGCAGATGCTCCCTCAGTATCGGGCTTTTGACTGCATGCGGGAAGTGGGCGAACATTATTTGAACGCAGATCAATCACGAAAATCTCTAGTCTTTCAGACAATGCTTTTGCGTGGTATTCCAGGTGGTGACAAGGGATACATAGCTGAGCAGAGGGAACTCATACTTCATCGAATCCGGTCTGCCGAGCTAGTAATGAGTGGGAAACTCGAATGTACTGCTTACTGCGCATGGAATTCAAACATGATGATTGTTGAGAAGCCTGGCGCTGTTGACTTCATTGAGTGAGGCAATCATTGCGATGGATCGAACCGACAAAATTTGGCTTTATGGCAGCGTCTCTTTCTCACTTATTGCTTCGCTCGTTTGTGCTGTTGTAGTCAGGCATGGGGCGGTGCCTGCAGAAATAGCTTTAGCTCGGCTCTCGATTCAAGTTTGCGAACAGATAAACGGAGCTAACACAGAAAAGACGATCAATTGGATGAACCAAGTCGGCGACTATTTGGTGGCAAGCAACCATGAAGTGAGAAACGAGAAGGTGATTGGCGATTTTGTGATTCCCAATTACCGCCAAGCGCTGGTCAGGTGTGAATCCATGAATCCGATTTCTCCTAACCTGTTTACTGCGACTGCTTTCAAGCTATTTGAGGCAGACCTAAAGCTTCAGCCGTCGACGTATTTCAGTGACATGGACAATGTCTATCAAAGCATCGTCAGCCATTGGGGAAGAGATTCGCAGTACATAAATTGGATTTATCCTGGCAACTCGGAAGTTCTTCTCAACTGTCTGGCAGAAAGATACAGGGGTTTCGAGAATGATGAAAACATGCGGTATTCAACCGGCATTGCCTTTGAGGCGTTCAGGCTTGGAAAACTGCACAATGATGATCAAATTCAGTACACTGCCTGTCAAATTTTAGTTCGCCAAGGTGAGTATTATTTTGCCCATAAGCAGTTTGAAAATGCATTACAGTTTTACTCGAGGGCTATCAATTGTGTTCCATCTGCCTGGCCGGAACAAGAAACTCAATTCAAGGACTTTATCAAAGATCGTATTGAAACGGCGAGAAAGGAACTGGGCTTACCTACAGCTGTTGCGCAGGGACACCGGTCAGGCTGAGGCCTGATTCTAGCGCTCCGGATTGTTTCAGATATGCACGTTTTTTACGTTGTTCTGTTTCCAAATCGCGCGCTTGTTGCCAATGAGAGTATTGTTTTCGATGCGAGAATCCGTCACGCCGCCATTGCTGGCAGAACCACCACCCAGGCTGATTCCGGCAAGATGGCTGCCTTCGATGCGGTTGTCGTGAACATGAATGTTGGTGGTATTCCATCCGCGCCTTTCCGAGGCAAGCTCGATTCCATAGTTGGAATTCTTTACTACGTTGTCGCGGATGGTGATGTCTCTGCCTCCGGCTACAGATCGGCTGGTTTGCGGAAAACCACGCCCATGTTTGACGTTTCACCGGTGCCTGCTTTGATCACCATATCTGTCACGGCGAAGAAACCGTTTCTAATCAAGTTGCCGAAATTTGTCTTTGCCCAGTCTATGGGCGGAAATAGCGGATCAGCGAGGTTCTTGAACACCGGGTTCGCTTTTATAAGTGAGTGCATTGTCCAGACCCAGAAAATTGCATTTGGTTGAAACTCTAAATGCAGCAGCTCGAAATTGGTAAGTTTTGCCAGTTCTTTGACCGATTTTGGATCGTAGAAAACCCAGTGGCGGGGAAAGTGATAGGCGCCCCAATGCTTATTCTTGAACAGTTTTGCATCAAGTGAGTTTATGTTTGGAGTCCAGAACCAAAAAATTCCACCTGGTTTCAAAATGCGGCGCACTTTTTCTGCAAATGCTTTTGGATCTGGGACATGTTCGATCACGTGGCTCGCCCAAACAAAATCAAAATAGTTTTCGGGGAGTTCCACATCCTCGAAACGACCGGCGTAAGCCTTATGACCGGCTGCATTCGCTTTGGCGACCGCCTTCTCATTCATATCGACGCCATAGGTTTCTACTTTTCTTGTGCGGACTTTTTGAAACCAGTTGAGGATGTGTCCGTCCGCGCAACCTATGTCAAGTATTCGCACCGGCTCTGGTGCAGTGACAAACGCGAGGCAAGCTTCTAAGCCTCGCAAAATCTGTTGGTAGCGGTACCTGTAATAGAAGTTCTGGCGCTGGTTTTCGTCGTATCCTTCTTCGAGACTATAGGCGTAATAGTTTGGTGGATATATTGTTTCGAGTTCCGAAATATCCGGGCGTGGGTTTAAGTAAACAAGTCCGCATTTGCGACAACGAACGACGTTAAAAACATCGTCCGTGGTGTTGTTGTACTCATGTTCGACGCCAGTCGTAATCAGCTCGGTTTCAGTCGAGCCGCAGTTGTTGCAGCAGGTTTCGACTTTCTTGATGTCCGACTTCATGGTCTGCCTTCGCTATGCGAGTGATTATGTTTTTTCCCAGGTGGGACCTTCGGCAGTATCCATTACGCTTATGCCGACTTTAGCAAGTTCGTTGCGGATCAAGTCGGACGTCTTGAAGTCCTTGTTGGCACGGGCATCTTGACGCAGTTGCAAAAGCAATGCGAGGACCTGTTCGGTGGAATTGCGATCTACTTCTCTTCTGGTATCAGCAAGAGTCAATCCAAGTACACCGGCATAGTCTTTCAATGCTTTCGCCCGGAGTTTTCTTTCGGCAGCATCTTTGGAAGCGGAGATCTTATCGGCAAGCCCGAAAAGATGAGAAACGGCAACGGCTGTGTTGAAGTCGTTGTCCATGGAGCCGACGAATTCGTCATGGAATTCGCTCAGCGTTTTATCGCGCTTGTACGCTGCCGCGACTTTTTCATTGAAGCGATAGTGCTTCGATGGGTAAAAACCACCGCCGTTTTCCTCGTATTCTGCAAAAAGTGAGGCGCGCACAAGGCGAATCAATGCCTGTTTTGCTGCATTCATACTTTCCGGGCTGAATTCAATCGGATTTCTGTAATGGTGCTGCAAAATGAACAAGCGCAAAGTATCTGCTGAATATTCTTTCAGCAGGTCACCGATAGTTTTGAAATTGCCCAGTGATTTGGACATTTTTTCTTCGCTGACATTGATAAAACTGTTGTGCAACCAATACTTGGCCAACGGCTTCTCATGCAGCGCTTCGGACTGCGCTTTCTCATTTTCGTGATGCGGAAAAACAAGATCTTCGCCGCCACCATGGATATCGATTGTTTCTCCCAGCACGGATTTGATCATCGAGGAGCACTCGAGATGCCAACCTGGACGCCCGAATCCCCAGGGGCTCGTCCATCCGGTTTCCCCTTCTGACGCACTTTTCCAGAGGGCAAAGTCGACAGGATTGCGTTTCAATTCTTTCAGTTCTTCCTGAGATCGAACCTGCTCGCGCGCTCCCGACTTGAGATCCTCAATGTTTTTCTTGCCAAGCTTGCCATAGTCTTTTGAGGCAGATACGTCGAAGTAGACATCGCCGCCTGCTTCGTATGCTTTGCCTTTTTTGACCAGATCTTCAGCCATGCCAATCATTTGCTGCAGATATTCGGTCGCGCGCGGCTCGATGTCCGGCGGCGCCACGTTCAATGCATACATGTCCGCCCAGAACTCGTAGAGATAATGGCGCGCCAATTGGTCCGGGCGAATGTTCAGTTCTTTGGCTCGATTGATGATCTTGTCGTCGATGTCGGTGATGTTGCGCACAAAGGTCACGTCATAACCCTTGAAACGCAAATATCGCTGAATCACGTCCCAGACAATCTCCTTGCGCGCGTGCCCCAGGTGGCTGGAGTCGTAGACGGTTGGTCCGCAAGCGTAGAGGCTGACCTTGTTGCCGTTTATCGGCACAAACTCTTCTTTCTTTCCTGTTAGTGTGTTGAATACTTGAATGGATGACATATTGCTTCTCGCTTTTTTATCAATGTCAGTGTGTCAGTGAGTTTTGCGCGCGTCAAAACGCTGCGCATGTCATTGCTACGCACACGGACAGAGTGCAAGAGTGTCTTCCAATCGGGCTTTCACCCGCGCCGGACCGAGAATGGAGATGATCGAACCTAATTCTGGTCCCTGCACTTTTCCGGACAGTGCGGCGCGCAACGGCCAGTAGAGGTCTTTTCCTTTCAGCCCCAATTCTTTACCGAGATTGTCGACCACTGCCTTGCAGCCGGCATGATCGCCGAAAGGCAGATCACCCATGCGTTTTAGTGTGGCTTCCAGGACCTTGACTGCAGTGTCTTTCGACAGAGCTTTCTCTTTTAGCTCGTCGGTGATGTCGAGCTTTTTGGCGAAGTAAAACTCCGTTGCCGCCATGATTTCAGAAAGCATCGTTAATCCATCGCGCACGCTGCCAACGATTTCCTCGAGTTCTGCACTCGAGTAGGTCTCGGTTTCAAGCAAGGTCAAATAAGGCCTGGCGCGCTCGGTGATTAATTCCAGGGGAAGCGAGCGAATGTAGTGGCTGTTGTACCAGTTCAACTTCTGAACATCGAAAACAGCCGGGCTCTTGCTTATCTTGTAGAGATCGAACATCTCGCAAGCTTCCTGCAATGTGAAAAATTCTTTGCCGTCCGGCAGTGTCCAGCTCATTGCTGCCAGATAATTGACCATTGCCTCCGGCATGTAGCCGTCCACTCTGTATTTATTGATGTGCACGGCTTCTCCGTGCTTGCGCTTGGACAGTTTGGCTCTGTCGAGGTCGAAGATCAAGGGCGCGTGTGCAAATTCAGGCACCTGATGATTGAGCGCCTCATAAAGAAGAATTTGCTTGGCAGTGTTCATAATATGATCTTCGCCGCGAATGACGTGCGTCATCTTCATGTCGATGTCGTCGACAACGACCGCGAAGTTGTATATCGCCACTCCGTTCGATTTGACGATGACCATGTCGCCGCCCAGTACGGAAGCCTCAATGGCAATCTCACCTTTGATGTTGTCGTGCCAGGAGATCACCCGCGGCTCTTCAATTTTGAAGCGAATCGAGGGCACGCGGCCTTCAGCGACATATTTTTCCACTTGTTCTTTGGTCAGATGTCGGTGTCCGTTATCGTAGCGATGCGCGGTGCTGTCATCCTTTTGAGCTTCCTTGAGCGCGGCGAGCTCTTCGGGTGTTTCATACGAGAAATATGCAAAACCCCTGTTGATAAGCTTGTTGGCCACTTCGGTGTAGTGATCGATTTTTTGGGTCTGTTTGTATGGTGCAAAGGGTCCACCAATGTCCGGACCTTCATCCCAATTGAGCCCGAGCCACTTCAAACCGTCGATGATGTCTTGAGTGTAATTGTCTTGAGAACGCATTTCGTCGGTGTCTTCAAGCCTGAAAATAAACGCGCCTCCATTGCGGCGGGCGTAAAGGTAGTTGTAGAGCGCTGTTCGGGCGGTGCCCAAATGCAGATGCCCGGTTGGACTGGGCGCTATTCGAACTCTGACCGATGAGGGCACGGGAGGCACGATAACTATCCTTTTGACTCTGTCTTGCTTTTGACGCCGGATTGAGACCGCCCTGAAGCGGTAAACAACGTATTCTACCAAAAATCCCCTAAAAACCCCATAGGGCTTGGCACTTGAGCGATTTTGGAGAGCGTCGGAGTGTAGGAAGTCGGGTGATTAAGCCACTTTATGCCTGTTACAAATCTAAAATCGGGACCGTCTCAAAATGCAAAGTGCCCCCGTAAAGAGGCACTTTGTTGTTGTCGGTCCCGTATCTTTAATTCTTATCGCCGGCTTCAGCCAACAGCCGCCAATTTCCTTACTTTTGAGAATTCGCCTTGTTCGTACAGGCGAACCAAGAATGCAGCCCTCTGATTCTCTTCGATCACCTTCAATAGAGCGCGTGTTTCGTCCTGCCTCATTGCCTGTCTCATCTGGAGGACTCTTTCCAAAAAGCGGAGGGATTTGCTGCTGTTCATTTGTAGAACCTCTTGGGTTGGAAACGGAGCGGCAAGAAGGTTTTTTGTGAATTTCAAGGGGCTTACTGGACATCGGCTGGACAATTTTATGAAACCAGGCGCTTCTAAAAAACTTTTGAAAACTCTGGATTGCCAGCCTGTCTGGTGTATGGTGGATTTGCCTGATGTTAAACAGTCTAGGCGGCCGATATGACTGATTCGGGACTGGAATGGGGTTAATTTGGGTCAAACGATTAATTGTGTTTGCGGGTAAAGAAATGAAGCGTGCCCTGGCTGCTTACAGCTGATAAAGATCTATATAGAAGTAATGGCAAGAATCTGCGTGATTGAAGACAACCCTGACCTGGCCAATATGGTCAGGACTTTTCTGCTTTTCGAGCATCACACGGTGGAAACGATCGCTCATGGCGGGGAAGCCAGGGATCATTTAAAGACGTTCGAGTACGACCTGATCATTCTCGACTGGGAATTGCCGGAGGTCTCGGGCATCGAGATTCTCAAGCAGTATCGCGAGAAAGGCGGACAATCTCCGGTTTTGATGCTGACCGGAAAGGACGATGTGTCGGACAAAGAGGCCGGACTGGATGGCGGCGCCGATGACTATTTGACCAAACCCTTCCATATGAAGGAATTGGGGGCGCGGGTGCGTTCTTTACTGAGGCGCCCGGCTGCCGTCAGAGAAACTGTCCTAACCGCCAAGAACATCACTATGGATCCGACAAAGTACAGAGTGCATAAAGATGGAGAAGTGATAACCCTTGTGCCGAAAGAATTCCAACTGTTGGAATTTCTCATGCGTCACCCCAATCAGGTATTTACCCCCGAGGCATTGTTGAATCGTGTATGGCCTTCGCAGTCTGATTCTACCGCCGAAGCGCTCAGGACAACGATGAAGCGTTTGCGCAAGAAGGTCGATGCGGATGGGTCGATTTTGAAAACAGTGCACGGCGTCGGTTATATTTTAGAACTTGAGTAATCAAAAAGGGCTGACCGGATTGAAGCTGAGCCACCAGGGGTGGTTGCTCATGCTCGGCTTTGTGATTGTGGAAGTCAGCTTGGTAGGCGCGGAAGGCTATCTTGTGCTGCAGGCGGAAAGGGACGCCAAACGTGCGGAACACGTCAAGGAAATTATCGGCAAGACCAATCATCTGGTGCAGGTGGTTTACGAGACCGGCACCGCGGTCATGGAATATGCAAAATCGAAAGATGAGTCAAATGCGGCTCGCTATCTGAAAAACCGCAATGAGACATTCGAGATCATTGATTGGCTCAAAGATGCATTGAAAGATGATACCGAGAATTTGCCCACGCTCAAGCGCGTTGAAGAAAATCTGCGTGTCGGTATGGAGACAATGGACAGGATCAAACATGCTGTGGATACGCAGCCTTTGATCGTTGCAGTTCGTTATGGCTTTCGCGAGAAGAACAAACTGCAGCCTACATTTGATGCGCTTGTGCAAGACTTGCTCAAGTTGGTGAAAGCGCAGCGAAAAATTGAAGAAGAAAGTCCGAACGCGCAGAGAAGTCAAAGAGAGTTGCAGAAGACAGCTCTGATAATTGGTCTGGTAGCAAATGTGGTGCTGGCCTTTGCCGGTGCCGGATGGTTTACGCAAAGACTGACAGGGCGATTGAGCGTGCTTGTCGAAAACGCGCGCCGCATGAAGTCTGGAGATGAGCTGAATAAGCCATTGTCGGGCAGCGATGAAATTGCTGCCCTTGATTCGGCGTTTCACGAAATGGCATTTACGCTCAGACTGAAAGAACAGCTTCTCAAAGAAAGTGAAGAGAGAGTTCGCACAATCATTGAAAAGATTCCAGTCGGACTGCTTGTTTTCACTGAAAAAGGCGCCATCGAATATGTCAACCCCACCCTCGAGTCTATGTTTGCACGGAGTGCTGAAGCTCTTATCGGCCGCCAGCTTGCATCGCTGATTGTGCGATCTGAAACCGTCGGTGAGGATGAGTTTGCCCTTCAACTGAAAGAAAAGGCTCTCGATCGGATTTTTGAGATTTCTTGTTTGAAAAGTAATGGAGAACGTTTTCCGGTCGAATTTTCCATGACCGATTTTGAAACTCAAAATGGCATGCGGCGGCTGGGCATTCTACTTGATGTGTCGGAAAGGCAGGAAGTGCAGCGTATGAGACAAGCATTTGTTTCTATGGTCAGTCATGAATTGCGCACGCCACTGACTGCGGTGTCAGGCTATCTTGCCTTGCTTGAAATGGGGGCTTTCGGCGAGCTGCCGAAGGAAGTTGTCGAGCAAGCCGGCCGGGCCGAAGCGAACGTTTCCAGGTTGATGAAGTTGATATCCGACCTGCTCGATCTCGAGAAAATGGACTCCGGCACGCTAAATGTTTCGAAAGCTAAATGCGAATTGGGAGAAATTTTGAGGGCGGTCGATGAGGCTTCTCGCACTTTTGCCGACAGCAAGGGCGTGAAGCTGGAAATCGAGCCGGTAAACGGCAGAGAAAAGGCAGAACTGTATGCCGATGCGGACCGGTTGGTGCAGGTGCTTGTGAACTTGATATCCAATGCTGTGAAATTTTCTCCGCCTGACGGCACGGTGAAAGTCACGCACAAACTGGATGATGAAACTCTTGAGATGCGTGTTAGCGACCAGGGGCGCGGCGTGCCAGCCAAGTATAGAGAGCTGATTTTCGAGCGTTTTCAGCAAGTGGAAGTTTCAGACGCCAAGCAAAAAGGTGGAACAGGCCTGGGACTGGCTATATGCAAAACAATCGTCGAGATGCACGAGGGCGCAATTGCCGTTGACAGTGAGGAAGGCAAAGGCAGTACTTTCTGGTTTCGCATCAAACGAAATTGAAAGCGAATTACTTCCTTTTTTCAGAGTTTCACAGGTACAGCGAAATTCTTGTGTTTTTCGCTGTAAGTGGACCTTTGGAAACGCTCACAGGCTGGCACCGCCATTTTTGGCGCTTGAACATTGAAAAAAGGAATTCGCGCAAAACGTCACGGGTGCCTGTCGATTCACTCGCAGGTACAGCGAAATTCTCGAGAATTTCGCTGTGGGTGCAAACGCAAGAAAATTACCATGGTCGACTGCTTTCAAAAATCTGCGAAACGCAATTCTAGAAACGCAAACGCGAATCTCGAAATCAGCTGCAATGTGTTATTACACTAGCGAAGAACTATGCAGTCAACCATGGCCACGCCGGACGAGATCATGTTGAGCTGCTCGGCTGCGCCGCGCGATAAATCGATGATTCGATCGCCGACGAAGGGTCCTCGATCGTTAACTGAAACGACACAGGAATTGCCGGTTCTGCGATTGGTTACCAAGAGTTTGGTTCCAAAGGGTAAACTTCTGTGGGCTGCAGTCAGTCCGAATTGGTCAAAACGGCTGCCGTCAGCGGCTCTTCTGCCGTGGAACCTGCCGCCGTACCAGGAGGCAGCGCCACTAAAGATGGCTTTTCCGGCCGCTTTCAATTGAGAAAGGTCTGGCTGCTCATTAGCGACTTTTGGATATCCGCTCGGCAGTTGGGTAGCACCCAGGGCCTCCCGAATGGCATTGACGAGCTTCAGGCTGGCTTCCATTGGATTGCCGGAGGCAGCTTTTTGTCCGTCGACGCTTTCTGGGACTTCGAACTTAATGGCAACCGACCCATCGACTTTAATTACGGCGTACTCTCCATCCTTTGCAGGCAGGATTTTTTCCGGGTCGATTTTGTCGTTTTCAAAAATACCTTCAAGCTGATCTGCGATTTCTTCAGCCTTGTCGGAGGCATCGCCGCGGGTGGTTGTGCCGCGATACATAAGTAGGTCTTTGCCGTTTACTGAAACAGCAGCGCATTCTTGATCGCTTTCTTCCCACACATTGGCGTTAACTTCCGGAGCAATTTCGGCAGCCAGGCAGGAAGACGCATTCGCTGCGCCAATTCCGAGGGCAGCAACTGCACTAAATAGCAAAAATTTCGTCTTCGAATTCAAACTCATACCTTACTTCTTACTGTTTCCGACCAAGGGACAAATGTTTTTTCTCTTGATCCTTACTAGCAGAGCGCTCAGCGTTCCTAACTTTAGAAGGTCGGGGGTTCGGGCATTACGAGGCACGCGACAAGGTAGCAAAAACGCGATGACCGAGTCAAAGAGTTGTTGACAACTTGCGCATCTTCTGGCGGGCGCGAAAAAAAACGCTTTCTTGGAAAGAGTTTAAACGCAAGGGGTTGACAGTTCGATCGGTATACAATCTGCAGTCTTCAAGATATATACAAGCTCCGCGGGTGGTGCTTGCGCGGATTAGCGCAAGTTCATCTTTCGCGACCCGGTTGGTTGTCATTTGTTCCGTGTAACATAGTGTAAAACTTCTCTCTTAAGCCCCCCTAATTTTTTGGGGTTATCCGTTATCAACGTCCTTTCGATCTTCGGAAAGGTGCATATCCAGAAGGATTCGAGTAGATCTGAAGCAGCTATGTGATGGCTGGATTTAGTTAACGAAGCGCAAGATTTGCTTGCAGAAATTCACATGCAAAGGTGCAAAACTGCGCATGTTTATCGCTATTTACATGCGTTATAACGCGGTAGATTTCTGCTAGTTAACCGCTGCAGAAAGCAGATCGGCATCCATGTCGAAATTGGCGAATACATGTTGCACGTCATCATGATTGTCGATTGCATCCAGCAGTTTCATCAGTTGCTTTGCTATGTCGGCATCGCCCACATCGACTGTATTAATCGGATTCATCGTCACTTCTGCCGATAGCACCTTGAAGTGCTCCGCCAGGGCGGCTTTGACATCGTCCACTTTGACGGGTTGGCAGATCACTGTGGCTGAAGTCTCATCGCTTGTGTCTACATCTTCGGCGCCCGCGTCGAGCGCTTTGCCGATCAAATCGTCTTCGTTGAATTTCCCTTCCTTATCTATAAGGACTTCGCCACGTTCTTTGAACATCCAGCCGACACACCCGGTTTCACCCATGTTGCCGCCGTATTTGGAGAAATAGCTGCGTATGTCGCCGGCAGTGCGGTTGCGGTTGTCGGTCGCGCACTTGACCATGATGGCGACGCCGCCCGGTCCATAGCCTTCGTAGGTAAGTTCTTCGACGTTACTGTCATCGCCGCCGCCTGCCCCTTTTTCCACCGCGCGCGCGATGTTGTCGTTGGGCACGCCTTCTGTTTTTGCCCGTTCAATCGCCTTTCTCAGTCGCAAATTGGCTGCCGGATCGCCACCGCCAAGCTTGGCTGCGACAATGATTTCGCGCGACATCTTCGCGTACATTACTCCGCGTTTTGCGTCGACAACGGCTTTCTGTCTTTTGATTGTTGCCCACTTGGAATGACCGGACACAAAATTTACTCCCCGAAACTGACAATTACCAATGCAGGTACGACTGATGGCGGTCCTGCAAGAGACGAAATCTCAAACGCAAAATCTATTTTACGGCTTAAACACCGGCACTGACAGTGAGATTTGCAGTTGTGAAGTGAATGATGCCAATTTGACCGCCAAAAACATCCTTATATAAGGAACGTGTTTGCAATTTTGTAGAGTTGGAACGCGCAGCGCTCCGCATAAATAATTCTAGCGCTTAGAAACCTGGATGACACGGCGCTCGCAAGACGATAACATTCTCACACCGAATGTCTCTTTAGTACCTTGGAAGGGCGATATGAATCAGAATCGATCTAAGTTCGGCGCATTTCGAGTCGCCTTACTTTTGGCGGGCAGCTTGAGCATAGTGTTAGGCGCCAGTCTAACGACTGAAATTCCAGCGGACGCAAAACGAACAGTTTTGCGCGGGGGAGTCTTTGTCTACACGGGCGATCCGCGCACGGACGATATGCTCAATCATCGCAAGTATGCAGATGTGGAAGAACGCTGTCTCGATCAGTTGCGCCGCAATCCATCAAGCGTGCCGGCAATGATCGGTGCCGGCTGGGCGCAAGGGAAATTGTTCAAGCTCGATGCAGCCAATGCCAATTTCGACAAAGCTCTCGCTAAGAATCCTGCCAATCCTATGGCGCACGCCGGCAAGGCTATGGTGTTGTTCAACCGCCTGCAGTCATCGTCACAAACAATCATCAAATCCAGAGACGCGCTTTTGAAGCAAGCGGAAGCGGAAGCCAGACAGAGCATCAACTATGACTCGCGCTTCCCGGAAGCTCACTGGACTCTCGGCATGATCTTGCGCGAGCAGGGTCGCTACGACGAAGCGATCAAAGCATTCCGCGATGCCACCAGCATGGACAGCAATTATTCCGATGGCTATTCGGGACTGGCGCAGGCTCAACTGGACAAGAACGATATCGCCGGAGCGATCCAATCAGCCAAAGAAGCAATTGCAATCAATACCGGCAATTCGACTGCTCACTACGCATTGGGTGAAGCGTACAGGCGCCAGGGATTGCTGGATGAAGCGCTGAAAGAACTGAACACCGCTCTCTATCAGTACCGCAACAGCGCGCCGGTTCACCTCTCTACCGGTAAGACTCTGGCTGCACAGGGCAACACCGTCGGCGCGGTCAAGGAATTCCAGGAATCGATTCGCATCAAAGCCGAAAATCCGGATGCTTATCTAGGCATTGCCGACATACGTGAAGCGCGTGGTGACATCGAGCATTCGATTGCCGAATTGCGCTCCGGGCTCGAGATGATGCCGAATAACGCCGCTTTGCGCGAGCGCGTCGCCGACCAGCTTTTGCGTGTGGAAAAACTTGATGATGCCATCAAGGAATATACCACCGTAATGAACGGAAATCCCAATAATGCCATTGCCGCCAAAGGTTTGACCCGGGCTTATTACCTGAAGGCAAACAAAGAAGCGACCGGTGCATTTTTCGTAAGCAACGAGTACGAGTCTGCAAAACGCATGCTCGATCAAGCCTGCCGCCTCAATCCCAATGATATGGAATTGCGTCTGGCTCAGGCGAAATTGCGCTCTTTGTCGGGTGAAACAGTCGATTTAAGTTCGATTGGCGCGCCGACCAATGATGGTGAGCGCATTGCATATGCAGAAGCGCTCTTGGCTCAAAACAAGTTCAAAGAAGCCGATGAGCAAATGAATAGAGTGGTAAGCAATGCCTCAGACGCCAAACAAACCTTTGCAGTAGCCGATCTGGCTTTGATGATCAAAGACCTCCCCAATGCAGAAGCTGCCTACAGGAAAGCTGCCGCATTTCCGGGCGGTGCAGAAAGAGCCAAGCGCGGCATGGATTTGATCGCCAAACAGAAAGAGGTGGCCAGACAAGATCTGACACTGGCAGACGACCTGGCCAAACGGCAGCAAGTGAAGAGTGCCATCGATAAGTATCGCTCTGCCTGTTATCAAAATCCGAAGGTCTCGGATGCGCGCCTTGGCTATGCCATCTGCCTCGAGAAAGACAGACCGGAAACCCCTGATGAATTGCGCCTTTCGGCTACACAATTCAAAGCTTATATGGCCCTCGAGCCGTCTTTGCCTGAAAAGGAAGTGGCCAAGCTCAACAAGAAAATAGCAAATCTGGAAGAAAAGGCTTATAAACTCGATCAAAAATCAGGCGATACTCGCCGCGGTACCAGGCGCCGGTATTAGAATCGGCGGGAGGCGCCGGTATTAATATAAAGAAGTATTGAACATTGGAACGCTTATTGGAATTGTGAGGAGATATGCAAAATAGAAAGTTGTTCGCACTCTGCCTGGCTCTGGCGGGATCCATTTCTCTGTCATTGTCGGTCGAGCCCGGGCTGGCAAAAGAGAAAAAGCTGATCAAGATCAAGATCGAACGCGAAGTGGTTATGGCAGACGAGTTGATGCTCGGCGGGAAATTCAGTGATGCAGCCGATCTCTATCACGCGGTTCAGGCGAAAAACCCGAAGAGTGTGCCTGCGACGGTTGGATATGGTATGGCTCTGGCGAAACAGTTCAAGCTGGATGCAGCTGACGCCCAGTTCAACAACGCCTTGACTATGGATCCGCACAATGCCATGGCTCACGCAGGCAAAGCGATGGTTATATTCAATCGCCTCTCGTCCTCTTCGCAGACTGTGATCAAGAACAAAGACGCAATGCTCAAGCAGGCCGAAGCGGAAGTCAGACAGGGACTGAGTATAGACCCGGGCATGCCGGAAGCTCACTATTCGCTGGGCATGATTTTGAAGGAACAGGGACGTCTTGATGAATCAATCAACGAATTCAGAGAAGCCACGCGCATGGATCCGAAATATTCGGAAGCTTATTCGGGACTGGGTATTGCTCAATTGCAAAAGGATGATCTAACCGGAGCCATCCAATCATTCAAAGAAGCAATCGCCAACAATTCCGGCAACTCCACTGCGCACTATGGATTGGGTGAATCCTACAGACGTCAGGGTTTGTTGGACGAAGCGCTCAAGGAATTGAATACATCCTTGTATCAGTACCGCAACAGCGCACCAGTGCACCTGTCGATGGCGAAAGTCTACGCTGCTCAGGGCAACAGTGTCGCCGGTGTTCAGCAGTATCAAGAGTGCATCCGCATCAAGCCAGAAAATCCGGAAGCGTATTTGGGCATCGCCGACATTCGCGAAACTCGCGGCGATATCGAGCATTCGATTGCCGAGTTGCGCTCCGGGCTTGAAATGATGCCCAACAATATGGACTTGAGGCTGCGCGTCGCCGATCAAAGTTTAAAACTGGAAAAACTCGATGATGCGATCAAAGAATATCGCACCATCATGGACGCCAATCCGCAAAACGCAATGGCAGCAAAAGGCATCACCCGCGCTTATTACTTGAAAGCCAACAAAGAAGCGACCGGCGCTTTCTTCGTCAGCAACGAGTACGAGTCGGCAAAACGCATGCTGGAGCAAGCTGTACGCCTCAATCCCAACGACATGGAATTGCGTTTGGCGGAAGCCAAATTACGCTCTTTGTCGGGTGAGGCTGTTGATTTGAAGAGCATCGGTACGCCGACCAACAATGGAGAGCGCATTGCCTATGCGGAAGCGCTTCTGGCGCAAAACAAATACAAAGAGTCCGATGAACAGATGAATATGGTTATCTCCTCATCGACCGACGCCAAGCAAACTTTTGCAGTTGCCGACCTGGCTTTGATGATCAAAGACATTCCCAATGCCGAAGCCGCCTACAAAAAGGCGGCAGCGTTTCCCGGCTCTGAGGAGAGAGCCAAGCGCGGCATGGACCTGGTCCTCAAAGCAAAGGATCAAGCCAGACAAGATCTGACTCTGGCTGACGATCTTGCTCGCAAGAAACAGCTCAATTCGGCAATCGACAAATACAAAATCGCCATTTATGAAAATCCAAAAGTGGCAGATACCCACCTGGGCTACGCAATTTGTCTGGAACAACTGAAGCCTCCTATTCCGGAAGATCTCAGACAAGCCTCCACACAATTCAAGGCGTATATAGCCCTGGATCCATCTATTCCGCCCAAGGAATTGGAAAAGCTCAACAAGAAAATTGCCTCGCTCGAAGAAAGAGCCTACAAGCTGGAAATGAAGGGCAAAGACACAAGAAGCGGAACGAAGCGAAGGTTTTAGTCGTTTCTTATAGGCAATCGATATCTATGTTGGGGAGCCGCATGCGGCTCCCCATCTCTCAGCTGAACGTTCTTCCCGCCCTCGCTCAAATGACTATATAATTGCGTCGTGACTGATTGGAAAGACAAAAAAGTAACCATCCTGGGTCTGGGCAGAAGCGGTGTTGCCGCAGCGCAGTACCTTGCTGCCAGGGGCGCTAAAGTCTTTGTTTCCGAATCGGCGCCCGCTGATGATGAAAGACAGGCGCAGGCAGCCGAAGTAGAAAGGCTCGGATGTAAAGTTGAATTGGGCGGGCACAGTGATGATGCGGTCGCCTTCGGCTGCTTCGTCCTGACGTCTCCTGGTATCGCGCCGCACAGTGCAGTTATTCAAAAGGCGCGGGCGCATGGAAAAGAAGTGATTTCCGATGTGGAATTGGCCTGGCGGGAGACGAAAGCGCCCATTCTCGCCATCACCGGCACAAACGGCAAATCCACTACCTGTGCGCTTTTGAGTTTTATCCTTGAAAAAACCGGTCGTGTCGCCCCGGCGTGCGGCAATATCGGAGTGCCCATTCTGAGCCAGCTCGACAAAAAACCGGACTATCTGGTCGCGGAAGTTTCTTCGTATCAATTGGAATACACCACCAATTTCGCACCCAAGATCGCAGTCTGGCTGAATCTGACGCCCGATCATGTGGATTGGCATCAGGGGCTGGACAACTACAGGCGCGCCAAGCAGAAATTGTTTGCCAACCAGCAGCACAATGATTACGCCGTGCTCAGCATGGACGATCCTGTCGTGCGAACACAGCTGACGCGTTCTGAAATCTTTCCTTTCAGCTCGGAAATGAACCTGGACAATATGGTGCAGGCTGCCTTTGTCTCCAACGATTTTCTTGCTTACAGAATTCGTGCTCGCAATCGGTTGGTTTGCGCCGTGAGCGAACTGCAAATATTAGGCCGGCACAATATTGAAAATGCACTGGCAGCAATTGCCTGCGCTGCCATTGTCGATGTGCAGCCGCAGGAAATCGAAAATTACATTAAGCAGTTTAAGGGTTTGGAGCATCGCCTGGAATATGTGGCGACAATCGACAATGTCGCTTATTACAACGATTCTAAGGCAACCAACCCTGAGTCTGCGATAAAGGCGATTGAGTCTTTCGGGGCCAAGAAAATCGTCCTTATTGCTGGCGGCAGAGACAAGGCAACTTCACTTGATGAATTTGTTCATGCTGTTAGAAAGTATGCCGCTGCTGTTATCCTCTTAGGTGAAGCCAAGGAGAGATTTGAGAAAGCGTTAAGGGAGGGAGGATTTAACGACGTTCATGTGGTCGCAAGCCTCGAAGAGGCTGTCGATCTGGGAGGGAAGTTGAAGCTGGGACCGGTTGTTCTCTCGCCGGCATGCGCCAGTTTCGACATGTTCAAGGATTTTGAGAACAGAGGCCGTGTCTTCAAAGATATTGTCCGCGCAAGACTCGACAAGATGGCGCCGTCAGTCCAAAGCTAGTGGTCGCTCTCTGAAAGTTGCTCCGCCTTCCACCGAAGGCCCGGAGTTTCGCGGGTTGCCCGATAAAGCTCTAATTACTCTTGTCTGCTCGCTTTGCGGGTTTGGTCTCATGGCTGTCTTCAGCGCATCGGCTCCGGAAGCGCTTTCCAGCTATCAGGATGCTACTTACTATTTGCGGCGCCAGGCAATTTGCTGCGTGATCGGCCTTTTTGCCATGTTCACAATCAGCCGCTACGACTACCGGCGTCTGAAAAAATGGGCTTGGCCTGTGGCGCTTGGCTCTTTTGGCCTTCTGTGTTTGACGCTTGTGCCGGGAGTGAGCGTCACTACAATGGGCTCCACGCGCTGGCTGGCGATCGGTCCATTGCAGTTTCAGCCTTCGGAAATGTGCAAGATAGCCTCGATTCTCTTGATTGCATCCGGTATCTCAAAACATTTCTGGTGGCACAGACAAGTCGTGGTGCGCATTGTACTTGTTCTTTTGATGGCTACGATTGTGGTAAAACAGCCTGACCTGGGAACAGCAATGATGCTCTCAGGCGGGATGGTGGCACTTTTGTTTGCCGGCGGGTTGAACCCACTTTTGATTCTTGTGGCCGGCGGTGGTGCGTTTGGATATATGTGGCACCACGTTCAAAAAACGCCTTATCAGATGGCGCGCATCATGAGCTGGCTCGACCCATATCGTTATCATCAGAAAGAAGGATGGAACGCCATTCAATCGCAGCTGGCCATAGGCTCCGGCGGGCTCCTGGGCGTCGGTTTTGGCCGCTCGATGCAAAAGTTGTTTTACCTTCCTGTTCAGCATGCCGACTTTATCTTTGCAGTTATCGCCGAAGAGTTCGGTTTGATCGGCTGTACTGTTCTTATTTCACTGTTCGTTCTTTTTGGATATTTTGGTTTTAGAACCGCACTTCGTTCGCGAACACTGTTTGGGCGCTTTCTGGCCATCGGCATCACCAGCTCTATCACGCTGCAGGCTATGGTCAACATCATGGTAACGACAGGCATAGTGCCCGTGACTGGCATCACATTGCCGTTTATCAGTTATGGGGGCACATCCCTGGTCATCACCCTGTCCATGGTCGGCGTACTTCTTTCCGTCTCGCGTGACAGCGGGCAGATGTCTGAAGACGAGGACGAAGACGATATTGTAAAACCGGCGGCACAGACGACACGTCCGTGAGTGAATTCGAGCATCGCCTAATTCTTACAGGTGGTGGCACCGGCGGGCATGTCTACCCGGCTTTGGCTGTGGCCGACGAGCTAAAAGATGATCCTGACGTAAAGGCCATCCTTTATATAGGCGCTAAAGGGCACCTGGAAGAACGCCTGGCAAAAGAGCGCGGCCTTGATTTTGTTGGCTTTCAGGTTTCCGGACTGCCGCGGCAAGTTTCCACCAAGATGATCGGCTGGCCGCTTGAAATGGCTCAAGCGATCGGGCAATGTTCGACTCTCTTTGGGCGTTTCAAGCCCACTGCTGTTCTCGGCACGGGCGGTTATGCTTCGGCGCCTCCTCTTACTTGCGCTGCCACCGCAGGCATTCCCTATGCAGTGCACGAACCGGATGCGCATCCCGGGCTAGTCAACCGCTTTTACAGCAAGCGAGCGGCAGTGATTTCCTGTGGAATGGAAGCGGCAAAAGAAAAACTGGTGAGCAAGATTGGAGAGACCGTCTTCAACGGCAACCCCGTGCGCAAGGGCTTTGTCAATCTGCTCGAAAAGGAGAAAGCGGCACGGCAACTGGGTTTGGTTAGCCACCTGCCGACACTTCTAGTAACAGGCGGATCGCAAGGAGCACAGGCGATCAACGAAGCAGTCTTCCATATGTTGCCGACACTCTTTTCCGATGTGAACAAGATGCAGGTCATTCACCAAGTTGGCGAGAAAAATTTTCTCGAATACAAAGAACAACTGCCGCACGAATTTCTGACCAGCGCCAGATATTGCTATCGTCCTTATTTCGAGGACCTTTCACTGGCATATGCGCTCAGCGATCTGGCTGTTTCCCGGGCCGGCGCTATGACGATAAGCGAGCTGTGTGTAACCTCTACACCTTCGATATTCATTCCATATCCGCATGCCGCCCAGAATCATCAGGAACACAATGCACGTTCTCTGGAAGCTAAAGGTGCCGCAACTGTGATTTTGCAGCAGGATCTGACGCCAGGATTACTGGCTTCGACAGTAAAAGGTTTGCTTTTCGAGCGCGAGAAATTGCAGGCAATGAAATCTGCCATCTCTGAGATGGGAAAACCGAATGCCGCAAAAGACATAGCCAAGCTCTTGAAACAGCTGAGCATCAGCTATCAGAGTTGACAGAGCAAACAAAAGGCGTCCTTATGTACGCGATTGCGCATACACCGTGTTTTTGTCTTTTGTTGCTTACAGCGTGACGATAATTGGAGCAGTCATGACTTGCGGGCCGGCGAAGCTTTCTTGGGCAGGATTTTGCTGCATTTGCACGCCCGTGATCTGACCGCCCGGTCGCATTTTGCTTTCGATCTCTTCCAGGATGGCCTCTATTTGCGAGATCAGCTTTACTGCTTCGTGGTCTGCGCCCTGAGAGCGGTTTACGGCGTCTCTTAGTTCTTCGATTGTAGATTTGAAAGAAGACTGATTTGGAAAGGTCATATACTTTCCTGCTGCGGAACAAGGGATTAAAAAGGAGCCAAATTTTTTCCGGGCAACTAAATTTCTAACAGCTGCCTGTAACTTGTCACGAGTTTAGCATGGAAAATTCCGAATGAAAGCGGGTAAATATCCGGCGCCTATCCAACATAGATGTCAAGCAGGGGCGAAGTCAGTGCCAATCATATATTTGGGTGGTCCGTTGCAAATGGAAACTATATTTATCAATTGTCCACATTAACTATTATCGGAAAGCAAATGACAGCATCAATGGGTTTCTAACAACGTGAAATTCGCAGGGGCGATGAAAGCGAGGACTGGTGTGCCTTCCAGCCGCATTCTGCCGAGTGGGACAGGCAGTGTTATCGTGAAGGTTGGTGGAATTTGTCGTTGAACGCAACTGCTGGGGAATAATTGCCTTTTCTCGCGCCTCTATTATTTGTACTCATAGCGTTCTTCTGCTTTTGCGGATTGGTCGGTTTGATTGTTTTTGCACTCAGTTGGCACAAAATTGCCGGCTATCTAAAAGCTCGTCGCGAGCGGGATTTGTTGGCAATTCGCCATTATCACTCGCGTCTTTCGCTTGTGATTAGCGAACTGCTATCGAGGGCAAACGAGATCGATCAGCAGTCGAAATATTTGTCTGCCGAAACTGAATCAGAGTGGAGTGCGCTTTATGAAAAACTTGGGCGCGCGCTCGTCTTAATGGGCGACACGCTGGTAATTATCAAAGAGCATGCTGATGAGAAAAACGTCAAAGCCGGGCGTGAGATGACTTTGTTGCTTTGCCGTGAAGCGACGTGGGTGAGTCGACTTCTGCTGGATTTCGAGAAGAGGCTCTTATCTGCTGAAAAATCGCAGATTGAGCAGATCAAACAAGTGCAGCATTCACTTCGAGGCGATGCCAGCAATGCCAGTAAAACCGTGGATACGTGTGACGGTAGTACTACCAGTGATGGTGGCGCTTCTTTCGACTCGGCAGAATTGGCAATGGAAAATTCGGGGCAAAATGCGGCAGGTGAAAAACAAAATAGAGAGACTGAAGAATCGGCTGACTAACTTCCATGGCAGACGACTATTTGCAGCAACTCAGTCGAGCCCGGTTTACCCCGGGGCAAAAACATATACCTCGTGAATGCTCGCGTAAGTTACGCCAATGGTTTGGTCGCAAAAGTTGTCTGCGCATCAGTGCAGTACGAGTCCCTGTAATAGCAAATGACTGAGGCAATAGGTTAGCCGGTTGATGTTATTGACTCTTCGGGCGATGTCGAACATCGCTTTGCGTATGTTGAGTAGTAGGAACTGGCGCTACCTGTAGCGCCACTACTTTTGGTGCCTTGTCCGGAAACGGAAAAGACCTTCTGACAACATTTAATGCGCGAATTTGCCTGGAAGTATGCACGCCCGAGAGAATTTCCTGCATAATGAAAGTAAGGATATTCCACGAACAGAACCCGTGACCGAAGCTGAGTTTGTTCTCGCTCATTGCTGCGCGAGTGCGAATAGGCGAAGCGTTTCGGGCGAACACTGCTGGACTCGCTTACGTACGCATAAGGGAGGACATTTTGTTATGTCAAAGAAGAGAAGAGTAGAGAAAAAACAAGCACATTCTAAAGCCGCAGCAGTTAGCCAAGCCAGCGATGTCCAAGAGGCAGCGCCCGAAGCGACCAACGGCAATGAAGAAGGAAACGCCGAAGACGTTGCTCAAGAAGCAACGGATACACCGCAGGCCGAATCGGAATGTTCGAAAGACACCGAAGAGTGCAGCGGCGAAGCTAAATCCGAAGATGCATGCGAAGAAAAATCCGAAGATGCATGTGAAGCTAAATCCGAAGAAGCATGTGAAGAAAAATCGGAAGATGCATGCGAAGAAAAATCGGAAGATGCATGCGAAGAAAAATCCGAAGATGCTTGCGATGAAAAATCGGAAGATGCAGATGAAGGGAAAGACGAAGACGCCGGAGAAGAGAAGTCTGAAGACGCTGAAGCTGAAGAATCTGAAGATGTAGAGCCGACCGGTGAAGCGGATGGCGAAGAAAAATCCGAAGACGAAGGCGACGAGAAATCTGAGGAAACTTCCGAAGAGAAATCGGAAGAACCGGCCGCTGAGTCAGAAGGTGATGAAAAGGCTGAAGAATCTGAAGGCGAAGAAGAAAGCGAAAAGGTAGTTGCTGATTCCGAAGGCGAAGAGTCCAGGGAAGAAGAAGCACCTGCAGCCGAGTCGGAAAGCGAAGAGTCTGAAGAAAAAGAAGAAAGCTCTGACGACGAGAAGGAAGAAGAAGCACCTGCAGCCGAGTCGGAAAGCGAAGAGTCTGAAGAAAAAGAAGAAAGCTCTGACGACGAGAAGGAAGAAGATGCAGTTGCTGCTGAATCTGAAGAAGAAACGGAAGCGAAAGGCGACGAAGAATCCAAAGATGGAGATAAAGAGAAAAAGGACACCGAAGCTGCATAAACAGTCAAGGCGTCAGAAAACATTTTTTCCACCGGAGAAATCCGATCACACCACTACAAAGGAGGGGCGTCCAGCGCCCCTCCTTTAAATATTTGAGGGTCTAGCGCTGAAATCAGTGCTGCTTTTCGCCGGCGACGCATTTTGGATAAAGTGAGCCTTTTCAGAACATGACAATTTTGCCGCCCGGCCATGACAACCTTGGGTCAGCCGGCATCGAGGGCTGGAACGTAAGCTGCTTAAGGCTGGAGTCAAATTCTTCCGGGCCGGGGGTTGACCAGGACTCATTTTGTTCCACTGAGTCTTGTCGTAGGCTGCCCAAACCTGAGTAAATGGGCGGACGTTGTTTCAATGGCAACGGGAAGGTTGTGCAAAGCAGAGACTTGCCACGCATCTGTCTTTGCGGCGCATGACCTTCGTTGTCCGCTTCTGCAAACTGGCAGTGTCTGCCAGTGAATACATACGAAATTAAGTTTGGGGGTCATATTGCCCGGGCAAGACTTTAATAGAAAGTGCGGTGATAGATATAAATACCAGGAAAGTGAGGTTGGCTATGTACGCAGAGTACAAACGCAACTGGTCCACAGATGAAGTTTGGATGAACCCGGCCGTTCATGAGAATTATCCTGAATGGAAAAAAGCGCGCGACCGGCGCAAGAAGTTTAAGCCAGGTGAGGTTACCTTCTTAAATCAGCATGGCGATCGCTTTTCCAAAGACGGAGCTGGTAGAGTTACTACCTTCCGATATAGAGATATTGAGACTTCCTATTGCATCTCTTACGATGAAAGGGGTGACGTCGTCTCGATAAGCAGCTCTGCCGGATGGACCTGGACGAGACTGGATGCGGGTGCTTGCCGGGGCTGGTTGATTCGCAATTATTTCGATGCCTGGCAGGTGGAAGAAAGAGAATGCGGAGAGGTTTTGGTAGACGAAGAAGGTATTAAGTGCACCGCCGGCAGTACCGCCGTGTTGGGCTTGCCGGAACGCTCGGGCAGCTAAGGCAGTTTATCGTTCGATTAAACTTGAAAAAAGAGGACCAACCTTACCTGGCCCTCTTTTCAGTTCTAAGTGGTAATCTATAGGGCTTGTCGGGCCTCCGTTTATCGATTTGAAGTCCCCGGCGATCTCAAGTGCACGCACCCCAGGGGTCGTGTCGGAGAGTCTTTGTCTACATCGTGCACATCAGAGGATCGAAAGATGGTTGTGACAGCTTTGCAGGAAACGCCACTGGCCGCGGTGCATAAAAGTTTGGGCGCCAGAATGGTGGACTTTGCCGGATGGTATATGCCGGTGCGCTATAAGTCGGACATTCAGGAGCATCTGGCAGTTCGGAACAAAGTGGGTATTTTCGATGTTTCGCACATGGGCGAATTCCTGGCATCTGGAGATGATGCACACGATTTTGTTCAATACATGATCGCCAACGATCTCAATCGTTTGAGCAAACCGAATATGGCGCTTTACACGCAATTTGTAAATGAAAGTGGCGGCACGGTTGATGATTTGATCGTTTACCGCAGAGAAAACGATTTTCTTCTGGTGGTCAATGCTTCGAACATGGAGAAGGACTGGAACTGGCTCCAGAAGCA
>JADZFV010000628.1 GCA_020854255.1 Candidatus Melainabacteria bacterium | reverse complement strand
TGGAAAGATTGATCAAAGAAAGCTAGTAAGTGTCGGCGTCGAATTCAGTTGTTTCCGGATAGCCGTCATCCATGGACATCCCATCGAAGATATGGTCGTCGGCATGCTTGTTGCAATAGACTCCGTAAAAAAGGTAAACGGCAGCCATGACGCTGTAAATGCCAAGCCAGAGCGGGAAAAACTGATTGGTGACAATTAGAATTGTGCCCAGTACAACTCCAGGAGTGACGGCAACGACTGAAACACGAACAAGTTTGCTGTAAGACAAAATGAAATTCATCGTGTTTGTGAATACCCGCCCAATCAGCCCCAGTAATAAAGTTTGAGAGGCCACGAAACCAAAATGAATGGGCAGCAAGACTAGGGTGACAATCAAGCCGAGCCAGGTCTTGAGAAACGCGATGTACTTGGCGATACCTAGAGGTTCGATGATGGCTGAGAAGACCTTCTTATAGATCCATTCTCTTACCAATCCGTGTCCGCGCACATAGTGAGCGCAACCCGTCTCGCCCACGACCAGGGGCGCAAAATCTTCCGGAAGGGCGGGCTGCACGTCGGTTTTATCAAAGCGTGCAATATTTTTGCCGTTGACGGTTATTACGTAAGGCAAATCTTTGTCGATGCTCAGACGACCTTGCTTGAAAGTCATGGTCGGCAACTGAGGCAAAATCAGCTTTTCTATTTGACCGATTGCTACATTGGTCCAGGTGTGCACCCAAATACCGATGCACAGAGTGGACAGGAAAATCATCACAAAGAGATAGCCATAGCCTATCCCTTTCCATTCTCGGGCGGCTCGAATGTAAGTATGTTTGGAATAAAACGCCAGGTAAAGGGTCCGAATTGTATTAATCCAGGGCATTCGCCTATCTCCGGGTTCGTCCGTTACCTCTTAAATACCCTAAAAGTCTTGCTGCAAGAACGTCAATTACCCTGAACTTCTAACTTGGACTTCAATTACATCCCAACCCAATGCGGCCTCATGCGGCGGATAAGTTTTGCCCTGTTCCGCCCCATCAGGGTTCTTGCCACTTTCGGTTGGTCAAAGCGGTCATCACATGATCCTGCCAGATTCCGTTCAGACAGAGATAATCCCTGGCGTATCCTTGAGCGACGCTCCCAGCGTGAAGTAGGGAGCCCGGTCGATGCTTCCATCAAGTCTATAGAGGTCGGACGGGCTGATTTGTAGAGCGAATTTGCCCATGGTTACTCAGTAAGCGGTCGCTGAACCCGTACGATTAAATGGAGCGAGATCTTAGCGCAGTTTCTTGCCTTGTCGGGCGCCTGAGTTCTTTAGTTTGTGTGGGACAATCAGGTCTGACCGCCAAACGGTATTTGCATTGTGTTGGTAAGGCGTTTTAATTATTGCCGGTTTTTGATTTTACTGAGCATTTTCGTGTTGGTTGCATGTACAACCACAGACGAGAAAATCAAATTTGCCGGATTGATTCAATCGTCGATCAAAGCCCGCTCGGCAGGCCATGAAGATCTTTGCGCAAACAATCTCAAAGAGGCTTTTGAATTGCTGCCGCCTCCGGGCGATCCTAAAAGAGTTCAGGCAGTCAATCAGTTGTATCCGGAGATTGTCGAGCTGGCCAGCGAGCTGGGAAAGTCCGGCCGGTTTTCGCTCTCCCAGACAATGTATGACAAAGCGATAGAAATCGAAGAGGAATGTTCGATTGCCGGGAAGCCATCAGCGGCCGCACTGAAACAAGAAACTGAAAGAGTCTTCGACAGCGAAGAAAAGATATTGGAACGCGCCTCCTCAAAAAACGATTTTAGAAAGAGAGAAAAGTACTTGAGACAGACGACAGCCAAACTGGAGAAACGGTTCGAAACAGGTGAGTATATAACAGTTGAAACTGAAGCAAAAAAGCATCTGGAAGTTGTTCGCGCTGAATTTGGAACAGCCAGTCCTCCATATGACGAGATTCGAAAAATCGTGATTGATTCTCAGGCAAGGCTGGACAAATTGCCTGAGGCACTGAAACTCTTAAACCGAGATGAAAAAGAACTGGACACTTTTCAGGTTCTGCAATTCAGCGAAGCGCTGGATTTCTATAGAAAAGCAATGCCTTATTCATCTAATTTCCAAATGGAGAGAATTAAAATGAAAATCGAAGACTGCAACAAAAGACAAACAAATTGAGCTGAGGTGAATTATGAGCTGGCGCCGTTGCGCAAATCTTTTATTTTTAATGCTTCTTTTCATTAGTTTGAGCGTCACCACAGGATGCTCCGGCCCGGCAAAGAAAGACGATTTTGCCAGTCTGATCACATCCGCTCAAGCCGCCCGGGCGACAGGACACGAAGATCTGGCTGCCAATTGTTTGAAAGATGCTTTCGACACTTTGCCTGGCAAAAACAATCCAGGGCGCGCCCAGTCGATCAACCAAATCTATCCGGAAATCCTTGCTCTGGCTTTAGACCTGCGTCAGTCCGGTCGTTTTTCGCTGTCAAAAACAATGTTGGATAAAGCCATCGAGATTGAGCCCGAATGCACAATTGAAGGCAAGCAATCAGCCGTCGTAGTGAAAGAAGAAACAGAGAAAATGGGTGAAATGGAAATCAATCTTCTGAAGAGGGCGGATAAAGCAAAAGATTTGAAAGACGAACTCAAAAAGTTGAAGCTCACGACCAGAGACCTGGTCAAACAGTTTCAAAAGGGTGACTACGATCAGGTTGCTCGCGACGGCAGGGCTCATCTGGAAGTGCTGAGGAAGACCAGGGGCGTGGCCAGCAATGCATATTGCGACGCTCGCAACCTTGTTGTCGACTCTCTTCTACTGAAAGACAATGTGACAGGAGCAATCAAATTATTGGAAGATGATCTTCCTGAATTGAGCAACTTCAAAGACGAGGATTTGAAAAATGCAGATGAGAATGCTGTAGAAGCAGCACTTTTTCTCAGTCCTCTGTTGGAGCAAATTGCCGGACTGCAGCTCAGTATTAAAAAATACGACGAGGCCGAGAAGAATGCCAAACGAGCCTATGCATTAGCCCAGACTATGGGCGGAAAATTGAATTCGACATCTGCTGCCAGTTTGGTCACGCTGGCGACAATAATGCGAGTCAGAGGCAAGTACAAAGAAGCGCTCGAAGCCTCAAAGAGTGCGTTACCTCTATTTGCCAAAGGGAAAAAACATCGTGACAGTTGGCAGAGGTGTCTTTTTACGATTGCTCAAGCGGAAGCTGATCTCGGTGAGCATGAAAATGCTTGTCATGATTTTCTCAATCTTGTCAGAGTGGCGGAAAGTAAGCCGCAGCGTGGCGTTTCAAGCGTCTCTCTGGCAGTGGCGGCTGTATATTTCCGCACTCAAGGTGATGAGAAACGATATGAAGACATAAAAGACAAAGCCATCCAGCTTGCTTCCAGAAATGGAGAACCCCGTGCTTCAATTGAAATGGTATATGAATTGCTGGGTGATGGTGCAGTCAGTATGTCGAAGTTTACTCAAGCCGAGGATTTTTACCGGGCCGCATTGATGCATGCTTCTGCATCTCAAGTTGAAGGGCTGGAAAAAAAGATCGCTACCTGCAAGCGCAACAGGTCGGCGGCAAGTTAGATAAAGCTTTTTCGCTTTTTGCTTTCTTTGGCGCTGATTGTGACTGGTTTCAATCCCAGTTGAACCAGCTGCCTTGCTACCAGCTCGAAAAATTTCTGCCGGTCGCCGCCTCGAATAACTGCCAGATGGTGCGCCTCGGCCAGACAAACCGGATAGCCCATGCCTTTTCTTACCTGTGATTTTACGGCTTGAAGGGCACTTTCCAGAAGTTCTTTGTGGTCCAACATCCAGCGCGGAAATTCTATGCGCGCTACTTCATTGCCGACATTGAAATAGGAGAAACAGATGCGCTGCTCTGCTCTCATCAATTTGGTGACTGAGGCCCCGGAAAGAAATGCTGCTGTGCGTTCTGCGTATTTGAGCGATTTTGCCACCAGCTGTCGATCGCTCAATGGCCAGATTTGAGAACAGGGGAAATCTTCTTCATTTAACTGCCCGCAATGATCCCGGCAATGACTGCTTTCGTAAGGGCAGATGTAAACACGCAGATCATTGACCAGATCGGCGCTGCGGCTATTGCTCAGATAACCGAATAGGGGTACTCCCGCGTCGTGCATCGTCTCCAGGGCCTCGGTCATTCTTTTTAGATAGGCTTCTATATAACCGCCCGGCATCTTTTCGACAGACCAGGGTATAAGCGAGCCGTCCAAAAGTGCCACCACCGGCGCACCACGCAGGAGCGACTGCAGCGACAATTCGGCAAGCTTTTCCAATTCCAAAATCTGGCGTTCCAAAGAAACATAAAGCTCGTCGATATGCATGCGGCGCCTGTCTACAAGCGGATAGAGATCTTCATCCGTGTGATAGAGGCGCGGCTCCGTGTCGAGGACAGGCGGTGCTTTGATTCCATAACTGATTATTGCCGAGCCGATATTGAGCAGAAAGCAAGTGTGAATTTCGTGATGGCTGGGCATGATTTGCGAGCCGTCGACGGCGACGACAGTGACCGGCTTTGCGGTGGTGTCTTTTCCGACCGGAATATTCTTGTCGATCGGTTCAAGCGGAATGGCTGTGGGCCACCAGGTGAAGGCTCGGTTGCTTTCCAGCTTTTCTACGAAAGTCTTCTGGTTTGCAATTGCACTTATGTAAGCAGCTTCTCCTGCTTCAAGCGTTTCTTTTTTTGAAAGAGCTGTAGGAAGTCCTTCTGTGCCCACCTGCTCGATTTGCTGAATGAGTTTGCGAAAATCCAGCATTACTTGCCGCCCTCAAGGCCGATAGCTTCAATGCGTCTCAGCCGCTCTTCATGCCGTTTTAATATGGCGCGGAGTTTTTGCAAGTGACTGCCAAAATTTTTTCTTGACGTAATATTTTTCAAGTGTTTTTGCGACTCTGAAAAACAGTCATCCGTGCCAACCTTTTCGGAAAGCTCATCTATCAGGTTTGAAAAGCTATCAACGGCTTTCGTACAAGCGGTTTGCTCATCTGCCGGTTTGGATAAGAGAGCATCGATCAGGTGGGCGTCAAGAGAGTCAAGAACTGTTTCATGATCGCCGTGCGAGATCTTGAATTTCGATGTGGAGATTACAGGTGCAGCTATCGAAAAAGAATCAAGTTGTAAAAACAAATCGCATACTGAAATCAACAAAGGGTGTATCGACTTGAGTGAAGTGAATTGTTCTGCCGGACAATCGGAATGAGGATCCATGACTAAACAAAGATAGTTGTCGCTAATGTGAAAATCGAAAAGACGCGGCATCAATGCCAATCCGTTTTCTTGTATAGTCAAAAGGATTTCGATAATATTTTTTTTGATGGTTTGCGTGACTTTTGACTGAAAGTCAAATCGCTTTATCGATACTTTACGCGAGTCTTTCCACAAGTCCCTGGCTGAGATTGTCTGTCCGAAGGAAGCCATGGGCGCTACGGACACAGACTTATAGCGGCTCAACCACTGATTTAATCGTTGTTCCTCTTCATTCTGGAGATTTTCATCGGCTGCGGTTTCAGCCGGAAGTAATTGGAAGGAAAGGCTAATCTGCTGAGCGCAGCTGCGTTTTGAATTCTTCTTGCAAATTTGCCTGGACAGTCTCTCCATCACCATTGTGGATTCTATTCTGGCTGTTTCCGGGAGATAGACAATGAATTTTCCTGCGCCAGTGTTTGCGATCAAATCATCCTGTCTCAGTTGTGCCGCAATCTCCTTTTCTACTGCCTGGGCAAATTTGATTGCTTCGTCACTACTCTTTGTTTTCTCAATGTGTGC
>JADZFV010000627.1 GCA_020854255.1 Candidatus Melainabacteria bacterium | reverse complement strand
TTCAGGTTCCTATTGACGCGACAGCTAGAATTCCGTCGAATTGGTCTTTGATGCTCACGGTCAGTAGATGTTCATTTCCTGTCAAATGGTTTGGAGAAAGAACTGTAGCTATGTAATGATCTTGCTCTTTCACCAAACTTTGCACGGTCCATTTTCGCGGGTTGCCACCAATTCCGGTGCCCAAAGCTTTAGCAGATGATTCTTTGGCTGCCCAAATTCTGGTTAGAATCTGGTTGCGTTCTTCTGGACTTGCGCCGCTTATGAAGTGCGTTTCCTCTTCGTTGAGCATGAGTCTTTCTATGCCGTCTTCACGTACGGAGTATGGTTCGTAATCGATGCCGTATCCGAGAGTCGATGCGTTTCCTTGGGCGAATCTGGCGAGCGCGACAGCATAGCCATCTTTGTGTGTGATCGAGATTTGCGTTGTAATTCCCTGGCTTTGCAGGAGGTGTGATTGCACAAATGGAGCGCCGTTTTGACTTGGTAAAATGCTCAGTTCAAGCGGAGGAAGCGGATTGTTCAATGTCTTTTGATACAGGCGTCGCATTGCATCTTTTGCGGCGATTCTGCCCAACAGCCACTCGCGTTTGCGCTCTCTGCGAGTAATGGAGTCGCTCAAATATTGCTGCTCTACGCCGGTCAAGAAATAATCCGACAGCCAGGTGGCGACTGTTTCATCATCGGGGATGTCGCTTGATTTTATGAAGGCGACTGCAATTTCAGAGGACAATTGGAGGGGCAACGAAAGATCTTCAATTGGCTCTGCAACCAGACTTTCAGCAGGCGTTTTCACAAACTGTTTGAGAGTGTCAGAAAGCGCAATGCGGCGGCTCGATATGGATTCAAACTCGGCAATCAATTGACCATCGAGCGTCGAAATTTCCACATCTGCTTCCGTGCCTCTGTCGCTGATCGAGCGCAATCTGGCAAAAACGCGAACCTCTCCCTGGATTACGCCTAGCGGTTTGTAGAGCGTCAATGATTGAACGTGGAACGGCAGGAGCGCGGTGCAATTCTCCTGGTGCTCGTATAAGTGGAAAAGAACCAGCTGAGTCGAGTTGTCCAGGAGCAAGGGGTCGGCAATGAAGGTCGGAGTCGTGCGTGTCGCATATGGGAGTGTCTGACCGAACCAATCGGCTGCAGTCCTGGCCGAGACAATTCCTGTGATCTCGCGTTTTCCAACGGACTCGATGCGCCTGACCGATTGCATGCGCGGTCCGTGGAACATGTTTCCGTCTGCATATAATTGGTTTTCCGCAAGGTTGGGCGGTCGACCGTCCGGCGGAGAAGCATTTTTGGAGGGCTTGGCCGGGCGCTCCTTGCCGAGCAATATCTGTGCGGTCATGTCGGCAGTGTCCAGTCTATGCTGCCCGCTGTAGTGCTCGCCGCCGCCTGCCAGGCTGAGCCATTCGTCCTGGCGTACCACTTTCAATCCGGCGGTCGCGCCTTTCGCTTCGCGTTTTGCAAAGACCAAAAGCCACACGCCTTCCTGCCCGACTCGAATGCGTCTCATCGCTCGAATGTTTTCCACTGCCGTGACAATTTGACCGGCACCCACAAGGGAGGCTGCCTCGCACATCATTTCAATGGCGACTGTCAGTGGCAGCAGGTGGACTCTTTCGTCTTCGCCTTGCGCTGCATTCAGGCTCGGACCGGCTGAGAAGCGCACGGCACCGCCAATGGCGTGGTCTTTCAGATATCGGTGCGAATCGAGCGTGAGCGGCAACAGAATTTCAATTTCTTCGGGCGTGCAATTGATGATGTACGACGATTCCATGAATGCTGGCAGGCGCGAGAACATGTTGCTTGTTAACTGATAGGACCCGGGCATCAAAGGCGGAGTGCTCTCAAAACCGGCAGGCGCGGTTGTTCCCTGTGTCACGTCGTGCACGTCGTACTCGATCAAATTAGGGTCGTGTTGCTCTTTTGCGGTGAAGAACTGCGAAAAGATCTGCGCCTGCACCGCCATTATATTGGTGTGGAAACTTTCGAGAGTTTTGATGTAATTGTCCATAACCGCATCGATCACCCTAAACGGATCTTCCTCGTCTTGCGGCTGTACATACAGATTTTCCGCTTGATCGTACTGTTGAGTTTCATCCGCGTGAGGAAAGGGCAAATCGGCCGCGTTCGCGTCGCTGAATGGTCTGCTTTCGCTTCTTTCGTCGGTGAAATAATCCGGGGCGCGTACGCTATCTTGCTGAATCGACGGCAGATTAGGCCGCTCGGCAAGCGAAATTTCAGGGTATTTAAGCGACAGACGCATGCTTGTCGAACGTGCCGGTTTGGCGTCCGGATCGAGATCAATGATGTTGGCGCGACGCTCGAAAAGGTAGTCCAGCTTAAGTGGTACTGCAAGGCAAAACAGGCTTGCTAACGTGCGATTGAGCTGAGTGATGCCGGATTCGCTTTGCAGATTGGAAGCGATGGCCAGATACTCTTTGCCGAACAGAACTTCATCAATCACAGGCGTCATGCCACCGCGCGGACCGACCTCGACAAAGATGCGTGTGCCTTCCGCATACATTGCTTCAATGGTTTTCTTGAAGTGAATTGGGCGCGTGAAGAGCTCGGTTGTGATTTTGCGAATTGCTTCTGTGTCGTCCGGATATTTGTCTATTAGCGAGCAGGCCCAGGTTGTGATCTTCGGTTTGGAAACGGTCACCGCTTTAACAGCTTCGTCTCCCGCGTGGACTTTCCCTTCCACCAGGGGCGTGTGATAAGGAATGGCGATGGGCAGAGGCAGGACCTCAAAGCCGGCAGCTTCGATCGCTTTCTTGGCAGCTGCAATCGCATCGACTGCTCCTGACAAAAGCATTTGCTTGGGCGACAGGTCGGCGCCCAGGTAGACCGTGTGAGGCAGTTTTTTCAAAATCGGCTCGATCACTTCCCAGTCGCCTGTCACTTTTATAGATCTGAGTTTTGCCAGTTCTGCAATCGAAACAGCACTGGCAACACCAGTGCTGAGGCGGTAGAAGACAGGGGCCGTTTCCAGTACATCGGCGGCACCGTTGATCAAAAGCGCAGCGAATTCGCCTGTGCTGACGCCGACGATAGACGAAGGTTCAACGCCGAGATTCTTAAGGAGCTGATACAGTGACCATTCTGCAAGCAACACAGTGACCACGGCGGAATCCATGCTGGCCAGCAGTGCAGCTGTCACCTGCGGTCCGGGCCTGCCGGGTTTGGGTGTGCCGAACAATTTTGTGCTCGGAAGAATTGGAAACAGCTCGCTAAAGGGTTTGGTCTGTTTATCCTCGTGCGAATAAGTGAGCGACATCTGATCGATGTAGTCGAATGCCATTCTCACATCGGGAAAATGCATGCAGAGGTCTTTCAGCATGTTGGGATATGCGGCGCCCAGTCCGGGCAGCACGTAGGAGAGCCTGCCTTGAGAGATGGATTCTTTGCCGGTCAAAAAGATATTGTCGGTGACCTGGCCGGTCGAATTGCGCCTGAGGTATTCGGCGGAAGTAAGAAGTTCGTCCCTTAAATGTTGGGTCGACTTTGCAACAATGGCCAGGCGGCATGATTTCATCAATGCTTTTTTGCTCAATGTGTACGCAAGATCGCGCAGACACAGAGCTGGTGTTGCCTGAGATTTATCGAATTGATTGCTATAAAGTCCAAGCTTGCTGTCGATCAGCCGAATCGTGCATTCGACCTTCTCCAGCAATTCCTGATTTGAGTCGCCGCTGAACACAACCAATTCTGTTTCCCATTCTTTTATTAAAGCCGGGCGTTTGCTCTCGTCTCTGTCCTCGTGCTCTTCGAGAATGACATGAGCATTGACGCCGCCGAAGCCGAAAGCGCTGACGGCTGCGCGTCTAGGTTCGACTGTGGTTTTCAGTCCGGCAGCATCGGTTTGCTCAACACTCGGGTGAACTTTGGGGTGAATCCATGGGCGCGTTTGCGTGCTGATTCGGCAGGGATGTCGCGCCCAATCGGCTGATTTGCTTTCGTTGACGACGTTTAGAGTTGGAGGTAAAACGCGATGGTAAAGGGAAAGAGCAGCCTTGATCAATCCGGCCATGCCGCTTGCAGCCTGAGTATGCCCGATCATTGATTTGACGGAACCGAGCGCAATCCAACCGGAATTGGATGTATCGGCGCCATAGGTTTCTTTGACCGCTTGCAATTCGGCGGCGTCGCCGGCGGGAGTTCCTGTGCCATGTGCTTCAATCAATCCGACTGATTTGGCGGAAACGCCGGCGTCTTCGAAAGCTCTTTGAATAGCCAGGCTTTCGCCTTCGTGTGAGGGTGCCAGAAGACTGGTTCCGTGACCGTCTGAAGACGAACCTACACCACGGATGATGGCGTAGATGCGATCGTTGTTTTCCAGCGCTTCAGAATAACGCTTCAAAACTACTGCGCCGATGCCTTCACCGAGGATAGTGCCGTCGGCAGCTTGATCGAAAGGCCTGATTTCTTGATTAGGAGACAGCGCAGTCAGCGCGCAAAACATCTGGTAAAAGCAGGCGAAGGAATTGATGTGAATGCCGCCGGCAAGCGCCACATCGCAGGAGCCTGTGCGCAGGTCGCGCACAGCGGTTTCGACCGCTATCAAAGAAGAGGCGCAGGCGGCATCGAGCAGCAAGTTGCGACCTTTGAATCCCAGCCGTTGCGCAATTCTTCCGGCCAGCAAATTAGGCATGACACCAGGGACGGTGTCGGAGTTTGTTGGTGCCAGCGAACCGTGCAAAAGTTCCGCCAGATGGCGAATGTCGTCGTGTGAAATTTCCGGGTGCAATTTTTGCACCAGAGCCAGCATCTGGTCGACGGTCTGGCCCTGCTGAATCATAGTCATGGCGCCCTGTCCCGGAGCCGATGTTCTGCCCAGGATGACTTCGCCTTTGTCTATCGCCGTCGGCAAATTGTTGTAACCGGCGTCAGCCATCGCCTCTATGGCAACTCTAAGGGCCAGGAATTGATCTGGGTCGGAGCCGTGGACTGCGCGAGGCATGACGCCGTACTTGAGCGGGTCGAAATCAGCTAATTCTGTGACAAAACCGCCCTTCACGCAATAGATTTTCTTGAAATCGGAGCCGGATGGGTTTTGATAATTGATTATTGCCCACTCATTTTCATTTGGTTCGCGCAAGCAATCGCGCCCGGCCAGTATGTTGCCGAAAAAGGGCGCCAGTCCGGGGGCCATCGGAAACAAGCAGGACATGCCGACGATTGCAATTGGTTCTTGCCCGTCGATCTTGATCTTCGCCTGGGGCATTCTCAGCTCCGAGTGCCACCGATGGTGGTCGACTGATTTGACGAACTCGCCTGATTGGATAACCTGTTCAGGGATTTGCTTCCGATGCCGCCCAGTCCCTCAATTACAAAGGCCAGGGCACCGGCTTTAGTATAAACGGCCACGTCGCAAGTTAGCTCGCGGGCTGTGGTGCCGGGCGTGATGAACACACGAGCAAAATAACTGTCCGCCGTAATCAGGTCGCGGTCGCCCAGGTGCAGCTTCTTGAAGCCGGTCGGCAAGACTGTGATATCGAGGAATTGCCGTGCCCAGACGCCTGCCAGTTGCATGGCGCTGTCGAGCAGAATCGGGTCGATTGTCCACTCGCTGCTGCCTGTGCTGCGGCTCAAGCAAGCCTGCGGCTTGGACGCCTTCAGCTCGCCGACGATGCCTTCTTCGCCCAGAGCGCTGACGCCTGTGATGCCCTGGAAAAGTGGTCCGTGGAACATGTAATCCGTATAGACGGTCTGACGTGTCGGCAAGGGAGACATCGACTTGATGCCCTGGGCAATGCTGTCCATCGTCGCTGTCGTCGGCACGAATGCTGGAATAGAGACCAGTCCGCTCATGCGGTGGGCGGCGGCATTACCGTTGGCCGCAAGGCCGCTCAGTTCGAAGGAGGTCTTGAAGTGCTGGCGCTTATTGCCGGTCAGAACAACCGTTTCCACCAGGCTGGTTTGACCAGGGTTGTCAATTTTGCGTGCACTTACAGTAATCGTCTTGGACGCACTGTCGAAGACGATGCCGGCGGGAATTTCCAGACGATTGACCGCAGTCATCTTCATTTCCGGACAAAGGGCTTGAGCCGCTTCCGCCATCATTTCCAGCGCCATCGCCATCGGCATGACGGGCACGCCGTCAAAAGTATGGTCTTGCAAATACAAGTCTACATCCGGGCTGAGCACCGACTCGAATTCACATGTCCCATCTTCCAATTGCCGAGTATAAGCGTCTTCGAGGCGCACGGTTTTATCGGTCGGAACCCCCGTCGAGGCAGGCAATTGCGCGACAATCACGAGTTCTGCCTGGTCTTTTTGACCATACAGAAGATCGTCTACGAATGCTTTGCGTCCGGCTGCCGGTGCAATCATCGCCCAGCCGTATTTGGCGAAAAGCGATTCCAGCTCCGGTTGCGCCATGCCTGCATTCCACGGACCCCACATGAGCGACGCCACGCGTGCACTGGACGACCGGTTGAGCGTGACCGCCAGCTTATTTAACACTTCGTTGGCGCTCACATAGTCGCACTGTCCGGCATTGCCGGTGCGACCGACTACAGAAGAGAACAAGAACATGAATTTCAGATCCGGTCCCTTTGCCAACTTGCTCAGTGTGCGGGCGCTATTGACCTTGGTTGTGAAAACGCGCTCGAAGGATGCTTGAGCCTTTTCTTTGACGAAGGCGTCTTCAATGACTCCGGCACCGTGGATGATGCCATCTATTTTGCCGAACTCTGTGACGATGAGTTCAATCACCGCCTCAAAGGCCTGATCATCGCGAACATCAACCGGCAGATACTCTACTTTCGAGCCCGCGGCCCGCATTGCTTGCAGGTTGGCGCGTATTTCGCGGTCGCGCAGCAGCTTTTGATACTGGGATTCGACAAGGGCGATGCTGACTTGCTGCCCGCTCTGTTTGAGCTGGTCCATGATCGCGGCCTTTAAGTCGCGCATTGAAGTCAAACCGGCTGTGTATGCAGGCTCGTCTTTTGGTTCCGGCGTGCGTCCGATCAAAATCAATTGCGGTTGGAATTGCTCCGCCAGATCGAGTGCAATTTCCGCGGTGATTCCGCGCGCACCACCCGTGATGACAATTACAGATGTTGAATCAACCGAGATGGCTGGAGTCTGGTTGGCTGATTTTGCAGTTTCAATATCGGCCAACTTGACGTTCAGCCCGACTCTTGTCGTACCATCGTTCACATAGCCGATCTCAACACGCTTTTGCTGAGCGACCTGAGCGTTTGAAGCGCCGCCTTCGTTTTCTTCAAGCTCGTCCTCAGCGTCCATCTCCGTAAGGACAAGTTTGGCGATTTGAGACGGAAGCAAAGTTTGTTCGAAGTCGACTGCTTTGACGCGAACATT
>JADZFV010000626.1 GCA_020854255.1 Candidatus Melainabacteria bacterium | reverse complement strand
GCCGAGCGTGAGCCGGTCGGCGCAGGACGGTAGCGACCCGGAAAGCGCCAGCTTTTTGCCGGCATCGAATTTAGAGCGAGACTTAGACTGAGATTTAGACCGAGATTAATTACGAAATTAAGTTCGAAATAGATTCAAATCTAAATCCAGATCCAAATTCGAAAAAAACAGATGCCGCCAGGATGGCGGCGGTCCAGTCTCCAAAATCAATCGAAACCTCTGATAGCAAAATCGAGAAACAAAATGAAGGGTGCCGAAATAGTCATAAAAGCGTTGGAGAAAGAAGGTGTAGACACCGTCTTCGGGTATCCGGGTGGCGCCATCATGCCTCTTTACGATGCGCTTGTAGATTCTAAGTTGAAGCACATCCTGGTCCGTCACGAGCAAGCTGCTGCATTGGCTGCTGACGGTTATGCCCGTCACAGCGGCCGCGTCGGAGTTTGCCTGGCTACATCAGGACCTGGCGCCACCAATTTGATCACCGGTATCGCAAACGCTTTTCTTGACTCAGTGCCGATGGTGGCAATCACCGGTCAGGTCGCGACACCTTTCATCGGTACCGACGCGTTTCAAGAAGTCGACATATTCGGCATCTCGATGCCGGTTGTGAAACACAGCTTTCTCGTGCGCCGCGTTGAAGATTTGGCCGGAGTTATCCATGAAGCCTTCCAAATCGCCAGATCCGGACGCCCCGGCCCTGTTCTTATTGACCTTCCCAAAGATGTCGCCCTTGCTGAGTTGGACCTCGTTGCATTCGATGATGCGCCGGATGAAAGCCCGGCTCGTCCGGATGCGCACCAGGTTGCCACCGCTCGTCATATGATCGAAAAAAGCAGAAAGCCACTCGTTTATGCCGGTGGCGGCATACGTATAGCTGCAGCGACGGGCGAACTTCGTTCTTTTGTTACCGCCACAGGCATACCTGTTGTCACCACCCTTCAGGGCATCGGTTCCGTTCCATCCACCCACCAGCTCAATCTCGGCATGGTTGGCATGCACGGCACCAAACAAGCCAATTTGGCTGTTCAAGAATGCGATTTGCTCATCTGCGTCGCTGCTCGTTTTGACGATCGCGTCACCGGCAAATTGAAAGAATTCGCTCCCCACGCCAAAGTCATCCATATGGATATCGATCCGGCCGAAGTGAGCAAATTGCGCGCCGCCGACTGCTCGATTGTAGGTGACGTCAAAGTGGCGCTCAACTTCTTGCATGTTCGCCCGCAGATAGATGAATGGATAGAGCGCTGCCTTTCGAACAAAGCTGCTTATGAATTCAAATACGATGTTGAGACCGAACATGTTTATGCACCAAAACTGCTCCGGGATTTGAGCGCTCAAGCCACAGGCGATACAGTCATATCGTGCGATGTCGGTCAGCATCAAATGTGGGTCGCTCAGCACTGCCAGTTCAGCGCTCCGGAAAATCACCTCACGAGCGGCGGCTTGGGCACAATGGGATACGGAATGCCCGGCGCCATCGGCGCTCAGCTCGCCAATCCTAAGGCGCGCGTCATCAATGTTTCCGGCGACGGCTCGATCATGATGAACATACAAGAGCTTGCCACAGTCAAGCGCTACAACCTGCCTGTGAAGATTGTTCTTTTCGACAATCAGGCGCTTGGTATGGTGCGGCAATGGCAAGAACTATTTTTCAGTGAACGCTACAGCGAGGTCGATCTCTCCGATAACCCTGATTTTGCAAAAGTCGCTGAGGCATTCGGAATTCCGGCGATAAGAGTAGACAGACCCGATCAAGTGCAAAACGCAGTCGATCAAGTTTTAAATTCAGAAGGACCACTATTTGTCCACGTAATGATAGATCCCCGTGAGAATGTTTGGCCGCTTGTGCCGCCCGGCAAATCTAATGCGGAAATGATGGAGGCTAAGGCAGTATGAGATTTACGCTCGAAGTGACGATGACCAATAGTGAAGGCGCGCTCGAACGCCTTTTGGGACGGCTCAGGCAGCGTGGTTTTGGCATTCTGACTCTGAATGCTGACGTCTCAAACGATTACGCCAATCTCGGTGCGCGAATTACCGTGGAGAGCATGCGGCCGCTGGAAGCAGCTCTCAAGCAAATCGCCAAGCTTTACGACGTCGAACAAGTGAAGGTACATCATGCAGAGCAAGAGCATGCAAAACGACAAAACCAGCAAGCAGAACTTTGTTTATCTCTATGACACTACGTTGAGAGATGGTGCACAGCGCAAAGGCTTGAGTTTTTCTCTCGATGACAAAGTGAAAGTGGCGAAGCTGCTCGACAGCTTCCGGGTTCGTTACATTGAAGGCGGCTGGCCGGGATCGAACCCGAAAGATGCCGAATTCTTTCGGCAGATGCGCGCCAATCCGTTGAAGCATTCGAAGGTGGTGGCATTTGGATGCACTCGCAAAGTAGGCGTTCGTGCTCAGGATGATTTGAATCTCAGAGCCTTGCTTGATGCCGGCACCAGAGCTGCCGCCATTGTCGGAAAAACCTGGAGTCTTCACGTCGAGGCGGTTCTCAAAACCGACCTCGAAGAAAACCTGAGAATGATTGCCGACAGCGTGCGCTTTTTGAAACAGCAGGGACGTGAAGTAATCTTTGATGCCGAGCACTTTTTCGACAGCTTCATGAGCGCTCCGGATTATGGCGTAAAAGTGGCAGGCGCCGCCGTTGAAGCTGGTGCCGATTGGATTGTCCTCTGCGATACCAATGGCCGTTGCATGCCGTCGGATGTTCAAAAAGTGGTTGCTTCTATGATGAAAGCGGTGCCGGCTCGTTATGGAGTGCATTGCCACAACGATATGGAATTGGCAGTCGCTAATTCCATCGCCGCTGTCGAAGCAGGTGCGCGCCAGGTGCAGGGGACCATAAATGGATATGGCGAACGCTGCGGCAATGCCAATCTTGTTTCGCTCATGCCCACATTGAAATTGAAAATGGGATATGATTGCGTGCGTGAGTCGGATTTGAAAAAACTCACCGATCTTTCACGCACTGTCAGTGAAATTGCCAATCTCAATCCTGATCCATGTGCTGCATATGTTGGAAGTTCTGCCTTTGCGCACAAAGCCGGCTTGCACGTGGCTGCCGTCGAGCGCGTCGCCCATAGTTATGAGCACGTCGACCCTGCCCTTGTCGGCAATCGCCGCCAGGTGATCGTTTCAGAACTTTCCGGACGCGGCAATATCCGCATGCTTGCCAACGAAATAGGCGTCGGAGTTGTAGGCACGGAAGCCAATGTGCTTGCCAAAGTGAAAGAGATGGAAGGCAATGGCTATCAGTTCGAAAACGCGGAAGGGACTGTAGAACTTCTCATGCGTCGTGCCGCTCCCGGATATGTGGCGCCATTTGAAATCGTCGACATGATGGTTGTGGTGTCAGACCGCAATCGCGCCGGCACCAGTGCCGAGGCTATGGTAAAGGTGAAGGTCGGCGGTGAAAAATTCCACACTGCCTCCGAAGGACGCGGTCCGGTTCATGCCCTCGACTTGGCTTTGAGAAAAGCACTCACACCCAGCTACCCGAATATCAAAGATGTGCGCCTGGCTGACTATAAAGTGCGGATTCTCGACCCAGATCAAGCCACAGACGCAATGACGCGCGTCATTATCGAAGCCACCAGTGGTGATGACAGGTGGTGGACAGTAGGATGTTCGCAAAACATCATTGATGCGAGCTGCCAGGCTTTAGCCGATAGTTTGGAACTTTACCTGGCTCGCACTGCCAGTTGCGCCGGTAGAGCCAACTTGCGTGATGGATTAAAGAGTTCGGAAACGCTTGGGAAGGAAGAATCGTGCCCGTCCGTAAAAGTGGAGGTTGCTTAAGTGTCTGTTGCTGCTACGAAGAAGTCTAAATCCGGTAGCGCGCCTGGGAGAGCCGCAAGCAACGTGCAAGCAAAACCTGGGAGCGCCGGCTGCCAGCCGGCATCTGCAAAGATTGCTCGCAATATCGTCGAGAAAATATGGGACGCTCACGTTGTAAAACAATTGGAAGGGCACCCGTGCGTTTTCGCTATCGACTTGATGCTATTGCATGAAGTGACCTCGGCACAGGCTTTTCAATTGATCGAATCGCGCAACATTCACGTGTTTGACCCGAGCCGGCTTCTTGCCACCATCGATCACAGCACCCCGACGCGCCAGAATCGCTGGGAAATTTATGATGAGGCGGCACGCACTCAGGTTGAAACGCTCAGAAGCAATTGCAAAAAACACAATATTCCTTTCCTTGATTTCGACTCCGGAAAACAAGGTATCGTGCATGTTGTGGGACCGGAATTGGGTGTCACTCAACCCGGTATGACTATTGTTTGTGGTGATTCGCACACATCTACGCATGGCGCATTCGGCGCGCTTGCTTTTGGCGTCGGCACTTCCGAAGTCGCTCATGTCATGGCGACCGGCTGTCTCTTGCAGAAAAAGCCGCAGACCATGAGAGTCGAATTCAAAGGACACTTCCGCAAAGGCGTATACGCCAAAGACGCCATTCTCAAACTGATCGGCGAAATTGGCGTCGGCGGAGCGAACGGGCATGTCATCGAATATGTCGGTGAAGCCGTGCGCGCCATGTCTATGGAAGAGCGCATGACGGTTTGCAACATGAGTATCGAGTGTGGTGCGCGCGCCGGCCTTATAGCGCCTGATGAAACCACGTTCAAGTATCTAAAAGGACGTTCCCATGCTCCGTCAGCCGACAAATGGGATGCAGCTATCGATTACTGGTCCAGTTTTGCCAGCGACGAGAAATCGACTTTCGACAAGAGCGTAACCATAGATTTGGACAAACTCGAGCCAATCGTAACCTGGGGCACCAACCCGGCCCAAAATGTGGGATTAAGCGAACCGATTCCAAAACTCGAGACACTTGAAGCAAACGAACGCGCAGTCGCCGTTCGCGCTCTCGAGTATACGAAGTTGAAGGCAGAACAAACGCTCGAAGGTACACCTGTCGAATGGGCTTTCGTTGGTTCGTGCACAAACGGACGCATTGAAGATTTGAGAATTGTCGCCAATGTGCTCAAAGGCAAAAAGGTCAGTGAAAACGTCACTATGTATGTGGTGCCCGGTTCTGAAGCTGTGATGAAGAAGTGCCATGAAGAAGGATTGGTTGATATCTTCCGCGCAGCAGGAGCTGACTTCCGCATGCCCGGCTGTTCTATGTGCCTGGCTATGAACGACGATCAAGTACCGCCCGGCAAACGCTGCATAAGCTCGTCGAACAGAAATTTCGTCGGCAGGCAGGGACCAGACAGTATCACGCACCTGGCTTCACCGGCCACGGTAGCAGCCAGCGCCATTGCCGGTTGCATTGCGTCACCTGCAGAATTCTTGTAGGGGCGAAATCCAATTTAGTGCCAGGGGTGTCGCCCCGTTCTAAAAGCTTAAGTGCAACAACATCGCCAGACTAAGGTTATCGTCATGCAAAAGGTCACAATCGTAAAATCAAAAGCCATGCCGCTCCCGATCAAGGATGTCGATACTGATTTGATCATCCCTGCTCAGTTCCTCACCAGCATAAGCAAAGATGGCTACGGTGCCAATTTGTTCCGTCGCATGCGCGACAATGATGCCAATTTCCCGATGAATCGCAAAGATTTTGACGGCGCGACAATACTCGTCACCGACAGCAATTTCGGTTGTGGTTCTTCGCGCGAACACGCCGTCTGGGCATTAACAGGTGCAGGCTTCAAGGTCGTCATCGCCAAGTCTTTTTCCGACATCTTCTACAACAACAGCGCTAAGAATGCGCTCTTGCTCGTAGTGCTTCCTGCAGCAGTCGTCGATCAAATGCTTCAATCCGCGACAAGCGCCGACTACGAAGTGACAGTCGATCTCGAAACCCAAACAGTGACCTTGCCCGACGGCTCAACACACAAGTTTGAATACGACCAGTTTCGCAAACACTGCATGCTCAATGCTCTCGATGACATCGAATACATCCGATCGCATGCAGCCGATATTCAAGAATTTCGCGAAAGACAAGAACAAAATCGATATATGTCCACACGGGGAGCCTAGGAAAAATGGATAAGCACATAGCGGTATTAGCCGGAGACGGTATCGGCCCCGAAGTAATGGAACATGCACTGCGCGTGCTCACCGCTGTTGCCGATAAGTTCGGTCACCGCTTTTCCACGACACACGCATTGGTCGGCGGCGCTGCATACGACAGGTATGAAACGCATCTGCCGGAAGAGACGAAGTCTGTATGCCGCTCGTCAGATGCAATTCTCTTCGGGTCTGTAGGCGGACCTGTCAGTGAGATGAATCTGCCCAGGTGGAAAAATTGCGAAGCCAGCAGCATTCTTTCATTGCGAAAGACTTTCAGGTTCAACGCTAATTACAGACCGGTGAAAGTGATACCGG
>JADZFV010000625.1 GCA_020854255.1 Candidatus Melainabacteria bacterium | reverse complement strand
TCTTCTTTTTGCCGGGTGCGTAGCGTTTTGCCCAATCCTTACGCGGCATCAGCACGTATTTCTTGGTGCTTTCATTGAAAAACCAGGAGTCGAAAGTTGGCGCTTTCAGTATTGCCGACATCAGCTTACTCGTCAAAACCAGGCTGCTTTCAGTCACTTTGATGACTGTGCGACCACGCTCTTCACTTTTCTGCTCAATGATCCAGCCCACTTCAGAGGGCACCGCGCCGGCACTTTGCCCTGAAAAGAAAAGCAGCCCGGCTGCCGACAATGCGGCCGCCAAAAGCAGTGCCGGAAAGTCTCTCTGTTTCACACTTTTGTCATTCACGGTCGATATCATCAAGAGCTGGTGGTGGATAACATTCACGCTGTAATCATCGCACAAAACAGACCGTACGGTTTGAAATCCGACCGGCTGAGGTATGTGGTGAATGGTGGAGGCTGCCAAGCTTCAGCTTGGCTCTGGGTTTATGTCCGAAAAACAAGACAAGAAAGAGCAAGCAAAATGGAAGTCCGATCAGATTCCGGCCGGAGCTGAATCGGCCTTCCTGTCGACGCCGGAAGATAAGCGCGAGAAGATAATTTTCAACGAAAATGAGGGCGACGGCGAGCAGTCGAGCGATGCGGATGGCGATGGCGGAAGTCCGAAAGATGCAGACATCGGCACCTCCAGTCATGCAACCATAGACGCAACTCTGGTCAGGCATCGTATGGACTCGATGGTGGGAACGGTCCTCGCCAAGCGTTATGAACTGAAATCCTTTATCGGACAGGGCGGCATGAGCGTGGTGTACAAAGCCACCGACCAGCTGCTCGGCAAAACCGTCGCCGTCAAACTTTTGCTACCGCATTTGGTGAATGACCCGATTACATTCCAACGCTTCCAGCTCGAAGCGCGCGCCGCCAGCAGCCTTTCTCACTGCAATATCGTCACCATCTACGACTTTGGGGCAAGCGAGAGCAACGAGCCCTATATCGTCATGGATTTTCTGGATGGAACACCGCTTAACGAAGCAATCAATATGTTGCGTGGGCTGGCACTGGAACGCTCAGTCGCGATTTTCGTTCAGATTGCCGATGCATTGCAATGCGCTCACTCGAATAATGTCTTACACCGCGATCTAAAACCGAGCAATGTTCTTTTGATTCACCAGAGTCCGGCACTTGATATTGTCAAACTGGTTGATTTCGGCATCGCCAAACTGATCCCTCAAGACGGCGGCGAATCCTTGCATTTGACGAAAACCGGCGAAGTTTTCGGCAGCCCTTTTTATATGAGCCCGGAACAGTGCCGCGGTGAAAAAGTCGATGCACGCTCGGACATTTACTCCATGGGATGCCTGATGTACGAAGTGATCGCCGGCAAGCCCCCGATCGCAGGCGCCAACTTGATGGAGACTCTATACAAACAATTGAGCGAAGTGCCGCCATCGTTTTCACTCGCGTGCCCTGACTCCAGGGTGCCGGATAGATTGGAAGCAATTGTTTTCAAGGCGCTGCACAAAGACCCGGCCATGCGCCATCAGAGCATGAATGAGCTGGCTGCGGATTTACACGAATTTCTCAATCAAATGGAAGCCGGCTGGATCACCAACATAAAATTGAAGCTCGAACTTTTGCGTCTCAAAATCGCTCCCTTTGTAGGTAGAGAAAGAAAGCTTCTCTGGATTGCTGCAGCTGCTGTTGTCGTGAGCGGATTGGTCGGTTTGCAATACTTGAGCATTTACTTCAAAGACACACGCGAACCTCCTCCAGGTGCGGCGGCTGCCTGGTCGCTCCAGGAAAAGCCACTGATGGAGAGAGACGATTTCGCCCGGAATGTGTCCTTAATTCGCAAAGATCTCAGTTGTTATGCCAAAGCAGAAGGTCAAGATTCGTACAGATATATCGAAGGGCTAAAGGTTCTCGCCACCACTTACGAAAACAGCGGCCAGTTTCGCGATGCGGTGCTCGTGCGCAATCAGGTGTATGAAAAACTGAAAAAAGTAGATGGTGAAAACTCAGACGATACGCTGGAAGCTCAATGGAATTATGCCAAAGTACTGGGCAAGAACGGTGATTCTTATGAATCCGTAGCCATGTATCAAGACCTCATCAACAGGCTTGGCGAAGATGATGATATACAAGATCAAAACAAGAAGAACAAACCTGAACCCGCCAGGCACGCAATGTATAACGTGTTATGCGAGTCACTAGCCAATGCTTTGTACGCAAACGGAAAGTTCGAGGAAGCCGCGTCGAAATATGAAACACTGCTTTTAGAGTACAAGAAATACAAAGAGACAAGAAATGCACAAACTCCGCGCCGGGCCGCAATTTACTGCCGGCTGGCCGATTGCTACCGGCTGCGTGGGAAATATGAAGCTGCTGAAAAAGCATATGAGGAGGCCCGTAGAATCTGGACAGACAGCAATCAGGATACGGCAAGCTTGATTGCCACCACTCGTCTTTTAGGCTTTGTGCATTTCCAACAAGGGCACTATAAACGCGCACGCTACCTATACGAAGAAGCATTGCCGAAAATGGAGTCCTCGCTGGGTGAATCAAGCCCTGAAGTAATTGCAGCGCTCAGAGAATACTCCCAGCTGATGTGGGAAAAAGGCAATTACCTCAAATCAGTGATCACCGACTTGCGTGTCAAAGAGCTGCAGTCCAAACGCCAAAGGACAGGCTAGCGACCGGGTTTATAAATTAGAGATTGCCTCTTTCAGCTTGATCGCGTTCGATAGATTCGAACAGGGCTTTGAAATTTCCTTTGCCAAAACCATTGGCTCCTTTTCTCTGAATCACTTCAAAGAAAAGAGTCGGCCTGTCTTGCACCGGCTTGGTGAAGATCTGCAAAAGATAGCCTTCCGATTCGCGGTCAACAAGGATATTCAGTTTTGCCAAGTCTTCGATGTCCTCATCGATTTTGCCGACGCGCTCGCTCAGCGCATCATAATAACTGCGTGGCACCTTGAGGAATTCGATGCCGCGCCGTTGCAATTCGGCGACCGTTTTTATAATGTCGCGGGTAGCAATAGCGATGTGTTGCACGCCGGGAGCCAGGTAATAGTCCAGATATTCCTGAATTTGCGAACGTCTGACACCCTCGGCCGGTTCGTTGATAGGCAATTTCACCGATCCCGCTTTGTTGGCCATTACTTTGGAAAGAAGCGCTGAATATTGCGTGCTGATGTCTGCCTTGTCAAAGTATTGATAGACGTAAAAACCAAAAACCTTTTTATAAAACTCGACCCAATACTCCATGCGGCCGACTTCGACGTTTCCGACAACGTGATCGACGGCAGCCAGGCCGACCTTGTGATCGTTTTGATTGTCTATGCATTTTCTTTCGACCGGTCTGAATCCCGGTGCGAATCCTTTGTAGTCTTTGCGCTCTACAAATGTATGCAGGGTCTCGCCGTAAGTGTATACCGAGGCGGAAACATACTTGCCATTTTCATCTTCAACGGCTTCCGGCTCTCTGGCGCTCTTAGCACCACGAGCGATGGCAGTCTCATAAGCCTTCTTGCAATCGCGCACTCTAAAACCGATCGTTTTGACTCCGTCACCATGCAAATGAACGTGCTCGGCCACGGCATCATCGTTCTTCAGAGCGCCGGTCAGAACAAGATAAACATGATCCTGCTTCAAGACGTAAGAAACTTGATCGCGCTTACCGGTTTCCAGACCTCTATATCCCACCAGGTCAAAACCAAAACCGCGTTCATAGTAGTAAGCGGATTGCAGAGCATTGCCTACGTAAAACTCGATGAAATCAAAACCGTCTACAGCAATTTCTTCAACAGACGGCGCATCCAGAAGGTCCTTTTCCTTGAGCATCACCAACACCTCTAAGCAATTGCCGCATCGATTTGGTCATCCACGGCAATGTGGATCCAGGCACGCTTACTTGCCCAAAAGCTTCTTCGCTCCCGCACTTCCGGGATCGACTTCCAGGACTTCAGTGAGAACCCGTTTTGCGTCAGCAACTTTGCCAGCTTGCTGGGTTTTCATAAGCGCCTCACACAATATAACCGTTTCTTCTAAAAGTTGATGTCCTTCTTTAGAATGATCGTCCTGCGCAATTAGACAGCGAGCCAGTCCTAGCTTCGCATCGGGAAAGTCGGTGAAAGTCTTTAAAAGTTTGCGATAAATCATCTCCGCGTCTTTGTACTTTTTCGTTTTGCGCAAAGCCTCTGCCAGCTTGAATTGACGAATCGAACTAAATTCAGAGTTGTCGAGGGACTGCCGGTAGTACTTGATTGCCTCTTCGCCCCTGCCAAATTGCTCGAGCACCTGGCCTTTCATGAACTTGACCGTCGAGTACGTCGGATAACGTTTTTCCAGTTCATCTAATTGAGATATGGCCCCCTTCTCGTCGCCCTTGATCGCTTTTCGCCAGGCTTGCAGGCACTCTTTGGCGATTACTTCCTCAGCACCCATATCGATGTCGATCTTGGTGCCGGCAGCGCTGGCCTCCGGCGATGCCAGCTCGGGCGAGTATTGCCCGAACTTCACCTTGACCTGGGCGAGTTTGGTTGCGTCTGTCTTGACGCTCGACGTGCAGCCGCAAATCAAAAGAGCGGTCTGAGCCGCCAGAAAAATTTTTGTCGTGGAATTCATAAACAGCCTAAGGTAGCAGCGGCGCGTGCCCGACCCCGGGCATGACTTTGGGCTCTTTTATTTTAGAGGCATGCAAGCTTCGTCTCAAGCTTGCTTCGGGCAACGGCGGTGGAACCACTTCCATGTCATCCTCAATGCCGCGCGCTTTCTCAAGCGTCTGCATGTCTTTGGCTTTGCCCAGAAGCAGTCGAATACGCGAGTTCACTTTGGCGATGTGCTGTTCCGGAATGGCATTCTGATACAACAAATCGACCAGAGTGCGCGCGGCATGGTAATACTCTTTGCGCTGTTCGAGCAGCTCGGATAGAGCCACTCTCAAAAGCAAATCCCGGGGTTTTTCTTCCTTGAGTTTGTTCAAACGCTCAATTGCCGCTTCGACGGCTTGCGAATCGGGGTTGGAAAAAGCCATCTGGTGATAGGCGACGTAATAAGCCGGATTCAGCTCTGTAGTGAGCGCATATTCTTTGACGGCCTCTCTGTTGGCACCTGAGCGCTTGTAGAGTTCGCCCAGAGCAAAATGCATTTTGAAATCTTTGGGTTGAGCCGCCAGATTGTCTTTGGCTAGCTTGAATTCGGCTTCCGTAGGCGGTGTTTTGGCGATGTCGGCCGCCCAGCAGGCGGAGCCACAAACCAGTCCCGAAACCAGTAAAAGCGCAGCCGCAAAACCTGGACTCAGGGATGTCGCAACTTTACTCTTCCGAGCGGTGCTTTCTTGTTTAAACATGGGCAATGCCAACCGGGTTTCTAAAAAGGACTTTCGCCCGCTCTCACAGGGCTTAGCCTGCTCTAAAAGGCTACGCCTGTCATAAAAGGCTACGCCCATCTTACCAGGGCTTTCGCCCAGTCGGCTTATAGTCGCCTGCGCCGGGATAATTTGTCAACAGATCTGGGCTTTACCTTTGCGAATACTCAGCATGAAATGACCTTCTTGGTCCTCATCTTTAGCTTCAACCGTGTGCCCGTCCTGCTCTACGCTTTCCGAGACGCTTTCTAAAGGCTCGCCTCCATCCAGCAAAACCCTCACCAGGTCGCCTTCTTGAATCTTGTCAAGAAACAACCTTGTTTTGACGAAATTCATGGGACAGGCGACACCACGAAGATCCAGATCAAATTCGGCCATTACTCCAAAACTCCGCTTTGCTGCGCCCAGTTGAGCTTTCGGGATTCTCAGCCGGTTTGCCGTCCGCCCCCCGGAATAACAAAACTCTAAAGCACTACATCTGTGAAAAACACTGGTCCGGAAAGCACCCGGCTGGATCGGGGCAATCAGCAACGCTCTCATATCCTCGCCATTGCTTGAGAAAACATGCTCGATTGAGCGCATACCCTTTCAGAGTAAGAAGAACTTCAACTGCTTTTCTGTCGCTCTGCTCACCCAGACACTCCAGGCAAAACATCTCATCGGTGTTGCCCACAGCGAGGTTCATGACCTGCTTGCGCAGACACAGAGCCCGCTTGCATTTCGAGCAAAATGCCGGGATTGCGTCCAGGCTCGATTCAATATTGATTTGGATTTCGATTTCTTCGTCCAAAAGCTCGCAAAGACGCCCGAGAGAAGTGCCTGAAAACAGGTACTGTAGCACGCTTCGGCACTCAAAGCCCGAAGCTGGGGGAGGCCTACGCAACCAATTCAGTAATCTGCGTAATCTCCTCCTTACGAAAGCTTAATTACTAATCTACTGTAGAAGTCAATCTCTTCAAAGTTTCCTGGCAAATGCCTCCACAAAATCCAGCTGAATTACAAACAGAGCAAACGCCCGCGCCTTCTGCCGAGTTCGCTAAAGGGACGGCAGTCAGCAGCATCATGCTGGAGTCAGCGGGACTTTACAGCTTCAAGCCAACTACGGCCGCACAGACACAGCCGGCCGAGCAAAAAGACAGCGGTGTGGGCACCAAGCAAACCATAGCCGACTTTGCCGGTAGCCTCACAGCAGGGGTATCCGGCGTTGTTGCCTTCAGTCTCTTGAACGCGACCACGCATGGAGCGGCAAAAGCATTCAGTGTTCCGGTCGCAATGCTGGCCGGCGGCGTTACCAAATTCACAGTCAAATCCGGTGCAGAACACGCTTTACTCGAGCAAAAGGATCGCACTGCCAGCGCATCCGATCTAGCCTGGGGAGCAGTCGATGGGCTGGCAGGCGTGGTCGGCAGTGCAGTAGACCAACAAATTTCCAAACGTTATATGACCGCTCTTGGACGCAAAGCGCTGGGCAGCAGCATCTCCACAGAAACCGCACTGGAAGGCGCCAAAGTCATCGTCAAGAATTCAGGCATTGAAGCAATCAAACACAATGTCGTCAGGGGCATGGCCGGCGGCGCGGCCGGCACATTCGTGTGGAGTGGACCAAGAAGAATTTGGGAGCACGCCGATCAGTTCGGCAAAGATCCCGGTCACGCACTTCTGAGCACGGCCACTCAAATGAC
>JADZFV010000624.1 GCA_020854255.1 Candidatus Melainabacteria bacterium | reverse complement strand
GCTTCTTGAGCGGCAAGGCCAGCGTTATAGGCTTTTTGCCATCGCTTCTCAGCTGTTTCTGAGGGGCCGCCCGAACAGCCAGTCAGTAGAATTGTCGGCAAAATAAAAACTGTCAACTGCACTAAAGACGAGCGCAAGTTCATCGAAATAGCCCGGAGAAGTCGGCCCAGTTCATAAAACTCTCGCCGGCAAGGAGCACGCAACTGCAAAGATTGGCAATAAAAACAGTACTGACTACCTTTTTCCACGGATGCCTTTCCAAAAGCATCAGAGTTACGGTTTCGACCATCAAGCTGTAAGTGCAAAAGAGCATCAGACCAAAAGGTCCAGCCCCGCGGATCAAAGGCGCCAGCCCCAATAAGAGCCCTAAAATCGACGCGAAATTCATCATCAGGGCGTCGACCAGCGAGTGCCTGTACGTACCCCATTTGAGGCGCCACATGACTATCGATTCGACCAGAACGATCTGTACGAAGTGAAACACGAAGAATGTGGCAATACTCATTTCAGTTCACTTCGGATCTTTTCGGATTGCACCTGCTCAGCCTTGATTTTCGAACTTATGCTGACCTTTCAATATGATTAGCACAAATAGAAATAGGGAAGCAAACCTGCTTGTAATTTTGCTGGAAGACTATTAACTGCAATCGAATCTCTACTTTCAGGGTAGAAGAGAGTGGGGGGCAGATACGCATGCGTATCTGAGGGAGATAAATCAAGTCAGGTGCCAGAGAACCCTGAAGATAAAATTCGCAAAGTCGAACAGCTAAACGCTGGGCGCGCCGTTGACTTGTCTGACGATAGTCAAGATGACGCCAAGGCGACGGTTCTGGTGAACATGCCTTCGGCTGGTAATCCGTCACGGGACTTGAATCCCGGCGTCATGTTCGGGAAAAACTATCAAATCATCGAGCTGGTCGGCAAGGGCGGCATGAGCGCGGTCTACAAGGCTTACGACCGGATGCTCAAACGCAACGTGGCAATCAAGGTCCTGGCTTATAAACGCAAGCTGGACAAGAAGGCGCGCGCCCGATTCGTCCAGGAAGGAATTGCCCTGAGCAAACTCGACCATCCCAATCTGATCAAAGTTTACGAATTCGGAGACGCTGACAGCGCCGAGCCCTTCCTCGTTATGGACTTCCTGGAGGGAGTAGCTCTTTCTGAAGTAATGGCACCGAAGAAGGCTCTGCCCGCCTTCCGCGCCGTCTCCATTGTAAAGCAATGCGTTGATGCGCTCAGGCACGCTCACAACAAAGGCGTTGTGCACCGGGATCTGAAGCCGAGCAATGTGATGCTGGTAGAGGATCCGGATACGAAAACAGAGACCGTCAAAATCATTGACTTCGGCATTGCCAAAGTGGACGAAGCCGACAGCCAGAGACTGACGGAAACCGGCGAGGTCTTCGGCAGTCCTCTCTACATGAGCCCCGAGCAGTGCCGCGGAGAAAGACTCGACGAGCGCTCGGACATGTACTCTCTGGGCTGCATGTTCTACGAGCTATTGACCGGCAAGGCGCCTTTTGTCGGTGTAGACTTTGCAGACACGGTCGGCATGCACTTCAACCAAGATCCAATCCCGCTTGCCCAAGCGCGTCCTGATCTCGGCTGTGCCAGGGAACTTGATCTTGTGATAAGCAAACTGATGGCCAAGTCGCGCAATGATCGCTATCAAACAATGGGCGATGTTGCAGGAGATCTCACGGCGATCTTTGACAATTTGAAGATCGCGCACAGAGAATCCATAGCCAGAGAAGAAGCAGAAAAAGACGCGCTGTCCGGCGCAAAGGCAGTAGCTGCGGCCGCTCAGCAAGAGTCGAAAAGCTCCGCAGCCGCACGCAAAGCGGCCGAAGCCAGGAAAGCTGCCGAAAACAACGGCGCCGCCCAAAACAAACTGTCCACCACTCTTAAGGAAAGTTCGCCCGCCCGAAAGGCTCGTCTCAGCAAGCTTAAGAACTTGGCTGCGCTTGCCCTGATTTTGATTGTCGGCTTTACCGCCAAAGAAGTATATGACGTCTATTCGGGCATCAAGAAAAATGCAGGGGAAAAGGACAAACCAGTTGCCCCTTCGGTTATCTCGCAGAAATCGAATGAGCTTTTCTGGTGGCAGGAAGAAATGGACCGCGCAGAAAAATTCTTCGACCGCGGCAATTACTTCGCTGCTTACGAACACTTCCGCAAGGCGCTGAAGACAGCAGAATCGATCAAAGACGACAACAGAAGCCAGATCATGGGCATCACCCTGGAGCACATGATCGATTTGTGTTATGTGGTCTCCAAACTAAACCACGGCAACATATCCGACACAGAAAAATTGGAAGACTACAGCTACGAGTACAAAGATGCGTTGGAGAAGTTACAGCCAACTCCCAGCCGGGATGAAATGCTTGCCCAGCTGCAGCAGTTCACAAGCGCTGAAAGTCCGGACGCTGAGTCTTCCAGTCAACTTTCCGAAGATGAAAAACTGGCGGCAGCAAAAATTGCGGCGATTTCGACCGAACTGGCTCTCTTTGCTCCAACCGAAGCTGAAGCATTGTCTCTCTTCGAGAAAGCAAACAAGCACATCAAGATGCTGATGCGCAATAAGGTGCCAGACTTTGCTGAGCTTTTGGTGAAGCAATCGCAGTATCTGGCTGGCATTGGAAAATCGAAAGAAGCAGCGATTCTGCTCGACGCGACCAGCAGTGCAATGAGTGAAGAATCCGACACTCTGACGCGCGATCGCGCCATGCTCAAATACGCTCAAGCATGCCTGTTCTGGCAAATGAATAATATCGAAAGCGCCAGGGCGACAATAGCAGAGTCAGCCAAAGAAGCCGCTTTATCAGGTCCTGAGACACTCAGGTTGATAACGAGCGCCACCCTCGAGCTCATGAATCAACGGCAAAAAGCGAGCAATCGAGAAATAAATGCTCTGCTGCCCATTTTGCGTAATCAACTGCCCCGTCAGTACTGGCTGATTGCCCAGGCGCTGCGCCTGTCGGCTGAAGGTGACCTGGTAGACATTCAAGCGATCGTCGCATTCCAGCAAGGCGTTACTTACGATGTCGGAGCGTCCGGGCAACTCAAAGAACTCAGCGACGACGGCGAAGCAAAACTAAAACGGTCTATTGCTATACTTTCGCGCTCCCGTCCATACGACAAACGCGAGATCCTGAAATCGTATCAAGATTTATCCAACACATATCTTGCAGCAGGGCAATTCGAGGACCTGGAGTCACTGTTACCAACAGTCATTGCATATGGAGAGCAAATTGCCGACTTCGATCCGATGGAGCTTGCCGCCTTGTATCATACACTCGGCAATTTGAAACAAAAGAAGAAAGATTATGCACAGGCTGAAGCGCTCTACCGAAAAGCAATCGCAATTTTAGGTTCAGAAGGCGATAATCCTAAGACTGGAACCTTGAGCAAAATCGTACTCAACGATTTCAATTCATTGATGGAAGCCACCGGCAGAGAGAACGAGAAAATCGACGTGATACCGGTTGGCGCCAACACGCAATGATTTTGATACTGCGCGGCTACTTGACAGAGATGTTTTAAACAGCAGATCATTATGTCTGATGTTTATGTATTTTTCAGTACCGGAATCTAAACCCAGATGTTAATCGGAATCGCCTGTCTTGCCGTCTTTGTAGTCATGGCGATGCTGATGTATAGCCGTCGCATATCCGCGCTCCTGGCGTTGCCGGTGATGGCAATTGTAATGTCGATTTTGGCCGGCATCAGCGAGAAAGAAATTCTTTCCGATGTGATCAATCAAGGTGCAACCAAGATGTACAGCGCATACACGACAACCATGTTTGGAGCCGTGCTTGCCGATTTGATGAACAAGCACGGCATAGCCAAGGCGCTGATTCGCTGGGTGGCGGAATTCTCCGGCGACAATCAGTTTGTCCTGGGAATGGTGATGACGCTTGCCACCGCGCTTTTGTTCTCCACCTTGGGAGGTCTTGGAGCAGTGATTATGGTAGGAACCATAGTTTTGCCGGCCCTGCTTTCCCTCAGCATTTCCAGTGTCACTGCCGGTGCCCTGTTTTTATTCGGCATCAGCCTGGGTGGTATGTTCAACATTGCCAGCTGGCAACTGTACATTTCGGTACTCAACCTTGAACCAGCATCAATTATCGGTTTTGTTGTTCCTTTTGCCGCAATCATTGCCTTGATTGTGGTGATGTTCCTCGTGGTAGAACTGAAGAACTGGAACAACCTCAAGTATCTGGCGCTGGCTGTAGCAGTGGAATTTTTCGCTTTCCCCCTGCTTTCTCAAAAGACGGAATCACAAGCATCTACAGCTGCACCCCCTGCCGAACTGGTTGGCACTACTATTGTGTCAGTCGTTTTCGTTGCGTTGCTCATCATGGCAATCTTCAGGCAGGTTCGAAAAGCAGAAAAGATCTCCGGCCTTGCCCTTCTGACGCCGATTACTCCATTGATTTTGGTTTTAGTTTGTCATTGGGATTTCATACCTGCCTTTCTAGCCGGTATTACATACGGTGTGCTGACCACCTGGAAGCGTGATTCGATTACTGTGCTGACGCGGTCAATTATCGACGGAATCAGTTCTGTAATTCCGGCTGTAGTTCTAATGATCGGCATCGGCATGTTGATTACCGCTGTGAGAAACCCTGTCATTGCCAGCGCCATCGAGCCTGTTGTCAAACAAGTAGTTCCGACCACCGCCATTTCCTACGTGATTATTTTCACTCTCGCGGCACCTCTGGCTCTCTACCGTGGACCACTCAGCCTCTGGGGGATGGGCAGCGGGCTGGTTGCGCTGATTCAAAAATCCACAAGTCTGGGGTCGAATGCAATCATGGGAATGCTCATGTCGGTCGGACAAATTCAGGGCATTTGCGATCCGACCAACACGCACAACATCTGGATTGCAACTTATCTCGGCACGGATACTCAAACACTTTTGAAGAAGACAGCGCCTTATGCGTGGCTGGCTACGATTGCCGGTCTCTGCCTGGCTGTGGCATTCAAGTTTGTTCCATTCGGTTAAGCGGTGCAAATGCAAAGTATGACCCAAGAATCAAGACCAGACCCAAAATTAAAATCGAAAGCGAGCGCAAATGCAAAATCAAAAGTGCGGGTGGGCATAGATGTCGGCGGCACCTTTACACATGCTGTAGCCCTGGACGCCGAGTCCCTGGAGATGATCGAGAAGGTTAAAGTGCACACCACGCACACCGCCAGAGAAGGCGTAGCGAAGGGCATTATCGATGCCCTTCAACTGCTCCTCGCCAAGGCCTCCATCGAGCCCGCGCGAGTAGCCTTCATTGCGCATTCGACGACACAAGCGACCAACGCGCTTCTGGAAGGCGACGTGGCCGCGGTCGGCATCATCGGCATGGGCGGTGGTCTTAACTCATTCATGGCCAACCTCTCAACCCAGGTTGGAAAAATTGAATTGGCGCCCGGCAAGTTTTTGAAAACATTCCATCGATTTGTAGACACCACGCAAGCGCCCAAAGACGAAGTGCTGGTTACCGCCATCGACGAGCTGATCAAGCAAGGCGCCGTTGCAATTGCCGCCAGCGAAGCTTTCTCCGTGGATAATTCAGACAACGAAAAGCGAGTAGTCGAACTGGCCAGGAGTAAAGGCATACTGGCCACCTGCGGCTCGGAAGTCAGCCAACTCTACGGCTTGAAAGTGCGCACACGCACCGCCGTCATCAATGCCTCCATGTTGCCGCGCATGCTTGAGAGTGCCAACATGACCGAGAAGAGCGTGCGAGAAGCCGGCATTAAAGCACCGCTGATGATCATGCGATCGGACGGCGGAGTAATGGATATCGCAGCCATGCGCGAGCGGCCGATTCTAACGATGCTTTCAGGACCGGCCGCCGGTGTCGCGGCGGCGATGATGTTCCTGCACATCTCCGACGGAATCTTCCTGGAGGTTGGTGGAACCAGCACCGACATTTCAGCGATTGTAAATGGCAAAGCCCGAATCAAATCGGGCGAAATCGGCGGGCACAGGATTTATACCAACACGCTCGATGTAAGAACAGTCGGCGTCGCCGGCGGTTCGATGCCCCGCATTAGAACCGGCTCTCCGGGCGATGTAATTGATGTCGGGCCGCGCAGCGCCCACATTGCCGGACTTAGATATGTGTCGTTCGCCTCCGGGCCGATGAGCTTGAAGTCCGAACTTATTCAGCCGTTTGACGGAGATCCAAAAGACTACCTGGCGCTCATTGATTCCGAAATCGAGCCTGGAGAAGAAAAACCAGAGCACACTACCCGCTATACATTGACCCCCACCTGCGCCTCAAATTATCTCAGGCTGGTAAGTGATGAAGATTGTGCAAAAGGCAACAATGAAGCCATTTCCTTTGCATTCGACAGCTTATCAAAAGAATTGAACACAGAGCCGAAGAAGTTGGCCAACGACATGCTGACGCTCGCCACTTCAAAAGCGGAGAACGTGATTTTAGCTCTCATCAAAGACAACAAACTGGACCGCTCAATGGTGACCTTGGTTGGTGGAGGCGGTGGTGCCGCAGCAATAGTGCCGTTTCTCGCCGAAAAAATGAAACTCAGGCACAAACTCTCGCAGCATTCGGATGTCGTTTCCGCTATTGGTGTCGCTCTTGCTTTGATCAGAGAAACAGTTGAGCGCCAGGTGGTAAATCCAACCAACGACGATATTTTAAAACTGCGCGACGAGGCTCAAACAGCCGTTCTCAAAATGGGTGCAGATCCGGCGTCAATTGAAATTCATGTAGAAATTGACTCTCGCGCCAACATTGTTCGCGCCACTGCTTGTGGTGCCACGAGCGTGACGGACACAGACAAGCTGAAAAAGGACTTGAGCGATGAGGACAAACTGCATCTGGCCGCCGAGTCAATGCACGCACAATCTAGTGCTGTTTCGCTCAAGGCCGGCACAGATCACTTCTCGGTATACGGCGGAAAGGTGATGGCAAGCAAGTTTTTCGGTATGCTTCAGAGCGAACTCAATCCGATTCGCGTCATCGATCGCTCCGGCAATATCCGTTTGCAGGTAAAAGATGGAGACTGCCTGGTCACAACTCCGTCGGAATCGGGACGAGCCATTAATCAGCTGGTCGAGATGCATTCCCAATGGGGTGATGCCGGCAAAGTAATACCTTCGATTTTCTTACTGTCCGGACCAAAACTTGTCGATCTGTCAGGACTCATGGACGCCTCTCAGGTGACCACGCTCTCCGCTCCGGAAGTGGAAAAACTGCCGGCCGACGCCAAAGTCGTAGCCATAGCCAGCATTGATCGTTAAGAGTAGAATTGTAAAACTGGATGCGGTCAAACCCCGCCCTTAAGGGCGGGGTGCTTGAAAGGAAAGCATGCTTTGCTGAATGGAGACAGATGAACCATCATCACCTGCTGATCAAAGGCGTTGAAGAATTCAACAAAAGAGAATTTTTTGAATCACACGAAACTTTAGAAGAATATTGGAACACTCTTTTCGGCGATGAGAAAGAACTCGTTCAATCAATTATTCAAGCAGCCGTTGCGTACTATCACATTGGCAGGGGAAACAGAGTCGGCGCGCGAAAACTGCTTGTGCGTGCGGTCAGACACGCACAGGCAGTGGCGGATGGCACACTCGGCATTGATGTCTCATCCTATTTGAAAACGATCAAACACTCGCTAAAAACTGTTGAAAGTGATGATGCCTTAAATGAAATACCGCCTGCTTCGATTCGTTTCAAAAGCATGTGAATGCTAAATCATTTCACACATTTAAGAAAGACAACTTCGATCAAAACACAAAGAGAAACAGCGAATTTTGAACACATGCCACCGTATTTGATGGCACCAGCTTCCAGGTGGTGACGGACGCCTGAAGCGCGACTTGAAAAGTGCTTCTGCATATGGAGGAGAGGCAGATAATCAGTTGTGGAAAAATGCTTGAAAGCGGGTATCATCAGGGTTAGGTGTTATTAAGACGAAAAGAGAAGTCGTGAAGGAAAGCCCTAACATACTGGTAGTGGACGACGAGCAAGCCCATACCATTGCTCTTACCGACCTTTTGAAAAAAGCCGGCTATCAGGTGGCTTCGGCAAATGACGGTTTCAAAGCGATTGCTGCTTGCAAGGTCAAAGTCCCGGATATCATCATTCTCGACCTCCACATGCCGCTTATAGGCGGCGTGGAAGTGTTTAATCGCCTGAGAGCTGACGATCGCACCGTCAACATTCCGATAATCTTTCTTGGATCAAGAGACCAAACTTTGCAAGATTTGAAAACGCCGACCGACATGGAAGACGTGCTTTTCAAACCGTTCGAGCCGCAAGAGCTTTTGAGCCGCGTCAAGTCAGTGCTGCGTGAAAAGGCGCTCAGGGACGAGTTGAGAATCAAAGAACAGCAGCTGCGAGAACTGTCGCTCACTGATCCTCTCACCGAACTGAAGACGGCTCGCTATCTCAATGAGTTTTTAAAGACCGGTATTCGCCAGGCTAAGCGCTACAAAGTGCCGCTCAGCATTGTCGTCGTGGAAGTCGATCAGCACAAAGAATTAAATCGCGCGATAAGCCGGCAAGAGTGCGATGCGGTGATCGGCAAATTGGCGAAAATGATCGACCAGCAGATGCGCGATTCCGATATCGTCGTGCGCACTGCCGAGTTCGAGTTCACCGTAGTGCTCACCTGCACCAACGCTCAGGGAGCAATTGAGGTTGCGGAGCGCTTGCGCACAAAGATTGCCGACACGCCTTTCGATGCCAACAGCATGGAGCTCAATATTACCGTCAGCGTCGGCATCTGCCAGTGGGGCGACAAAATGGACGAGGATGGCAAGGTGCTGATGGCGCACGCGCGCGCTGCGCTGCTGCAGGGGCACAATGGTGGCGGCAACGTTACATTAATGGCCCAGTAACGCCAGATAGAAGTCCGTCCCCATGGGCTTTTGAGAACATTAAACCGGCTCTGTTAAGCTCGTAAAGAAGACGACCTGGCCGCTCTGGTCTTATGATAAAATCACCCCATATCGGGGCGTAGCGCAGCTTGGTAGCGTGTCCGTTTCGGGTGCGGAAGGCCGGAGGTTCAAATCCTCTCGCCCCGATATCTTTCTTACCCTCAAGATTTCTATAAAGGCAATTCAAGTCAGATGCTTGCCTATCTTAAGGGCGAAATTCGAGAGAAAGAACTGACCGGCGGGCAGGCCGACAGAATGGTCCTGGATGTTGGCGGCATCGGCTTTGAAATAATCGTCTCCAAAAGGACCCTTCTCACCCAGGGAGCAGTCGGAGAGCGCACCGTCATGCCGGTTTCGTTGATTATCAGGGAGACCGAGTGGACGCTTTTCGGCTTCGGCAGCCAGGACGAGCGCGAACTTTTCGCCCTTCTCCAGACCGTCACCGGCATCGGTCCAAAGCTGGCTCTGGCTGTCGTAGGGACGCTGGGAGTTCAACAAATTGTCGACGCGGTGCTCTCTGAAAACCAAAAACTGATCAGCCAGGCGCCCGGCGTGGGCGCGAAAGTGGCACAGAGGATTATTTTGGAACTTAAGGGCAAGATTGAAGAATGGGTATGCCGCAAGGGCATGGGCACAAGCAGCGACGACAAAGCGGCTTCCGGAGTAGAAGAAGAGGTCGAGTCCATTCTGGAAGGACTAGGATATACGCCGACCGAAATCAATATTACTTTAAAAAAGGCCAGAGAAGAAACGGCAATTGATGATGTCGAAGAGTTGGTTCGCTTCAGCCTGAAGGTTCTGGGTTCGCATCAGTTGACCTGAGCTGCTAGTTTGTATTTAGTGCAAACCAATTTCAGTTCTCACTAACCCAGCCTGATTACTTGTGCCGGACATAACGCTTGAAATTCGGATTGATCGATGGTTTTTCTGACGCCAAATACTGGCGAAGCATTCTTGGCGGGCTGATTTGCGCAGCTTTGACCGTGGCTTTTCCGATCGTCACGATCACTAAAGGGGCGCTGAAAAACATCAATCTGCTTAGCTGGGACGAGCGCATTCTTATCAATCTCGCCATCGTGTTCGGCGCCATTATTGCAGGCGCAGCCTACAAGACTGTGTCTCGTTTTCCTGAGGCAGTTAAAGAGAAAAAGACGAAGCCATCCAACTTGAAAGAACTCGTGGTCTGTTTGAAAACAACAATTGCCAGCCACAGAGCCTTTCTTCTCTTGCAGTTCACAGTTCTGCTCAACACGGCAGCAGCTGCACTATGCAAACGAATATCAATAACGCAAATAGGCTCAAAAGGGGATTTAGAACTGGTTGTTTCCACCCTTGGCCTGATCATTTTTGCCACAGGCGGTTTGCTCCTGGGGTTGAGTGTTATTTACAGACCACTCAAAGCAACCGAGAAGGTCGTAGAAGCCACTCACGGACACTCAGGCAACGGGTCGGGAAATGGAAGCGGCAACGGCAAGGGAAACGGTAATGGAAAAGAGCCAGGGCATCCGGCAGAGGAAACCAAAGTGGCGGAAAGCAAGGCACTACCTTTGGTGCAATACCCGGAACTTTCCGCCTGGCTTGTGATAATCGCCAGCATCGCCCTGGTTGAAAACTCCTGGATGCCGCTTCTCAGTTTGCCGGGAATTCTCGTGGCTATGAAGTGGTACCTGGCAGGAAAGTCCGCCTCTATGCAATTTGCCGGAGACGGCGAACAGCTGGATGTTTCAAAGGCGCGCTGGAAAATCGTTCCATTTATCTATTGACTCTGCCTGTTCAGTAGATTGCCCAAGTCCCGAAACATTAACGCAGTCGGGGTTTCGGCGTTCATTTCTGAGAGGTTGCTAAAGTAAGCGCGCCGGCCAGTGCGAAAATTCGAAAAATACCACTTACGAAGAAGCGCATAAATAGAGCGTATTCGGGCAGGTGATTTTCGGATGAGCCGATTATAAGCCGAAAGACACAATGTCAAGTATTGCCAACCACTTGGAAGCCCTCATAATGCAGTTATGAACATCTGGTGGCGTCTGGATCCTCGATATGATGGACGCCGTCTGCCGCCGGAGAACTTGGATTAATAAGACCTGCCCAGGAAGTCCGGCAACGTCTTATGGCCAGCGGGAAAATAAACACCGCCCGGTTGCCAAGCGAATCGCTTCCACAGTCCCGGAAGAAGATTCCTATTGAATTGAAGCCGAAACAAGGAGATTGGTATATGTTCGAAAACGACATAGTTCTGTCAGACAAAGAAAGAGAATGTCTCCGCATGTGGTTCCGGCAGGCAATCGCCCAGGTAGAAGTGGAGGAAGCCACCGCTGCGATTATTCGAGACCGAGCATTCTTTGAAGGCACAGAAAGCCACAGAACCGCTGCCGTTACGCGACGACGATCCTCGCGAAGCCGCACAGGCACACATGGTAGAGGTGTATTGGTTTAGAGCACAGCCACCAATTTTCCAACCCCAACCAAGAGAGAAAGTTAAAAGGGAGCGACAGCGCTCCCTTTTCATTTGAGTGAATTTCCAAATCAGGCGCGGGCATATCTCGTGCATATGCATTGAACTTTTTTCGGCACTGCTACGTCTCTATATACAATACAAATAACAGGCGATATATAGGCGACTGGCCATCAATAAAAGTAGAATAAACAGTATCTGGTCACACAGTGGCTGGAATTTGCATACCTATTCGGCCCGCCGGCAAGCAGGTCGGCGGGGTTTTTGGTCAGCATGCAAGCAGTGTGGCTGAATAAAGTCGGAGGAGACACAAGAAGATGAGTCCGCGTCCATACGTTCCTCTTCATCTTCATACTGAATACAGCCTTCTTGACGGCGCGACGATGATCAAAGATCTCGTCAAAAAAGCCAAGGCTGAAAACATGCCTGCTGTCGCCATAACCGACCATGGTGTCATGTATGGTGCGGTCGAACTTACCAAAACCTGCAAAGAGATGGGTGGCGTCAAGCCGATTATCGGCTGTGAAAGCTACATCATCGACGGCAACATCAAAGACAAGACCAAGCGCACCAGTCTTTACCACCTGACAATGATTGCTAAAAACAAGCAGGGTTACAAAAATCTGGTCAGGCTCAATACACGCGCTCACCTGGAAGGCTATTACTACAAACCACGCATCAATAAAGAGATGCTGGAAGAAAATCGCGAAGGACTGATCGTCCTTTCCGGCTGCCTGGGCTCCGAAATTTGCCAGCACATACTCAAAGACCAATACGACGAAGCCAGGCGCGTTGCCTCCTGGTACAAAGAAGTGCTCGGCGATGATTACTACCTGGAAATTCAAGACCACGGGCAAGTTGAAGACCGAAAGGCCAATCGCTATCTGATCCAACTTTCACGCGAGTTGGGCATTAAGTTGGTCGCCACCAACGACAGTCACTTTACCAACAAACACGATGCGCAGGCTCATGACTGCTTGCTCTGCATCCAGATGGGTAAGTCCGTCACCGAATCCAACCGCATGAAATTTACTGGTTGGGAATATTTAAAAAACGGCGATGAGATGGCTTATCTCTTTCGCGATCACCTGGACACTGAATACATTGAAGAGTCCCTAAAGTCGACGCTTGAAATTGCCGACAAAATAGAGACAATCAAACTTGCCGGTGACCCCAGGCTACCCGTCTTTCCCATGCCGCCGGGGCACACGGCGGAAAGCTTTCTCAATCATCTGGTCATAGAGGGCGCAAAAGCGCGATATGGTCAGGAACTTGCCGATGAAGTGACAGATCGCGCTCGCACCGAATTGAAGGTTATCGAGGACATGAACTTCGCCTCGTATTTTTTGATAGTGAGCGACTTCATTCAATATGCTCGCGACAACGGCATTCCAGTCGGACCGGGTCGCGGCTCTGCAGCAGGCTCGCTGGTTGCATATTGTCTGGGCATTACTAATATCGACCCGATTCGCTACAACCTGCTTTTCGAGAGATTTCTCAATCCGGAAAGAAAGTCCATGCCCGATATCGATACCGACTTCTGCATCGAAAGACGCGAAGAAGTTATTAAGTACGTGGCCGAGAAATACGGACAAGATCACGTCGCACAGATTATCACTTTCAACCGCATGACCTCCAAAGCCGTTATCAAAGACGTCGCCCGCGTGCTGGATTTTCCCTTCGCAGAGTCGAACAAACTGGCAAAAATGGTGCCGGTCGTACGCGGCAAACCGACTCCTCTCAAAGACATGTTGGTGGAACATCCGGACTTCAAGAAGATGTATGCCACCAATGAAGAAGCACGTCAGGTAATTGATGTCGCCAAACAATTGGAAGGCTGCAACAAAACATTCGGCATGCACGCAGCCGGTGTGGTGATAGGCGACGTCCCTTTGGAAGAACTCTGCCCTCTGCAGCGCAACAATGACGGCACTGTAATTGCGCAGTTTTACATGGAAGATCTGGCCCATATCGGGCTGGTCAAAATGGACTTCCTCGGCTTGCGCAACCTGACTATGATCGACAAAGCGATCAAGATCATCAAGGAGACAAAAGGTGTCTCCATCGATCCGGACAATATTCCGCTCGATGATGAAAAGGTCTACACAACCATCAGCAACGGCGACCTTACAGGCATCTTCCAGTTAGAAACATCGACTGGCATGCGGCAGGTCGCGCGTGATATGAAGCCGTCCAACCTCGAGGATCTATCAGCCCTCATCGCCTTGTATCGACCAGGTCCGCTAGACAGCGGCATGATCGACAAATTCATCGACTGCAAACATGGCAGGATGAAAATCACATACAAGACTCCGTTGCTTGAGTCCATTCTCAAGGACACGTACGGGCAAATCGTGTATCAGGAACAGATCATGATGATCGCTCAAAAACTGGGTGGATACAGCCTTGGTCAAGCCGATTTGCTGCGCCGAGCTATGGGTAAGAAAAAACCAGAAGAGATGGAAAAGCAGCGCGAGATTTTCGTAAGTGGCTGCGCAAAAAATGCCGTCTCACCGGAGCTCGCCAACGAACTATTTGACACAATGGTTCAGTTCGCGGAATACTGCTTCAACAAATCGCACAGTCAGGCATACTCGCTTCTCACTTATCAGACCGCCTACCTGAAGGCGCATTACCCGGTCGAATACATGACCGCCCTGCTTTCCAGTGTCGCAGACGACCAGGACAAAGTGCGCGGCTACATCGCCGAGTGCCAGACCATAGGCATCGACATTCTAGCACCGGACATCAATGTCTCCGGCGCCGATTTCACAGCCGACGGACAGGCGATTCGCTTCGGACTGTCCGCGGTGAAAAATGTTGGCGAAGCGGCCGTTGAAGAAATCGTCAAGAAGAGAAAAGATGGTGGCGCCTTCAAGTCGATCAAAGATTTTCTGGAGCGCATCGACCTTCGCGTGGTCAACAAACGCACGCTTGAAGCTTTGATCAAATGCGGCGCCTGCCAAAATCTCAACATCTCTCGCAGGCAAGCGCTGGAAAATCTCGACAGCCTGGTTGAGTGCGGACAGCGCAGACAGATGGAACTGGAAACAGGGCAGATGAATCTCTTCAGCTTTGCTACAGAGACTGGCGTTGCCAACGTAGATGAATCGCTGCGAGGAGAGCCGGGCGAGTTTCAAGAACATGAATTGCAACGCTTCGAACATGAGCTGCTCGGCTTCTATATCACCAGTCATCCGCTCAAGCGCGTATTCAACCGGCTCAAGCTGCTCACAACGCACACACTGGTCGAACTCAACGACATTCCCGACGGAAGCAACGTAATTGTCGGTGGGCTGGCGGCAGGCATCGAGAAAAAGCTCACCAAGATGAACAAGCTTCTCTGCATCGTCAAGCTAGAAGACCTGCTTGGCACGAGGGAAGTCGTCATCTATGGAGAACAGCTGGAAAAAATCCCGGTCGATGTTCTTTTGCCGCAAAACTTGCTTCTGGTCAAAGCAAAGACAAAGAAAAACGACGAAGGCTTGTCACTGATGTGCAATTCAGTGCGGCTCATCGCCGATGCCTCACTGGTCAGCATCTCGTTTTCCTCGGAGCAGACATTTGCCGATTTGCACCGGCTGAAAGATATATTGAATACTCACAAAGGCGAAGATCCCGTAATTCTCAATTTTCCACGCGGTAAGAAAAATCACTCGATCCTCGTGGGAAGCCAGTTTTGGGTGAATGCCAATGACAGGTTAGCAGACGACATCACGAGCAACTTCCGCGACCTAGTGCAGGTAAAAATTGCTCGCGTTCGCGTCTAATTTTAAGCAAAACATTAAGGCGATCCGCCAAGAGCCGTAGCAGAAGCCAGTCTTCGGCAGCAGATCGCCGAATGTCGCAGTTTGAAGCAAAAGGTGAAGTTGAACCGCTTGGCCAGAAATTGGCTGGGCCAATCTTCGAACACCACACCAGAACCCGCTTCACAAGCCGGTTTTCTTCACACAACTTAAACCTCACTGGACTACCGACTTGATCAGAACAGCAGCAAAAAGTCACGATCGGCGTCACATTAGCAAAAACTAATAGTCGCCGGAAAGCTGCATGTAAAGCAGATCTCCAGACACGTTTTTTTGTCCTTAAAAAAACAACTTATCAAGGAGCGCTTATTTGGTGCCTGTCGGGCAAAGAGAGCGAAATGTTGCCAGCGGAACATTTCGCGGGAAAAATAGACTTTATACTGTAGAATGCGAAATCGCATTTGTCATAAATCCAAACGGAGGAAGACTCGCACCACACAACAACGCCCAACTCCCAGAAAGGAAGTAGTCCAACACTGGTGTTAAGTAAGCGTTTCGTGTACCCCACAGAGCTCTCGCTCTGGACACAAGGATTCCACTAACGTTGCTCGAGACACCAACGAGCACACAAGGGGGTAAGAAACATGTTCGGACCACATCTCATTCTCGAAGCGTACGGTTGCCCCAGAGAACTCCTCGGAGATCTTGGTTTGGTAAGCGAAGCGCTGGACGCATACCCGGCACAGCTAGACATGACCAAGATTATGCCGCCTTATGTGTTCAGATACACCGGAACAGTACCGGATGATTGGGGAGTAAGCGGCGTAGTGTTGATTGCGGAGTCGCACATCTCCATCCATACCTTCCCGGACAAAGGATTTGTCACGCTAGACATTTTCTCTTGCCGGCAATTCGATGTCGATCAAGCCATCGAGTACTTCAAAAGCGTGTTCAAACCGGAAAGCGTTGAAAAACAAGTTCTCCAACGTGGACGGGAATTCCCGCGCAGCCTGGCAAGAGCCGGCAGCATCGTGGAAAACGAACGCGAAAGAATGGCGGCGACAGTCTAGGAATTCGTACTGGCAAATTTTCTTTGCCAATTCCGAAAGCATAAGCAATCGAATTTCCAAAACTGCATCATCAACTAAAAATCACAAACGCCACAGGCACCACCTGTGGTGTTTGTCTTTGGCGCATCTTTTGCCCAGCAAAACATCATGCTTGTATGCGCTTTACACGTGAAAGTTCCGATAATTTGCGCATGGCGAAAAATAGAACCTGCGCCAACAAATGCAGATATCGAAATCCGGAAAAAACTGGCTCTTCAAAAATCCCTCAACCGGGGGATCACATACTGGTCCCGAAGTGCCTTC
>JADZFV010000623.1 GCA_020854255.1 Candidatus Melainabacteria bacterium | reverse complement strand
TTTATGCCCCTTTCGGACCTTTACGATATTCGTTTTGGTGTGTAAAGTTGATACTCATCGAGGGTGGTTGATGAATCCCCCACCAATGCGAAACGCGGTTACCACATATTAAGAACCGTGTATAGGGCCCATTGATGATAGCGGTCACACATGGTCCCGACGTCCACTTTTGTCTCTGCGAGGAACTGCAAATGCCCAAAAAAGTACTGATCGCCCTGCCACCAGCAATGTTGGAACAAGTAGACTTCATTGCTCAACACGAACACAGAACGAGATCCGACCTGATAAGAGAAGCACTTCGCCGTTATCTGGATAATTTCAGAAGACAGCAAGGCGCAGCCCACCTGGCAGTAAGCACTATGGAAGTAAATGAGCCATACGTCCCGACTCTCTCGTAGGAAATCTTTTGAATTGGTTGAAACGCCCGACTCTCTTGAGACTTCGCAAAATGGCTCCATTCTAGGAAGACGACGCAACTACCGACAGTGGCAGTCATAACCAAGAGATAGCGCAAAAAACTTTTAAACAGAACAAGCCGTCGCAGATGCAACCCCTGCGACGGCTAAAAGTTTCTAAACACTTTTTTTGTAGCCCAGCCTGTGCGGCTCTTTAGACCCCAGGCAGTCAATGTTATAGACTAATTACTATCACAGGCAAAGAGCGATAGAAAGAGAGAAACGATGCGCGAGACCAGGTACGAAATTTCGCCTATCCTGAGGGCAGCTGGCGCCCTCAGCGAATGCCTTTCATCTCTCACAGCTGCAGTCGCCAAACTTTCCGAAAAACGCGCCACTCTGGAAGAGAAGATGATCAAGCGCTACTTTCATGAACTTGCGCAAGGAGTTTCCACTGCATCGTCAATCATTCACCGAATTCTTTCCGGTGAGAAAGAATCATGGTCCAGTGAAAACCATGTTCAGGCGACGCAATTGACTGGTGACATACTCTTGAGACTGAAGGAATTCCATAAAGCCATTGACTATGACTGGAACTACCTGGAGCAGTATTTCGAGCACGGTTTTTACCTGGAACTTACCGAAAGTTCGCACCTTTTGGAAAGGACTCACCAATTCGTCGCCAGATTAAAACTTGAATCGAATAAATGATTTCAGTTGCAAGTCTACTTGAAAGCCTTACGGTGAGCCGCTCTGCATTGATAGGCGAAAGCGCACAGCAAAGTCTTTGATTGACGCTCAAACTACGAATTCACCGATATTGCGCAACGCTTTTTGAGCTTTGAATCGCACTTCAACATCTTTGTCTTGAGCCGCTTGTCTTAAAGCGTCAATAACGGCAGCGTCTTTTGTAACAGAACGTTTTAGAATTTTTCCCAAGGCTTTGGCGCTGGCTTTTCGCACTTCAACGGACTCGTCGGCGAGACCCTTAGAAACGATGCCAGATGCATGCGCAGGCAGTTTCCAAATTTTTTCAACCGTACGAATCGCTTCTTTTCTCACCCATTCGTCATCGGAATCGATCAATCCGAGTATGGAAGAAAGATGCGCTTTTGCAACACCCGGTCTTTCCTGAAACCATCGCAATGCCGCCAGTTTCACAAAAACACTCTGGTGTCCGAGTGCACTTGCGAATGTCTTGGCACTCATTCCTTCGAGTTTTCCAGGCAATCCCAGCTTGAGACCTCTGGGCTCGAAACCGGGATAGTCATGCTGAATGATCATCTCTTCGACAACCTCGGCCAGCTTATCAATATCCATAAAGTGCTATTGCCCACCAAACATCTTTTGCAAGTCCTGCAGTTGTTGGAGCGGATTTCCAGACCCGCCGCCCATGCCGGGAATTTGCATTCCGCCGGCACCGCCTGTGCCGCCCATCATTTGTTGAAGACCGGCATAGGGATTGCTGAAGTCTTGCTGCACCGCGCCTTTGGTCACATAACCGTAGAGTACCATTTTGCGCAAGAAGCGCCTGGCCATGTCGTATGAAACGGAGGCTACCTCGACGTACATTTGGCTGGCGCCTCGCTGGGTGAATCTGAAAATATTCTCGTTATAGGTGCTGTAGGTCTTGCCGGTTCTGGCGATGCGAATGTTTTCTTGAGTAATTACTTGCTGTTCCATGATTCCCGGACTGAGCTGCTTGAGGCGGTTGCTGAGCACACCAATGGAGAATGAATTTCCCGAGATGCTCGGATTCATTGCCGATGATTGAAAGTTTCCAAATTTGATGGCGATCGGAACCTGCATATTACTCATCATTGACTTCATCATGCCGGCCATGGCGTTTCCACCCATAGCGTTTGCTCCGCCTGCTTGCTGCATGGCCAGCTGAAATGAGTTCGTCTGGTTGGCAGGTACCATGAAAATGATTTGGGTCGGCTCTACAGTAATGTTTCCGCGTCCGTCTCTATCAAAAACAAAATTAGCCGTGCCTACCGATCCCTGCCGTACAAGACTGGCTGTCTTCCTGGCGTCGTCAGGATCGATTTGATAATTGAGAGGTGTAATTACCAATTGTCCCAGGGTCAAAGAACCACCCCATGTGCCGCGGAAATCAGCTGGATAAGATTTTTCCAGCCTGCCGGCCAGGGTTCCTTCTGTCGCCTGTCCTTTGAGCAAGCCGGTCTGATCCATCTTCGGAGTGAGGGCTTTCAAAACGATAGGAAATGTCGGTGCAGCTTTGCCGGAAATTTCTTCCAGGCGTCCATAGAGCATGATTGGTTTCTTGGGAGCCTGCTTGACCGGAAAAGCCTCCTTCGCTGTTTCTTCAATCAAGCCTGCATGCGGTCTTTCGGGGCTGCCCATGTGAGCAGACGTTGATTCTGGTTTGACAGCCGGCTCTTTTGCAGGCTCAGTAACCGGTTCAACCCGGGGATCAGGCTCAGCCGGAGTGATTGTTGCAGCACCAGGTTTGTTTCCTTCAACCTCACCCAGAATCGCAGGCGGCAAGCCTCCTGCCGGGCCCTGTGCCGGAGCGGCAAGGGGGAAGCTCTGTGCGACAACGATCAATGTCATGACGCTCAATGCAGATATTTTTTTACTAATAACCATTTCTTCACCCTGGCTCGCTTAATGGTTTTATATGATGTGCTACCACCGGTGGTATCAGCAATTAAATGCTCCAGAAACCGGCAATACCGACCTCTTACAGAATCGGAAGGCAGTAGCCCCATAGCTAATATACAGTACTATTTATAGATTCAGCGTTTTCTACTTGACGCGGCTTTACCTGTGGTCGGGGCCGGTCCGGATTTGAAAAGGGGTAGCGAGTCTGGACGCCCAATTACCGGGAGATGGAATTCGAATTCTTGTCGTTATGGGCGTTTCCGGCTCCGGCAAGAGTACGGTCGGGCGGTCCCTTGCGGAAGCGCTTGGCTGGTCTTTCATTGAAGGAGACCAGTTTCACTCAAAAGACAATGTCGCCAGAATGGCTGCCGGTATTCCACTTACAGATGAGGACAGGGTGGTGTGGCTGGGCGCACTGAAACTTGAGATAGAAACAACGCTGAATGAAGGAAAAGGAGCAGTCGTTGCCTGCTCGGCCCTCAAGGCAAGTTATAGACTTCGGCTTAAGCTCGACAATCGAGTGCAATTCGTATTTCTGAATATTTCTCATTTGCAAGCGAAGCAAAGGATTAGCTCGCGCAAAGGGCATTTCATGCCGGTCAGCCTTTTGGAAAGTCAATTTGAGACATTAGAGCAACCAGATGGTGACGAATCAATCAATGTTGATGCACAACAAACACCGGATCAGATCGTAAATGAAGTTGTTGCGAAACTTCAAAACAGACATTCCTGACGGGCGCAGTATCAGGACGCCGTTTTTTCATCACCGTTTTTAATCGGCAAGAAGAAGATTGTGATGATGCCCGGAATAGAAGCCAGAAAGCTGACGAGAAAGAAATTCGGATAACCGAGCCATGTAGTCATATAGCCACTTGCGTATCCAGGAATAATCAAACCGAGAGCCATTATTGCCGTAGCGATTGCATAGTGCGCTGCCTTATATTGCGGTTTTACAACGGAAAGCAGAAAAACCGTATATGCCGCTGTTCCTAATCCGTAGGAAAACTGCTCGAATGAATTGGCGGCATAGATCCAGCCATGATCGTGAGGTTTGAAGTATGCAAGCGCCCAATAGAGAGGAATAGCTCCACTCTGAATGAGAGCGGTCGGCAAAAGGCACTTCTTCAAGCTGAATTTCGCTACCAGATAACCACCGAGCAAGCCTCCCAAAAGCAGAAAAATCGGCCCAACCGTTCCATATATAAGCCCCACGTCTTGAGTGGAAAGGGCCAGACCACCATTTTTCGCGGCGTCTAGAAGAAAAGGCATCGTCATTTTCAGCATCAAGGCGTCGCCAAACCTAAAGATAAGAATGTACAGGCAGACAATGGCAATGCGGTCCTGGTCGATAAAGGTTTTTACTACACTTGCGAAGCGCCTCAACCCGTCCAAAAGGTCGAGTCTCTCCATCTCCTTTGTAGAGGATGCTTTCATCTGATTGTCCAGTTTTGGCAATATAAATAGATGCAAAACACCAAAAATCAAAAACATAGCGCCACACGCACAAAAGGCTGTTGCCCAGCCTAACTTGTAGTCGCCTGCCCCTCTGGACACGGCCACATACCCGGCCAGCATTACAAGCGGCCCTTGCCCTGCAAGGACCGCGATCTTATAGATGGCATTTCTCACACCAACGTAGACAGCTTGCTCTCGTTTGTTCAAAACATCCATGTAGTAGCCGTCAATAGCCACATCCTGTGTCGCTGATGCAAGGGCAATCAAGGCCAGTGCAGACACAGAAAGAGCTGCATTGTCCGGAAGAAATGCCGAGCCGGCCAGAAGGGCGCACAGCAAGGAAAGCACCAGCTGTGCCACCACTATCCAGCCACGCCTGGTTCCATAGAGATCGACCAATGGAGCCCAGAGGAATTTCAGCATCCAGGCCAGTGAAAGCACGCTCGTGGCAGCACCGATGAATTCATTGGTAGCGCCCATGTTCTTGTAGAACACCACCGCCATCATGTTGACGATCGTGTAGGGCAGCCCTTCCATGAAATAGAGGCTGGGGATGAAGACAAAAGGCGGCACCGCGTAGCAAATTGCAGCCTGCGATTGCCCGGCCTCGGTTTCGGCAGTTTTACCGGCAGACGATTCACTTTCTCTGGTCATGCAAGACTCATAGGCAATCCGTTATTATGTGAAAACTCGTCAAGCGGTGAATCACTGTCCGGAGAATGATCATACGTTGCTGCCTGCACATTACCATCTGAAAAAAACGAATTTTCTGAATATTCTCTTAGTAGCGGCCCTGTTTCAGACTGCGGCGATTGCCTTCGAAGAAGACTCACAAAAAGCTTCCGGCTTTATTCCATCGAAGCAAAAAGCGGCAGTGCCAGCCGTAACGGCTACGGTTGAGCCGATGGAGGCGCTTTCCGTTAATAGCCAATTCAATAAAGTGGTTCTTTCCAAGCTAGACAAACACGTCAGAAAATCACTTTACTCCAAAGAATTGAGCGCAGAGGTCTGGCCCAAAGCGCTTGAAAAACAGAGAGCGCGAATCCTCTCTGCCAAAAATTTGATTGAATTGTCTGAGTCCGCCAATGCAGCTATTGACGAGTTAAAGAGCAGTCATTGTCGATTTTTGACCACCAACGACGATACTTATTATTTCTTGTATTCACTTTTTCCCGGAAGTAAGGGCCGCAATCATGACGATAAAGGCATTTCGGTGTTTCCAGGATTTGTAACCGGCTCTGTCGGTTTTGAGCCTGACAGGGTGCGCTATGTGCTGGATGATTCCCCGGCTGACAGGTCGCACATTATGGTCGGTGACAAAATCATTTCTGTAAATGGCCGCAAATACATTGGACAGTCGAACTTTTTCAATCTGGAAGGTCGCACTGTCAATATCGAACTGATGCGAAAGTCCGAAAAACGCACGGTGCCAATCAAATTGGTGAAGAAGCCGATGTACGACTGGTACACGCACGCAGTCAGCAAGAGCGCTTCCAAGTTTGACAAAGGCGGTTTTAAACTGGGTTACGTTCACCTGTGGTGCGGCGGAGGCAAAGCACAAGAAACAATGCAGAACGCACTGGAAAATCCACCCATCAAAGATTGCGATGGTTTGATCCTAGATTTGAGAGACGGGTATGGTGCTTGTTCTCCCGATGCGCTCGATCCTTTCTTTCGCCAACCGGTTGCTTATCCGGATTTTGAAATAACCACGCGCGAGGGGGAAAAAAACACTTCGACAGTTGTTTTCAACAAACCGATGGTAGCAATAATCAATGGTGGCTCCCGCAGTGGCAAGGAGCAGCTGGCATATTCCTTGAAGAAAACAAAGCGAGCGCTGGTCATTGGCGATCGCACGGCCGGTTATTTTCTGGCCGGCTCCATTCAGCCAATCAACGACAAATGCTTTCTTTATCTTGCAGTTTTTGATTGCTCGCTGTCCGGCGTGCGGCTGGAAGGCGTCGGTGTCGAGCCGGATTTGAGCGTGCAAAATGACAAAACCACAGCCGATGATAAACAGCTCGAAACGGCTAAAGATGAACTTGTAAAGCGGATCAAGGAAGCGAAGAACAGCGAGAATAAAAACGACAAAGCTCTACTTGACTAGCAGTCGCACCTCCTCACATCTTCCCCACGCTGAAGTCGTAGACTCAAGTCCAGCAAGGGAATTTGGGATCAAGGGAGGTGAATAAGATTTGATAAGCGGCAATTAAAGATCTCGCAAACTCTCATCATGCCCGGGATAAAATCATCACCATCCGGACGCATTACAAAACAAACTTGCAGGTATCCCCTTCTCGCGCGCATTGCGAGACTTCCCGCAAGACTTAAGGCTTAGGAGGATTTTCAAGATGAAATCGCCGAATGGCTCACTTTATACTCGCTCGCTTCTTTCGGCATTATCGATCGTCGCCCTCTGGTCGACTGCCGGTACCTGCGCTCCAACAGCAGATCCATCCATGGATGCTGTTAAGACCGCAGAAAACCTGATGAAAAAAGACAAATTCAAAGACGCGCGCAGCAAGCTGGATGAAGCAATCAAAGCCAACGCCGGAAACGCCAGAGCGTATAGCGATCGCGCACTGGCAAACGATCGCCTGGGCCGTTACAACGAAGCCGTAGAAGACGCCACCAAAGCACTCCAGATCGACACGAAATCAGCAGCGGCATACATCAACCGCGGCTGGGCTTACAACAAAACCAGAAGATACAAACAGGCACTGGACGATCTCAATCACGCCATTGAAATCGATGCCAGTCTGCCCATGGCATATGTCAACCGCGCCCATGCCTACAACGGATTGGGACAGTATGACAAGGCTATAGCCGATGCCGAAAAGGTAGCGGAAATGAAGAGCCCCCACGCTCGTGCCCTGGCTTTGATCAACAAGTCGCACGCACTGCACATGCAAGGCAACAACAATGATGCTGCCGATGCAGCTACGCTCGCCTTGCAGATCAATGCGAAGCTTCCTACCGCTTATGTCAATAGAGGCAGGTCACAGGCAAAACAGGGATATCACGACAAAGCAGTCGATGATTTTTCAAAAGCTTTGAAATACAACGGGCGTTTGGCGCATGTCTACCATCATCGCGCCGTTAGCTACAAAGCTTTGGGCAGCGAAAAGCTGGCGCAAAGCGACTATGACACCGCCAAGAAGATGGGTTTCAAGCCTTCTTCCGTGACCAAAGTCGCAGACCCCAGATAGGCGCAAGCAAACTTTTCTTTGAGAGGAAAACATAGATGTTGAAACTGAATGCACAAGTGACAGTATTGGGCGCTGCAGCCCTGATTTTTGGCTTAAACCCATCAGCAATTGCCTTTGACAACAGCTTTGAGCAGACAACATTGCCGGCTCACTCACCTCTGAAAATGATCCAGCTCGAGTCAGAATCGGGCGGCGTATTTTTCGGCGGCGGTGAATCCGAATCAGGCGGAGTCTATGGAGGAGAAAACGCTTCCGAATCCAGCGGGCCAACGGATCAGGGCGCGTCGAGCGAATCGGGCGGAGCCTTCAACTCGGGCGCTTCATCGGAAACTGGCGGACCTGGCGATTCAGGCGCAGAATCAGAAACAGGTGGTGCAAATAATGCCGGAAGTTCGTCGGAATCAGGTGGACCGGGCGTAGAAATCCGAAACTACTGAGTCTTCAAGCGAGACTGTGCAGGTTAAGAGCGAAATCAATTTGTTCGTAAAAAGGGAGTCCGGTGTTTCCAAGACCGGACTCTCCATTTTTAGATTTGCGCAATAACCCTAAATTTTGAGGGCTTGAGCCACTGTTTACAGTAAGATCAATATATCCACATATCGAACGGACAAGAAGAGGGCACGCCATGACTGACATTCTCAAGGAAAGTTCCGCCAGAGACATCAAAAAATTGTATGAGTCTTTGCCGGAAAAGCACAATGAGGCGCGCAAGCGCTTTGGACGCGGGCTGACCCTGGCGGAAAAGATCCTCACTGCTCACCTTGACCACTGGGATGCCTCAGAAAAACGTCCGAAACGGGCAGAAAGTTATGTCCTTTTGCGCCCTGACCGCGTCGCCATGCAAGATGCGACCGCGCAAATGGCAGTCCTTCAATTTATGCAAGCCAAGTTAAAAACAGTGGCAGTCCCGTCGACCATTCACTGCGATCACTTGATTCTTGCCAGAGTCGGTGCCGACAAAGACATGGAAAACGCGCTCAGTGAAAACGCCGAAGTTTATAACTTCCTGCGCACGGCAGCCGAAAAGCATGGCATCGGTTTCTGGAAACCGGGATCGGGCATCATCCACCAGGTGGTCCTGGAAAATTATGCTTTTCCGGGCGGCATGATGATCGGCACTGACTCACACACACCCAATGCCGGTGGTTTGGGCATGGTGGCCATCGGAGTAGGCGGCGCTGACGCTGTCGATGTTATGGCCGGCGAGGCCTGGGGAGTCAGATGGCCCAAATTGATCGGCGTACGTTTGACCGGAAAATTGAACGGCTGGACAGCCCCGAAAGATGTGATTTTGAAACTGGCAGGTATTCTGACTGTGGCCGGCGGAACCGGCGCCATCATTGAATATTTCGGACCGGGAACCGAATCGATCAGTTGCACGGGCAAAGGCACCATTACAAATATGGGTGCAGAAATCGGCGCCACTACATCGCTATTTCCATTTGACGAGCGCATGGTCAAGTATTTGCGTGCCACAAAGCGTGAAGATATTGCCGCACTGGCCGAGCAATACCACGAGCATCTTGTGGCCGATGCGGAAGTGGAAAAGGACTACAAGAGCTACTTCGATCAAGTCATCGAAATCGATCTCGACACTCTCGAGCCGTATGTAGTCGGACCGCACACTCCCGACCTGGCCCGCCCGATTTCCGAGCTGGCCAGAGAAGTAGACGAAAAAGGATATCCAGAACATCTCAATTACGCTTTGATTGGAAGCTGCACGAATTCCTCCTATGAAGATATGGGAAGAGCAGCGCATGTGGCGAACCAAGCCGGCGCTCACGGCGTAAAAGCCGATATCGGTTTTCTTATCTCACCAGGATCTGAACAGATTTACAAAACAATTGGCCGCGATGGTCAATTAAAAACGCTTGAAACCATTGGCGGAACGGTTCTTGCAAATGCTTGTGGACCTTGCATCGGACAGTGGAAGCGAGAAGACATCACTCCCGGAGAAAGAAATTCGATCATCACTTCTTTCAACAGAAACTTCCAAAAACGCAATGACGGAAATGCAGAAACACTTGCATTCATCGGCAGTCCTGAGATCGTCACTGCTTTTGCACTGGCTGGTTCTCTCAAGTTCAATCCGCTAACCGACACTCTTAAGGGAACGGATGGCAAGGAATTCAAATTGACTGCACCAACGGCTGACGAATTGCCGGAGAAAGGCTTCATCGCAGACGAAGAAGGATTTATTCCACCGGCAAAAGACGGTGACAAGGTTGTCGTCGACGTCAAACCCACTTCCGAAAGGTTGCAATTGCTCGAACCGTTTGAAGCTTGGGACGGCAAGGACTACACCGATCTTCCCATTTTGATGAAAGCGCTGGGCAAGTGCACAACCGATCATATTTCGGCTGCCGGACAATGGCTGCGTTACAGAGGGCATATCGACAAAATAAGCGACAACATGTTCATCGGTGCCACCAATGCTTTCTCAAATGAAATCGGCGCCGGACTAGATGTTCTGGATGGCGAGAGAAAGCCTTATCCTGCTGTTGCACGCCACTATAAAGCCGAAAATCTTGGCTGGGTAGCGGTCGGCGATAACAATTACGGTGAAGGTTCGAGCCGCGAACACGCGGCAATGTCACCACGTTTCCTCAATTGCAAGGCGGTCGTAGTGAAGAGTTTTGCTCGTATCCACGAGACAAACTTGAAGAAGCAAGGCATCTTGCCTTTCACTTTCGTCAAACCGCAAGACTACGACAAGATCGGCGAAACCGACAGAGTCAGCTTCTTAGACCTGATGAATCTGGCTTTCGGCAAGAATGTTGAAATGAAAATCCGTCATGCCGACGGTACGGAGGACATGATCGAATTGAAGCACACCATGACCGACGAACACATTGGTTGGTTTAAAGCCGGTTCAGCTCTGAATTTGATCCGCTTGCGTCGTGAAGGCGTGCCGGCAACGGTGTAAAAGTTCAATAATTTCGTTGCGAAATAGACCGGGCGATGCACGGCATCGCCCCTACCGAAGAGTGGAAAGAAACTCCGTTATTGCTGCCTGGAATTTCTCAGGCGCGCTTACGGTAATGTCACTGTGAGCGCTTTCCGGCAATTCAAGAAGGATCTTCTTTCCAACTGCAGTTTGAAAAAGATGATGAGCGTGATCGAATCCGATTACGGCGTCGTTCAATCCATGAGCGATCAAGACCGGCGGATGCGGCTTACTGAGAACGGCAATATTATTCAAGAACGACTGGGGGAAAAGAAAATCCGGATAGATACGCAAAATCGGCATCGACTCACGGGCGATACGCTCCAGAGAGGCAAAACCTGACTGCAGAATCAATGCCTTCGCGCGCCTGACCTTTGAAATGTATCCGGCCACCGAAGCTCCCAGTGACTCGCCATAGAGAATGATGTCTTCCTGGCGGACGCCCTTCTCAGCGACCAGAAAATCATATGCAGCTTCGCCGTCATAACAGATGTCCGGAATATCAGGTTTTCCCTGGCTGCGTCCATAACCCTGGTAGTCGTAGATAAAAACGGATACACCGGCTCTTAAAAGCAAATGCACCAATTCGATGCGGTTGACGATATTGCCCGCATTGCCGTGGCTGACCAGCATCCAGTCTCTGGCTTCTGGATTCTCATAAATCCAGCCGTGCAAGCGGTTGCCTCTGCGCGAAAGGAAATAGACGTCCTCGCCGTGAATGGCGCCAAGCTTGGGCGCAGTTTCAACATCATGCGGATAAGGATCAGGATGAAAGAGGAATTGCCGATAAAACGGGCCAGCCATGCGCGGTGCAAGAGCTACATAGACTCCCACGGCCAGTGAAATACCCGATAGAAACACCCGCAGCAATGACCCCTCACAGGCTTTTCCTTATGGTAGCGCGTTTGCAAGCGTCTGTCTAAAATAGGTTAGATGACGCAATCCGGTGAAAGATGATGGTATCAAAATCCAGCAAAGACAAAGCCGGAAAGTATGTGACAACGGTGCTCCTGGGGTTTGCGCCGCTGTTTTTTTGGGCCCCGAGAGCACAGGCTGAAAGCATGCTCAGCCTGTATCAGCGCCATCGAGCCATGGGTGATATTGAAGTCGAAATTGCCAGGGATTGCGCCAGAATCACTCAAAAGGACGGCAATCGTTTCGTTATTGCCGGTCCCAGTTTTGATGTTCACGTTTTCAATCCGCTGCGCAAAAAGATAGCGCGACTCACCTACAAGAACTTTATGCGCAATGGTCCAAAGCATATTGAGTACCTGGAAGGTGCGACCGAGTGGCCGCTTGTCGTCGAGAAAAACTCCGTAGTTTACAAAGGGCTTAAAGCAAAACTTTATGCATTACCTTTCAAGCACAGAAATGGGAAGCTCGTTGAGTTGAAGCAGGGCAAAGCCGGTTCTTACTATGTTGAGACCGAATTCAAAGTCGATCAGCACATTCAGGGCTTTCTCTTGCAGATGTTCCATCTTCAGCAGGTAGAAGGAATCCCGCTCAAATACGTAAAAATTGGCACTCCGTTTGTCTATGGTCAGGGCTTGGCTTACAACAGGCAGGAAGGACTAGTCACCATGCTCGATACCATCACGGCAAAACGCAAGCCGTTTGAAAAGAGCATTTTTGCCATCCCCAAAGGTTACAAAACAACCCACGAAAGTGACGTCACTATGGGTGATAAAAGCGAAGAATTGCGCGAAATTATCGAGCGCCTGGACTGATGTTAAATTTGTCACTGGAACGCCCTCTGCGGCTACGTTTGCTCAAAAGTATCCTTATCGGACATCTGGCGATGTGCGAAGCATAATCCCGAGGGGAACAAGACTATTGGGCATCTCAACCAGTAAAAATGACAGAGAAACCGTCTACAAATCAGGAAAAAGATGAGAAATCGGAGGATGAAAACCCTCTCGGCTCCGGCGTGGGCGGCACCGGCAGTTCGACGTGGCTTGAAGAGACGACCACTCCTGTCGTTCTGGAGCCAGGCACAATTGTTCTTGATAAGTATAGGGTTGTGGAGCTGGTGGGATTGGGCGGCATGGGTAGCGTCTTTCGCGTCACTCACGTCCATTTTGGCACTGTCTTTGCCCTCAAGTGTCTCAATAAAGAGCAACCCAATGACCAAACCTGGCGGCGATTTCAAAATGAAGCCAAAGCAGCGCACATTCTTGACCACCCCAATTTGATCAAAGTTCATGACTTTGGACTCCTGCCGGGCAGGCGTCCCTACTTTGTCATGGACTTCGTGGACGGTACGACTGTCGCAGATGAAGTGCAGCGACTGGGTAGACTGCCTGTGAAGCGATGCCTGAGAATCTTCATTCAGGTAGCGTTTGCGATTGCCTATGCCCATGAGAACGGCGTCATCCATCGTGACCTCAAATCAAGCAACATCATGGTCGTGAAAGGCAAAGCCGGTGAAGACGAGGAAGAAATCGTCAAAATCGTCGATTTCGGAATCGCCAAATTGACAGGTGTCGATGAATTCAACCAGCAAACCCTGACTAAGACCGGAGAAATTTTCGGTAGTCCACTTTACATGAGCCCGGAGCAGTGCATGGGTCTGGCGGTGGACTTGCGCAGTGACCTCTATTCTCTGGGCTGCATGCTGTATGAAGCGCTCACCGGCGCTCCTCCTTTTTTTGGTGAAAGTGCCTTGGCGACAATGATGAAGCATCAGTCCGAGCCGCCGCTGTCGCTCAAACAGGCATCCATGGGCATAGACTTTCCAAAAGAGCTGGAGAGAATCGTCGCCAAACTTCTAGAGAAAGATCCCAATAATCGCTACCAGAATGCCAGTCTTCTGGCAGCCGATCTGATTCAGCTTGAAAGCCAATTGAAAAATGACAATGCGGCGTCAGGGACGGTCGCCGCCGGAGAGAGAGGTTCTGGCAAATCGGCATACGTCGAAAAGACATCGGCAATTTTTGCTGGCAATCCGATCGGGCAGTCAATTATTGGAGCAGTTGCTTTTCTTGCCGGCATGGGCGTCAGTTATTTCCTGTTGCATAACGAATTAGAAGCGGAAAGAGTCCGCAAACGCCCCATCCTCATCCAATCGCAACCAAGAATCGCTGCACCAGCCATTGAAGAAAAACAATTTTCACACTTCGATCCAGCAACCAGAGAGCGTGTCTTTAAATTTCCGAAAAATGCAATCGGAACTTTCATTTTTTCCGGTCACCGTGATGTCAATTGTGTCGATGAAAAACGGGTGAAAGACGGGGTTCTCATCGGTTTCAACCCGACCTATGAAGCGCTTAATAAGAACCCTTTCTTATTGAAGAATTTTGCTCCCAACGATTTGACGCTTCTCTACTTGTCGAAAAACGAGGCGGCAGTTTCTCGAGTTTTTTCTTCACTTCCTCACTTGACTGGGCTCAAGGCGCTCAATGTCAGATTCTCCGATTTCAGCGATGCTGATTTGAAATATCTCGACCCCCTTTCCAATTTGAGTTACCTCGATGTCACTGCCACCAACGTGACAGGAGACGGGCTGGCCAGAATGAAATACCTGAACAAACTGACCTCATTGCACGCAAGTAGCGTGCAAAACATCGAAACGCTTCTGGAGAGAGTCGGCGAGATACCCAGGCTCTACCTGCTCAGCCTGCATGCAGACTCACTGGACGATGACTCATTGAAAGAGATCTCGCGATGTCAGAACATGAAGGTACTTTCATTGGGAATGAACCACAAAATAACCGGCAAAGGCATGCAGTATCTTGCCAATCTCAAACACCTGCGATATTTAGATTTAAGCGGTACTAACGTCACCGTGCAATCACTTGAAGCTCTTCGCCAATTGCCGAATTTGAAAAATATAGTAATTCCGGTTGCATTGACGTCTCCTCACGCAGTAGCAACAATCAGAAAAGCCTTGCCGAAGGTAAAGCTGTCCGTCAGCAGTCCGGAAACCTTAGCGCCGGCCGATTGCCTGGACTTTGATTGGAAAGGAGAGGGTCTATAATTCCAGATGTCGCAAGCGGAAGAGAAAAATGCAGAGGTTCGACGCGAGGAGTCTGAAGAGACACAGCTTCGCGAAGGACTCCCCTTTGCCGATACGACCATGTCTCTGAGCGCCCAGGCACCTGTAGAATTGCAGCCCGGCGTCATCCTTTTAGAAAAATTCAAAATCATCGAACTGTTAGGCGTCGGCGGCATGGGCAGTGTTTATCGCGTCAATCATTTGTTCATGAACCAACAGTACGCGCTCAAATGTTTGAACATATGCCAGCGCAACGACATCAACTGGCGCCGTTTTGAAAATGAAGCAAAAGCCGCCAATATGCTGGACCACGCCAATCTTTTGCGTGTCTTCGAATTCGGACTTTTACCCGGTGGGCGTCCATATTTTTTGATGGAATTGGTGAACGGCGTCACTCTTGCAGATGAAGTGAGAAGGTTGGGCCGCCTGCCCATGAAACGCGCAATCAAGATCTTCATCCAGGTCGCCTTTGCCATTCATTACGCACACGAACACGGCATCATCCACAGAGACTTGAAGCCCAGCAATATCATGCTGGAAAAAAAGGAAGGCGAGGAAAATGAAACCGTCAAAATAGTCGACTTCGGTATTGCAAAATTAACAGGCGTTGATGAATTCAATCAGCAGACTCTCACGAAAACCGGTGAGATATTCGGCAGCCCGCTTTACATGAGCCCCGAGCAGTGCAGCGGAACGGCAATCGACAACCGCTCCGATTTGTATTCACTTGGCTGTCTTTTCTATGAGGCATTGACGAGCGCGCCGCCCTTCATCGGGGAGACGGCACTTGCCACGATGATGAAACATCAAAACGAACTGCCCCTGTCTCTCCAAGAAGCATCAATGGGAATTGGCTTTCCGAGCGGGTTAGAGAAGATCGTCGCCACACTTTTGGAAAAGGATCCCGACCTGCGATATCAAAAGGCCAATTCGCTGGCTGCCGATTTGATCGAGCTCGAGCGCACATTGAGCGGTGACGCCGATAGCACGCCTGCGACTCAACAAATTGGCAAATTAAGAGCAGATAGGGGAAAAGCTTTTGCACAAACGCCCGCAGATAATGCCATCAACACTATCTTAATAGCCACTCTTACACTGGTGATTGGAGCGGTCGCAGGGGCAGGAATTTGCTACGTGATTTTAAGCGGTCAAATCAAAGATCTCAAAGCGTACTATGAGGACAGAGAAGCCAGCGCATTTCCTTTCGAGGCCGCCCAACAGAATGCGCCACCATCAAAAGTGAGTCCGGAACAGAAGGCAAGCCCGCAAGCCGGCAGCTATTCAAAGATTGTCGGCGACCAGAGGATTCTCACATTTCCCAAAGGTATGTGCCTGGGGACAATCATCGACGACTTTGCTTTTGTCACTGAAGCGGAAGGAAAAAAGAAATTTCCCAAGCAAAGAAGGCTTTCTTTGATGGTAAGAAACAACGCGATTGAATCGCCGGATCTGCTGGCAGGTTTTGCTGCAGACGATCTGGTTTTTCTTAATTTCTCTTCTGCACCAACTTTCAAATCGGATGGATTTTCAGCCATAGAAAATCTGACCGGTCTCAAGGCGATCAACTTGAAACATACGCTTTTCAATAATTCTGCCCTCTTAAGTCTCGAGAAGATGGTCAATCTGCGCTATGCCAATTTCAATCACACCCGAGTTCACGGTGACGGACTGGCCAAATTGGCGATCTTGCCAAACTTAAATGCCTTGGACGTTTCCAATAATTCAGGCATGCTTCCGTTTTGCCAGTCTCTTTCCGAATTGAAAAACCTGTATGAATTGCAGATGCAGCATTGCCAGCTGGACGACGTCACCTGCAAAGACATCTCTCAATGCCAGTCAATCAGGGTGCTGTGCATCTCTCAGAACAAAGACATTACCGACGCCGGAGTAAGTTATCTCAAAGATTTGAAAAACCTTGCCTGGCTTGACCTTACAGCTACGTCGGTATCGCCGAATTGTCTGGAGAGCCTCTTAGAAATGCGCTCGCTCAGAAAGGTTGAGCTGGGCGAATTAGACTGGACGGACAGCCAGAAAAAAGCGTTCGAAAAGGCAATAAAGACAAAGTCGCCGGCGGTCAAGATTTTCTGGAATGACCAGGAGACCTCAAATCTCGGTCAAAATTTGCCCGACTTCAAGTGGGATGCCGGCAATTTAAAATAGAGAATATACTGAAATAGCTGTCAAGTTATCCATTTACAGCTGAGGCGACAAGTGACTGAGGACCCCCAACCAAACGAGAAGTTTGAATCGTCGCTTGAGCCGGCGGAAACTTTTGGCGAAACCACGCTCAATCTTGCTTCGCAGCTACCTGTGGTGTTGGAGCCGGGGGAAATTCTCCTGGAAAAATTCCGCATTATAGATCTTATCGGTCGAGGCGGGATGGGCTGCGTTTTCCGTGTCGAGCATTTGATGGTAAATAGAAAGTATGCTCTCAAGTGCCTGAGTAAATCGCAAACAAATGACGGCAGTTGGCGGCGCTTCCAAAACGAAGTCAAAGCTGCCCACATGCTCGATCACCCTAATTTGATTCGTGTTTTTGAATTTGGACTTTTGCCGGGCGGTCAGCCGTTTTTCCTCATGGAAATTGTGGATGGACCGACGCTTGCCGACGAGATCAAAAAACTGGGCAGTTTGGATCTGGAGCGCGCGCTGAAAATTTTTATACATGTTGCCTTTGCCATTCAATATGCCCATGACCACAAAGTCGTGCACCGGGACTTAAAACCAAGCAATATCATGCTGGCAAAGCCGCTTTACGAGCACGAACCGGAGATCGTAAAAGTGGTTGATTTTGGAATTGCAAAGCTGACAGGTGTTGATGATTTCAATCAGCAAACCCTGACCAAAACCGGTGAGATATTCGGAAGTCCTTTCTACATGAGCCCTGAGCAGTGCATGGGTATCGCCGTCGATCACAGAAGCGATCTTTATTCTCTGGGCTGCGTATTCTACGAGACCCTTACCGGCGCGCCGCCATTTATGGGTGACAGTGCTCTGTC
>JADZFV010000622.1 GCA_020854255.1 Candidatus Melainabacteria bacterium | reverse complement strand
GGCCAGGAAGACTTAACAACAGCCAAGTATGTGAGCCGTGAGGAAGACGGATTACGCCTGATTCTAGGCTTAACCGATAGCGGCGAGCCGGTGGCAATATCGCCGGAAGATACTATCAGGCACGCGGTCGTGGGCGGTCCTACAGGTTCGGGGAAGACCTCGCGGATCATTATTCCGCAAATGCTAAAGCGCTGGAAAGCCTCTGCGATTGTCACTGAAGCGACGGCGGGCGACGAGCCGCCAGACGTTTATCACAAGACATCGGGCTTTAGAAAAGGCATGGGGCACAAGATTTACCGGTTCGATCCGGACGCCCTGGACTCGCATAGAATCAACCCAATCGAGCAGGTGAAGACGGTTGACGACGCCCAGACGCTTGCGAATCTTATTATCGAGAACACCAACAAGAAGGACGGCGGCGGCGGTGAGCAGATCTGGGACAACAGCGAAAGGCATTTGCTAATCGCTCTTTTGCTGCATGCGGCAGGTAAGAAAGTCAGTCTAGCAGAGGTTCGCGGCTGGCTTACGTCCGGTCAAGACGGTATGAAAAGCGAGCTTTTAGCCAGCCCGGTCGAGAAGGCAAAGAGCGAATATATGGCGTTTTACAACGTCTCTACCGAGGGTTTCCGCAATGGTGTGATCTCCGGTTTGATGATGCGTTTGAACCTCTGGGTGAGCCCGAGAATTGCGGCGCTGACTGAGAAAACGGATGTAGACATAGAAGGGTTGCGCAAAGAGCTATTTACTTTTTACTTGTCCGTACCCGCTCAAAAGGGGCACCTGAAGCCATTGGCGGCGCTGATTTTTAATTACATTTTTAGCCAAACTGAACGCGACTTTGACCGGCCTTTGTTTCTCTGTCTTGATGAATTCACGAACTTTGGGCGCATACCTGATTTTGTGAACAAGACAACAATCATCAGACACCGCAAGATAAGTGCGATTCTGGGATTTCAGGACTACATGCAGCTAGAAAAAACTTATGGGCGTGATGATGCAAAGATACTGTGGGGGCAGCTCGGCACAAAAATCATGTTCAAGCCCAATGAATTGGACACAGCCAAGCGAATCAGTGAGATGCTCGGAACCGAGACCTATCACGAGCGAACTTTGAGCAGCTCCGGACAGATCCACGAAAAGGAATTTGGGCGGCCGCTGATGAACGCGGGCGAGGTGCTGGCTATGGGTGATGAGCGGGCGCTGGTTTTCACGCCCAAGACCTCGCCTATCAAATTGAAGACCTACACCTGGGAAGACTTTGTAGACGAAATGGCGATACCGCCGCCGAAAAGAGAGAAGATAGAAGTTGACGAGAGATTGATCCAGACCTGCGAGGAATCACAGAAAACCCCAGAATGGCAAGCTCAGTGGGCAAAGACGAACCCGCCTGAGTTGAAATATATCAAGGAAAACATAGCCGACACGGCGGAAACTAAGATCAAGCCTGTTCAGGTGGATGTCCCGAGATCGGAGGGTAAGCCGCAAGCCGAAAAGTCAGAACCAATACCGGAGCCCGAGAATAAAGAGCCGGAGCCAATACCGGTTAAGGAAGAAATAGAAAACGAAGCAGAACAAGACCCATATGGAGAGGGCGCAGTTATCTAGGGAACACCGTAGCCAGCTAGTTTGTGGAGATAGAATGCGATGCCTGTAGACACTGCCGATGCCATAGAGGTGTCGTTTGAATACTTCGGACTGGCGCCTACAGCCTCGCTGCAAGCCACAAAAGAAGCTTACCGGCGCTACGTCAAAGAGTTTCACCCGGATCTATTTCCGAAAGACTCTGACGAACAGAAAATGGCAGCAGAGAAGCTTATCGCGGCGAATGCGCATTTTGAAAAGTTAGAAAAATTCTTCAAAGAGTATCCGGACGGCAAACCGGTTGACGAAGGGCAAGAACGTCAAGAACCGCATGATGACGGCGACTGGGAAGCCTGGGAAAAACAAAGGCATACTGCATTCGATGACGAGTTGAAAGAGTGGAAAGAGCGACAGGAAAAAATCCAACGCGAAAAGGCCGCTCATTTGGAGGGTTTCAGGCGGTCCAAGCTGGTTACTTATTGCCGGGTGGGATTGGTTGCAATCACAATTTTTATGTGGATGGGCTGGTTTTCTGAATTGTCCAAACTCAATAAGGGTGCAGCGAACGAGAGCAACCAACAACAAAGCCTAAGTCAACAGCCACATTACATAGACCCGGTTACTGGTATTGACACGACTGAAGCGTGGCGGCGACATGTTCAGGATAAGCTGACTGCCGAAGGCTTCGTCAATCCAAGTGAGAAGCTCAAGGAAATGCCGGGCAAGTTTGTTTTGCTATTGCTTTGGAGTGCCGGGGCTGGTTGGCTTCTGTTGTCACAGAAGGGTAAGGCGCTTGTAGACAAGTATTTAGCGGAGGCTGAGAAATGAAGCTGACAGTACAAGGACCATGGGCAATCTTAGCGCTTGTGGCATGGCCCGTAATTGGTGGCGTGACTAATGCGCTCTGTGGAAATCCGCAAACGGCCTTTCTTGTCGCCTGTATAGGCTCGGGAATTATTTGGATGATCGGGCGCGATAAGGCGCAGAATTATGAGGCGATTCTGGAAGACCCAGCTCCTAAACTCTTTGCTGTGTCTGACTTTGAAGTCTTGGCCGCAATAAAAGAAGCGATGGGTAACAACATCGGCGACAAGTGGTGGTCGCAGAAATCATTTGATGATTCGCCTGATGAAGAGGGTTTCTGCAAAGGCAAGTATGTGATGACCTACAAAGAAGAGATGAAGACAAACCCGCCACAAATCTTGGATCGGCAGTTAATTCTAGATATCAAAGTGCAAAAGGTGGCATCGCAAACGAGCGTAAAACTGAATTACCAGGTGGCTTCTGAAAAATTCCGCTGGATAGCAAATGAGATTTTAGAGAACACAACGGCAATGATCTGGACGCGGTTAGAGCGGCTGGAAGCGGTTAAGGGAGCGAAAGCAGAATCATGACTAGAGAGACGCGGAAAATTTCAATCAGGCTTGAAATGACGCCGGATGAATGCCAGCTATTGCTTTCTGGTCTCAAAGAACTAATTCAGCAGCGTGAGGAACAAGCTCGATACATTGCTGAAGATTGCAGCAAGGCCGCAGCACAAATCAAGGTGGAGGCTGACATTCTACGAGGTATCAAGACCGAGACAAAGAGGCAATTGGGGTCTTATGCGGGGGCAAAATAAGAACATGAGAAGTAATTACCAGGTTGCAGTAGTCACACTGGCATTAGTTTGTGGCCTTGGTTTGCCTGCATTCGGTCAGTCCGAGTCTAAGGCGCCTGGGCCGGGCGAGAACTTGCCTGTGAGTGCTGGCGATTCAGAACTAACTCACGTAACGCCCGAATATATGGGCATCAAGAGGTTTTGGAGCGATGATGCGCCGATAGCATTAGCTACACTTGGTATTCTTGCCGCAGCCTGTGGCGCTGGTTACATGATTTTGAAGAAAAAGAAAAAGTAATTTCATTCTTCGATTGTGCGTTTCCTTTGCTGAAAACACTGCTGACAATAGACTGGCTTGGCACCGGTTGGTTTGAATGGCACGTGAGTAATTACGCCGCACTGTTCGCAAGGGACTTGGGCGCCCTGGTCAGGATCGCGGCCGTCGCGTTTCATGCGTGTTGTCGTTCGGCAGTTGTGACAGCGTTTAGGCTCATTATCCAATTTCTTGGACGCGTAAAATTCTTGCTCGCCTGCGCTGAAAACAAACGCCTGGAGACAATCACGGCACGAGAGTGTCTTATCTTCGAAGGGCATTGCGGATACCAGGAGTCCATTTTCATCATGACTCAGATCGCTGTAATTGCCTAGATCGTGCTGATCCGAGTTGGCATGAAGTCCGAAAATATATCCACGCTGGAAGGCTCTATAGCGAAAGTTTTTTGATCCGGAGGTAGAATCACCCACACGAGAAACGGGCGTTTGCAGGCTTTTCGGGGCTTTTGGCAAATTTCATAATGCCGGCGATGCCGGCGCCGGCAGAGCAAAAAAACTCGAGCTCGGGCGCACCATATTTAGTGGCAACAGAAAAGCCCGGCAACTGGGCCGAGCTTTCTAGAAAATTGAGATTCCGGGGACTCCGAGATTCCTAAGTACTATCATAGCCCCAGACTTAAGTTTTGTGTTGATTGTCAAGGGGTGTCTCTATGGTGGTGCGGTTCGGAGAAATTGAGCTAGATGGCCCGTTCTCCACGCTGGAAGAATTGACCGATGATCCTGGCGTTTATGCGTTACTTTGTCTAAACGAGAACAGCGGCGATTTCAAATTGCTTCAAGTTAAAACGAGTGCGTTGATTCAAACAGAAGTGGCGCGAACGCTGCGTGATGACTGGAGCAGTTTTTGTCAGGGAAAGATCCGGGTTGCTGTCTTCTATGGAACCGAGGACCTGGACCGGATCAGAGAACAGATTTTTTCGGTTGCGGATATACAGCCGTTTTAAATTAGAAGTCACTACAAAGGTTACAGACCGTTGTTCTCAAGGCTTTTGCCACTCTGGCAATGGTCTTGAGTGTTGGATTTCGCTGGCCGCGCTCCAAGCTGCTCACATAGCTTCGGTCTACATCCAGCTCAAAAGCCAGTTCCTCTTGCGACCAGCGCCGCTCTATGCGCAGTTCTTTGACGCGCTTTCCAAATTTCCTAATTGCTAGTTTGCCTGTATCCACAGAGTTACTGTGGAATGTCGTGCACTATAAGACCATGTAATTTAAGTCCCGAAATTTAATGTAAAGGCTCAGCCAATCAGAAAATAAAGCCGTCGATTGTTGCCTCTCAATGTTTCCGGGAATCGCTCAGGCAAGGACCGATCCCGTCAAATAGGGCTGAGAGGCTCATTCCGAAGGCTTCGGCGATCATTGCAATCCGCCTGACCGATGGCCCATACTCTCCACGCTCGATACTGCTGATGTATGCCTGCTCAACATCAAGCAGCGACGCTAAATACTGCTGACTCCAGCGTCTTTCGAGGCGAAGCTCACGAATGCGTTTACCAATTTGTCTAACTGTCTTGTTTCCGGTTTTCACGACCAAACTGTCCGCTGTTGTGTTTGACCGGACAAATAGGACTACCGGTGAAACTGGTTTGAAAGCATCACATAGCTATTGTTTTGGGGAATAACTTTTACTAGAACAACGGAAATCAATGGAATGAATGACATGCTGCAAATGCACATCATTGAGGCACGGAAAAGTTATGCCGCTGAGGCGATGGCAGATGGGCGGGCTGAAGAAGCCGAACGTTTGTACAAGCAAGCTCTGACGCAAGCGGAAACTATGAGCGCTGAAGACAGCCCGCTGGTTGGATCTGTGCTGCTGGAGCTGTTCGATCTATATGAAAAACAAGGGCGACATGATGAAGCAAAACCAGTGTGGGCAAGGATTAGAGCAATTCTTATCAAATGCAGAGAGCAAAATTTAGATGCTGAATCGTAAGATACTTGTTGTCGATGACTTGGTGATAATCCGCCAGGCCACTGCGTTAATGCTTGAATCCATCGGTTTTGATGCAGACCAGGCGGCAAGCGGTGCACAAGCAATCGAGATGTTCAAAGCGGCTAAATATGCGGCAATTATCATGGATTTCAACATGCCGCAGATGAACGGCTTTGAATGCACCGCTAAAATTAGAGAGCTTGAACGAGAGTCAGGAAGCCGAATCCCGATAATTTGCATGTCGACTGGAAATGATGCCGGGATGAAAGAACGATGTCTGGCAGCCGATCTTGATGATTTTCTTGAAAAAGATTGTGGTCCGCCCGAGTTGGCGGCAACGCTATTGCACTGGGTTGGGTAGAGGCTGATAACTGCTGTAAGTACCCCAAAAATGGCTTGGGCAGTGCTTGAACCATGAATTTATCAGACAGGCGCGTTAATTCCAATGCTTGAAAGGCTGTACTAATGGGCTTTTCGGGATGGCGTGAAACATAATAATCCTTATCGGACGGACCGTTGGTATCAGCTTCTGCTCTTAAATTGGCTGCAAGAAAACGGAGAGCGCGCCGGTAAAGTTGCAGCATGTACAGCCCTGCTTGCTGCGCGCGTTGTTTTTTGTATGGATCGCAGACGTCAAAAAGTTAAACCGCAAATGCTGATGAATAGTACGATTTGAATCTAGCGCCCTGAGAACCAAGACCAAAAACGACTCCAGCCATTACGCTTATGCTGGCTGTCCGTCAACAATTTTATTGCATTGTCGCGCTCTTCTAATTTGCTTTCTAGGTAGCCGTTCCTGTAAGTTGCGCCCTGCAATTGCTGTTTAAGCTGCTGGTTTTCTTGCTCCATAAGGGCAAGTCTTATTTTCGTTTCGAGCAAATCAGGGACTAGGACCGGGCTGTCCGGAGTCGCCGGGCGGGCAGGCGCCGGATCGGACTTGTCCGGTCCGGTCGTGACCGGTGGACAATCAGTAGGCGATCCGGGCTTAATTCTCCATTCTTCGCCGTAGGTGCCTTGGACTTTGCGAGCCTCTATCTTGTCGCGCTTAATCCACCTTCTAAGGGTTCGTTCGTTTACGCCTAGAGCGGTCGTTGCCTCGGGCAATGTCCACCAATGGGCAAGGTCCGGACTGAGTAGACCCGGTCCGGATTTGTCCGATCCGGGGGGCGCAAGGTCCGGTCCGGACAATAAATCATCCATCCCTTCAACTGAACTTGGATCAAATTTGATCTCTTGTGCCGGTTCAGACATCGATCCCCCCACATGCGATTACATGGGCATTATGGGACACACGAGAGGTCTATGTAAAGGCGTAGTATATCCAACCGGTGACATGATGCATATCCCGAATGTGCGCCCAGTTGCTTGATTCCGGCTTTATTGGATCGTAATATGACTCTGGGTTATAGAAGCTATGCCACTTGGCATGGTGGCACAAAAAGCGAGGCGCTAATCACAACTGAATAGACCGTAGAAGCAAAAAATCAGCCTTGGGGGGCTGATTTCAAAGACTTAACGGACCAAAAAACTTATCAATTCGTACTCACAATTCGAATGATAGGTGATTGGGTGCGCTAGGTCAACCTGCCTTAAAAAAATTAAGGAAAGGAAAACCGAAGACCTTGACCCAGCTTGCCTTATCGCGCCCATATTTGGTGGCGCCCATCTCTCACGATCAACAAGAATTCTTGTTGTTATATCCGAACCGCATACAAGGTATATTGCGCCCGCCAGGCTGCAAGGAATGGGTGACGCTCAGCAAACATTCTCCTGTCAGTGATGAAACCATCATTGGTGCCATCTCCGGCACAGAAAAAAACTTCTGGGGGCTGAAGTGGGCTGATCACACTAGATTTGCTGTGTTTGATATAGACCCCGGCAGCCGATATCAGACTAGCCAGGAATTGCAAAAGCTTAGAGAACTACTTGCAGAGGTCGAACTAACAGCAACGGTTTACCAAAGTAGCGCACGCCGAGGCTGGCACGTGTACTTGTTTTTCGAGCAATGGGCTAGAAAAACCGAAGTGCAAGAGACTCTGAAAGCTTGGCTTACAGCCCACGGCTATACGATCCGCAATGGCACCTTAGAAGTAGCTCCGGACGGGCGAGGCTTCCGACTGCCGTTACAGCCTGGCTTTGCTTGGCTCGATTCCGACGGCAACGTTTTACAACGCCGCGAAGATCTGACAACCGACCAGGCTGTAAGCCGGTTTCTAAACGATCTGAATACCAGGACTAGCGATTGGGCTAAAAGTAAAAACCGCATAGAAAGCCAACTTGAGGCTATCGATCGCGCGCTCCGGACGGACGCCCTGGCGCATCAAAAAGCCATTAGTACTGAGGGTTTCGACGGGCTCTTTAATTACCGGCTAATTCCCGAGAAATACCAAGATGGGCGCCAATACTGGCAAAGTGGCTTAACTGCAAACGGACAGCGACATGATGCCATCCTGGCAGTTGAGCACTACCTCTGGCACGGCGATGAATCGGCTGATATTCCAGCGATGCCAGGGCAAACCAATGACTGGCTCAGATACGAGCTTTTACGCGCTTGGATCGAAAGCAAACACAACGGCTTTTGTAATCATATCCGGCGCGGCAACTGGCGCAAAGTAGAGTCCCAGATCAAGCGCGCTTGCCTCTGGCGGCGTCCTACCGGCACAATAGCGCGCGAAGCCTACGCCCTAACGGAACGTGCAATAGAGAGGCTAATAGCCCTGTTTAAATCGACTGGTCGCCTCTGGTCCATGGACGATTTACGAAAAGGCAACGAAGGGCGACGGCAAAACGCAAGAGAGAAGATCCGGCAGGCTACTGAACTTCTGACCTCTCAGGGTCGCCGCGTTGGACTCCGACAGCTTATGAGACTGACCGGCTGCAACCATCACACAGTCAGACGCCATGCCGATATCTGGTGCATATCCACCAAATCGATCTCAAGTGTGGCCAGCGAATTGAACCCTTTTCTTGATCTAGATCCGCCCTCGGGTGGGGGTACTGTGTCTGAGGCTGCTAGTTGTCCTGAAGAAGAAAATTTATTACCCGTCCTCGTTCTGGGTGACTCAGGGCAAAACGAATTCTTTGGCCGGACATCTCATACCCAGGTCACTGAAATTTTTATTGCTTCCGATGCTTCTGACTCGGTACAGCTTCAGTTTGACTTAGGGTGCTTGACTCCCTGTGCCGAAGATCTAGCAGGGCGGCGGCAGGCTACAGACGGCATAACTATCGAAGAATGCCCCCCGTCACCCGAGGGAATTAAAGCACAGGGGTCAAGCACTGGCTTAGAGGGTCTTGGGTACGCCTCCGGCGAGCTTTTCTTATCCCGGCTCAGGTCAAACAAACTCCGGCATGGGAAGGGCAGCAAAGCCGCTCCGGTCTTGTCTGGTTCGGGGTGGTTGTTTGTTATTCCGCAGACATACAAGCAGCATGAGAAACAAACAACGCTTGTTTTAGCCTCCGAGTCAGCACGCGGGCCACCCGCTCGGTAGAGCATCTAAAAGATAGTTCATGCGTGCCGTCTAAGCAATTAGAGCGCTCTAGCTGCCGCATTTGCTATAATGAGAGCATCTAAAAATGAGAGTATGCGGCAGTTTCATCGGTTCTAGAGCGCTCTCTTCTTACTTCGTGTCGGCAACACGGAGTCGCCCCACGCTGCAAGTTACAGCGACGTTCTCAGTCGCGGCTCCCCCGTGCTGGCAGCACCACCTCAGCCGAGATGCAAGCGGCGCAGGCTCATCTGATAGCATTGGAAAACTCCCGCAGATTTAAAAGGCATCCCATGAGCGATCCTGACGCTGTACCAGTGCTGGTTGTCGAAGATAACTTACATTTGAGAACTACATTTGTTTTGCAATTAAATGCACTCGGAATTAAGGCGGACTCAGCCGCAAATGGCGCTGAAGCTCTTAGCCGTATTCATTCTTCGCACTATGGCTTGATCATGATGGATGTCCAGATGCCTGAGATGAACGGCTTAGAAGCAACAGCAGCAATCAGAAGTTACGAGCGCACAGAGCAAAAAGAACCAGCAGTAATTGTGGCAGTAACAGCCGGGGGCGCATCTTCCAAGCAATGCATCGAAGCCGGAATGAATGACTATTTTGAGAAGCCCCTGGACCTGGAAGGCATAAAAGCGCTGCTTAAAAAGTGGGCTCCAAATCTCCTGGAAAGCTAATGTGGATTGAGATTCGGCTGCCGCGCTTTTTCTAGCTATACTAAACCCATGAAAAACAAACGGGCCTTAATTATTGCCTTTGCTTTGCCCTTCCTGATCGTCGGCGGGTTGACCGTTTGGCATTGGTACGACTATGGGCTACAAGACATGCATACGGCACGAGCAAAAATAATGGGCACAGAAGTTTTTCAGCCTGGAGACGAAATAGAATCGCTCAAGTTTGCTCTGATGATCGGCTCTGCCAGTGGTATAGCCGCTGGTACATTAGGACTTGGACTTTACGGACTAACAAGACTCATCAAACGGAAATCTTAGCCGCCTAGCTTCTGGAGCCATTTAGCAATGTTGTGCGCGTGCTCAGAAACTGAAAGCACATGTTTGGTAGGCAGAGCCGGATCGTATGGGATGCTCTTCTTCTCAGCCTCTTTCTTTGTCATTAAGTGCTTATGTTCGTGGTCTGACTTAGCAAATACATGATCCGGATTGTAACCATAGCCCAGTGTGAGCGGGTTTGTGTCCACTTCGTTTTTATGCCTGTCAAACATTCGGACGTTATGAGAAATAACAGCACCAACCAAGACAGGGATATTTTCTGACTTCAGCATCGCCTTGGCTAATTCGTCATCTGTAAGCCCTGCGAGTTTGCGAAGTGGATTATCAGTCCGTGTGCCATCTTTGATTTCTTTGTCAAATTCAGCCGACAGCTTTCTTACACCATCAGGAGCTATTTGAGCGAATCCTACTGTCTTTCCATGAAATATATGCCCTTGTCCAGCCTCGCAAACCGCGTCCTGAGCCTTATCTTCAGGACCATAGAAAGTTAGTTCGTTTCCTACAATTGCCTTCATAAGTATCTTTGATTGCGACTCAGATAGCCCGCCAATTTTCTGTAGATCCGGATAGGCTCTATAGGCTTCATTCCAGCTATTCTCAGGAACGAGAGCAAGGGTTTCCATTTCCTGGCCACGGAAAGGATGCTCAATCGGATTGACCACAGCTTTCTTGACGGCATCAAAGACTTCTTGAAATTTTGCCGCTGTCATATTCATAGCCAGATTGCCGAGCACGCCCATGAACTCAGTGCCAAGTTCTACCATCCAAGATTCTGGAAGCAGCGTACCGGGAATCGATGGACCGCCCCTGGTCATATCGGAAAGGACTTTATTTGCATCATTTGAATCAACATTGCTGGCAATGAGAATCTTGTCGCTCGTAGGCTTTTGAAGCGCTGCTAGTGCGCCTTCTGCGGCGCTGTCGAAAAACTCAAGCTTGCTCGCCTGCCCCTTCTTTTGCATGTCCGCGATCACTTCAGTACTCAAGCCAATGTGAGTAGCTGATTCGTGCTTGCCGAGTTTGTGCGGCTTCTGCATCTCATCCCAGATCGCCTCGTCTTCTTTTGTCCGGATCACACTCGGGCGTGCCAGCGCATCAGATGGGGTCTGGATCTTTGGTGCATCTAGTTTATGTTCTGGTTCGTCAGCCATGAGAGCGCTCAAGGATCGTCTCTCACCAGTATAAGCGGCCGACTGGTAAAGATCCGTCCCTGTCCCAAAATCGAGAGCCCAGGGCAAGTTTTGTTGGCCGGCGCTGACACGATCGATCGGCTGGAAAAATTTTTGTACCGACTGGCTCAAACCTTCGCGATCCAACAGCCCGCCGCCAGCCGTAAAGGTTTTCTGCTCTGAATTTTCAAGCCTTGCCATTCCCGCGCCTCTGTCAGTACAAAAGACTCTAAAGAGAACTTTTGGCTAGATCATGGCAATCAATTCTGAAACTCTCCTGAGAGGTCCAGAAGCCTCTAGAAGCTGTCGAAAAACCCTTACCTGGCAAAAGGACCGTTGCGGTGCGCCAGCGCGGTTCTGTTGACCAGCTATTTGTCCCGCTGTTTCTTGCCGCGCTCTTCTTCCTGCCTAAGGACATCCTCACGCAGTTTTTGAATCGTTTCTGCAAAACTCTGAATAGTCTCAAGCCTTACCTGAGATTCCTCCACATGCATTGAGAGATCATGCCAAATGCCGTTAGCGCGGTGTTTTAAATCGACAAAAAGTTTCTTTTGCTGATCACTGATCAGTTGCAATTCCACGATCTTCTCTTGCAATCCAACAACTTCAAGCTGCAATTCGATCAACTCTTTCAGAGCAGCATCGTTGCTGCTGCCCGACAATGCCTTACGACGCTGCTCGATTTCCTGGCGCCTCGCTTGAATGTGCTTGCGCTCTTCCTGTGTTGCCTCGCGGTCGTGCATACCTTTCTGGCGCTGTTTGTCAAGATCCCTATTGGGCATCTTTGACACCTCCAAGTACCGTACACGAACAATCGTAGCGAAATAACTTACCCTAGCACTGCTGAGCTAAGCATTATTTCCAATTGAAAATAATACGGTGCGGCAAAGCCACATCTACCTAATCGCTGCCCTTCGTTTTCTGCCTGGCGGAAAAGCCTAGCACTTGCGCCCAGTGTCCAGCCCGAGCCGCTTTGCGGTTGCTTCGCAAGCCTGGACACCGGGGCCCGCGCGGCGTGCAATTCAGGCAGAGGGGCAGACACCTGCGGGCAGCTCAAAACCCAGGACTAGCAAGGCTTTCAAGCAATATTTTAATTGACTTTGGCATCCCGGAGAGCTACAATGTATTACAAATAGATGGAGCTTCCTATAATGCGATTATTGGTCAGCGACAAGATAGCCAGGAAGCTAAAAGACCGGCATCAAGTCACCGAATCCGAAGTGCTGGAATGCTTCGCAAACCGCGTTAGAAAGGCGCTTGTGGACGACCGCGAAGAGCACCGCACCGATCCACCAACGCAATGGTTTATAGCCGAAACAGACGCGGGAAGACGGCTAAAAGTGGTCTACATCCAGCTCAACACCGAAGACGTAGCACTTAGAAGTGCTTACGAACCGAACACAGAAGAAGAGCGCATTTATCACAAATTCGCATGAGGACTTGGTTTCATGATAGACAAAAAAGACATAGAAAGATTTGACGAAGACGCCGAACTGTGGGACAGCCGCAAGCTTGGCGCCTCTGAAGCTCACGCCAAGCCCGTTTCAGACGAACAAGACAAGGCGCTTGATGAAGCTATGGGGCTTCACCTTTTGTCATTCCGGATTCAAAAACCAATCATCGAGCAGCTAAAGCAGCTCGCCAAGCTGGAAAGCATCGGCTATCAGCCGCTCATGCGTCAGATTCTGACTAAGTACGTCAGAGAAAACGAATACAAATTAGAGCAGCTTCTAACGCCTCAGCAAGTCTCGGAGAAAGCCGAGCAGCTATTTACCCAGGCGATCAAGTACAAGGAAATAATTCCGACTCTTCAAGAAATGAGCAATGAGCGAATAGGCGCAGAATGCGACTATTCAAATGCTTTGAGCAATGCCAACACATTTTTTTGCAACGCCTACGAGAAGTGCACCGATCCGATTCTCAAAAATCATCTCAGGCTCCGGCTCGACCAGATAAGGGCTCTGCTCGATGGAGACCTGAAAGAATTCCACGACAAAAAATACGGCAAGGCGGTTTAAAATGGCCGCTAAAGTCTGCGCCGATTGCAATAAAACAAAGGGGTTAGTTGGCTGTGGTCACTTTGAGCAGTGGCCGGAAAACCTCAGCAAGCCTCACAACTGGACCGACAATTACGATCAGTCCCTGAAAATCACATGCAAAGAGTGCGGACTAGAAACTACCATTCCCGATTTTGCAGCGGGTAAAATCAGCGGTTTTAATTGCCCTCGCTACAAAATTCAAAGACCAACCCAGAGGTAAGAACGGCATGAAAAGAACACTTTTAGCGGTGCTTCTAGCACTTTCCGTGCCTTCGGCAGTTATGGCTCAGCCGCAACAAAAACCCCTCTTACCTAAAATGACAATTGAGGAATTTGTAAGGCAAGCTGAGACTCGGCCGGGCTTTCACAATGGCTTGCCTCCGACAACGATTGATACTTTTCAGCTCGCCCAGGCGCAAACAGATCCACAGAGAACCGATATGGTTCAGAAGCTCTACGAATTGAGCCAAGACAGAACGGAAGGAAAGATAGTACCAGTTCGTGGCGGCACGCCCGAAAAACCGCTTGGCTGCTACCTTGGCGGCAAAGATACTAATATAGAATTCAAATCCGGATACAAAGACGTGGACGGTAGAACCCAATGCGAATGGGCTTATGACCTGCATGAATTCATCGTAAAAAATGGCGGTGGTTACGACAATTACCGCAAATATCTGCAAGGAGCCACATCCGGCAACGAAATGAATGAGAGCCTGAGAAGTTATGCAGGCGGCAAAGACCCAAATGATGCCTTTGATCGTGCGCATGTACCCTACGACAAGCAGGCCGCATTTGCCGATACCTGGTGGAAAGCCAACAGCCAGGCATACAAGAAAACGATTTTACCGCCTAAAGATTGGTGGACTAATGATGCTGTCCTGGATGGCAACAACCTGTACACACGCTGGGAAATGACCGACGGCGGCAAGGGAAGCTCTGATATGGTTTCCTGGCGCGATGCTGATATAGCCACACTCATACAGAAAAAGTAACGGTCAGACTGCACGTATTTTGCAGCGCGAATAGCTAAGATAGGTTCTTTGCAAGAGGACAAAGTAATGTCAGAAAAAAGATGGATATCGCGATCAATCGTCAACATGCTCATTCGTGAGGACAAGGACTACAAGGCGGCCGCTAAGGTTGTGTCTGGATCTAGCGATGTTTTTTCTATGTGCTCGCGCAAAATTGCCGAAGAATTAGAACAGATCGAGGAACATCCTGTCGCCGCATCAGCCCTGGCGTTGCAACTTGCGATAGATGAAGCCACAGCAGAAATCGAAGACCATCAGGAATGGCATGAGCTAGTGTTCAAGGGACTTCCTAAAGAAGACGACGAAAGCGGACTGACCGGACCATTACGGCAGGAATTCACAAGAACGGCACAGGACAGGGAAAAGCTACGCGAAGAGGTGACGGCCGCTCACGAAAAGCATTTCAGCAAAGCAGCGACAAATGGCTAAAGCAGGCACTACTCCTGTTCTTGTTCTGTCAGAGAGAAACCTAGATAATCTCACGGCGCAAGGGTTAACGGAAGTGCGGGAAGCTCTTGAACGCGCCGGTTATGCTCCGCTTACAATTAGCGAGACAGATACAGCCATCAGGGTTTTGAAAGAGCGTCAATTTGACTTGATTATTTCCACTCTCACTATCGATCACGGTCTTCGCACTATCTTCGATTTTTTGAGTGATGCAAGACTTGGGCTGAAACTACCGCCGGTCATGATCGTGACCATAGTTCAATCAGCGCAGCAAGACGAGATTTTGAGCATAGCTTGCCAGGCGCATGGCGCCCAGTACTTAAATCTTTCGACCTGCGGATCAGACAATGAATTGCAGCGAGAGCTAGAGGAACGTGTGCGCCGCTTGCATCTCGGCTGAGGTGGTGCTGCCAGCACGGGGGAGCCGCGACTGAGAACGTCGCTGTAACTTGCAGCGTGGGGCGACTCCGTGTTGCCGACACGAAGTAAGGCAGGATAAAGAGAGCGCTCTGAAATCAGCTACAATCAAATGGGCTGACATTTTTAAGGGCTCTTTAGTACTGCCATTTGACTTGTCGAGCGCTCTAATTGCTTCTATTATAGAAGTAATCATAGTTTTGAGGGCTCTTAAATGCCGAAGACCAAACAACAGCCGCTGATACGGACCAGGCTAAGGAGCGAGGATCTGTCGCGGCTGGATCAGATATGCCGGGCAGAGGCGAAGACGCAAGCGGAAATAGCCCGGCGGGCGCTTTTGTTTTACTTGGACAGCTACGAAAAGAAACAGCTAGACGACCGCGAAAGCAAGTTAGAGGCTCGTTTGCGCAAGATGGAGGATCGCCTGGCGGCGATGATTATGCGCCCGACGATTGACGTGGGCGTGCTTTATCAGGCGATTTATCACAACTTCGGAAAGGACGCCCCTAAGGCTTTCGGAGCTTTTTACAACCACGCTGTAAAACGTCTGCAGGCGAAACGGAAAGACACGGGTGACAAAGCTGCAGTAATGCAAATGGTCAATGATCTGTATCGCAAAGACGAGCCCAAGTCGGAGCCCGAGCCGTCAAAGCCTCAAACATTGGGCGAGCTAAAGAGATACAAGACGGACGAGTAAAGGAATGGCATCGGTTGTTATTCACCGTTATGTGAAAGTTGGCGGCGATGGAGTCGGCAAAGCGAAAGCGCATATCCGCTATATCCAGCACCGGCGAGGCGAAGACAAAGAGCGCTCTGTCGACGATCCGACCGGCCCAAAGCGGCGCGAGTTATTTGACGGTGAGCGGGATTCGCTAGACCGGCGCGAGATAAATAGCTTGATCGATCGCGAGCGTCAGGGCGGTGTTGCAATCCACAAATTGACCTTGTCGCCTGGTGTTCAGGGCGTGGACCTGAAAGAGTACACGCGCGAAGTGATGGACGAGCTAGGCAAAGAGAAAGGCTTAAATTTGCAGTACGCGGCGGCTGCGCACCGAAATACCGACCACGATCACGTGCATGTGGTGATACTCGGCACTGATGCAAACGGGCAAAGGGTGCGCATAGACAGATCAGACCATGACCTTTTGCGCTACAAAAGCGACCAATATTTAGAGCGCGAACACGCGTATGACCGAGAGCTGGAGCGGGAAGTTAAGGAAGTCGAACGACTGGCAAGAGAGAAAGGCTGGGAGCGCGATGAAGACCGGCTAGGCAGTATTTTAGGCAAAGGACAGGTTTTTGGGCGCGATTTTGATGAGAGAAAAAGGGACGACGACAGACCGATTAACCTGATGCTGGGCACTGATGCCGGTGACGCTCAGATTGATAGCTACTACAAAACTGACGATCTGGAGAAGCTAAAGGAGCTTGAGAAGGACTATCAAGAGGGTGATGGTCATGTACGTTCGATGGGCGAAGAGAACTACGAACGGCTGAAAGGCTGGATAGAAGAGCGAAATAGAGAAGATGCGCCCCAGCCAGAACGTGAGCCCTGGAGCAAAGAACAAGCTATAGAGGCAATGTCTGAGCGGGATAAGTTAACCATTCAGGAAAAAACTTACACGAAATACGACACGGCGGAAGATTTAAAAGGGCTCAATCAGCACCTTTCGACGCATTATGAGGACCGGATAGACAAACAACAATATGCCATGTTGCAGCGTTGGATCGAGACGAAAGAGCGCAATGGCGACGATTGCCACGAAAAATGGGACAAAGAGCGCTACGACAAAAAAGAGAAGGACCGAGAAGAAGGGCGCGAGGCGTCTCAATCTACAAGAGAATGGCACGAGTTTGACAAGAACGCCAAGAAAGTCTTTGAGGACCGTTCAGGCGTTATACATCGGCATATGCCCCGCCAGCAGCGGATATTTGAGGCGCGCGGACGCAATCTTGAATATCACACAACCTACATGAATTCGATGGCTAAACAGAGACTGCAAGAAGCACGAGAGCGCAGCAACGATCCGGAAGTCCTGAAATACATAGACAAAGAGCTGGAGATGCTCAAAGAGTACAGCGCGGAATTAGCGCGAGACATGCCGACTATTGACCTGGATAAGCTCTATGGGCGCGATGCTGAAAAGTCGCGTGAGCGAGAACCAGACAGACCGCTAAACCTGGATGACATAAAGTTTCCTGATGCGCTGGATGACAGCAAGGGCGCGGACGAGAAGGCGGACAAAGAGCGGGAGCCGGAAAAGGAACAAGACAAGGGCGGCGAAAAAGACAAGAATAGAGAACAAGATGAGCCCCAAAAAGAGCCAGACGAGCACGAGAAAGCACTAGAGCCTGAGACCGGCGAGAAGGAGCCGGAGAAGCCGGAGAGGACCAACGAACAAAGCCAGCAGCAAGAGGCCCAACGACAAGCCAGAGAGGCGCAGGAGCAGGCCCAGCAATTGGGAGAGCGGCAAGGGCAGGACATACACGAGAAAATTATATTCAAATCAAAAATTGATGACAGAGAAGACGACGAGCGCGAACACGATGACAGAGAGAGGTAACGCCTAGATGCCTGGTACCAGCGGCTTTCTAGAGACCAGTAAGAACCCTTTGAGGATCGATATCAAAGAGGTGCCGTTCATTGTCCGCACAGTGCTTGGACAACTGGGCTGGGGTAATTTCTTCTTTGACACGGGATTAGCAACGGCAGACAGGCGCAAACAGCTTAAGCGTGCCGGTTTGAGCCGGACGCTTGAGCACCGCATACAAGTTAAGTGGCGCATGACTGAAGACAAAAGCGGCATCTTTGTTCGTGTTCAAGTAGATGACGGCGACGGTCACGCACGAGTAGAGGAATTAAAAGACGCTTGTTTGGATGTGATGAAAGGCATATTCAGCCGTTCTGAGGAAGTTAAAGCACAAGGTCAAAAGGAAAAGCGCACCACATATGGTTCTGCGAAGTGGGCTGGCCAGGAAGACTTAACAACAGCCAAGTATGTGAGCCGTGAGGAAGACGGATTACGCCTGATTCTAGGCTTAACCGATAGCGGCGAGCCGGTGGCAATATCGCCGGAAGATACTATCAGGCACGCGG
>JADZFV010000621.1 GCA_020854255.1 Candidatus Melainabacteria bacterium | reverse complement strand
TCAGCCAGGCGCTCATTTATTCGTGCCAGAAATTTGCATCATTCGAACTCGACTTGATCAGGCGAGCCGCAACAATTCAGGCTGAAACAGGCGGCAGCCTGGCGGAGCTTCTGGAGAAAACCAATTCGACTCTGCGCCAGAGACTGAAATTGGTGCGGCAGGTGGGCGTTCTTACCGCGCAAAGTAAACTCACAGCCACCGTTGTCAGTGTGCTTCCATTTGTTATGGCTGCCACTCTGCAGTATTTGAGCCCCGGCTACCTCGATCCGTTGTTTCAATCGGGGCTCGGCAAGGTGTTGCTTTCCGGCGCACTGGTCCTGATGATTATCGGGGCTTTCTTGATGCGCAAAATGGCGACGGTAAAGGTATAGGGGATACTGGGTGCAAATCATGGAATTGATCCTGCAATATCCTGAATTGTTAGGCGCAGCTTTGATAGCGGCGCTTTTAGCGGTGAACCTGACGAAAGGGCTTTCGCAACAAAACTCGCTGCCTACCTGGCTAACAGAGCCGGCTTCGGCTGCGATTTCGATTTTGCCCATTGCTTATGGGGGCAAGCTCGTAACCTGGCTAAATCTGGCGGGCTACCGCAACAATTCCGCATTCGCAACACTCTCAAGTCTCAAGGTCTACCCTTGTTTGACTTCCGCCTTGCTGTTTTTCGTAGCACCGGCGACAATCGTTCTGCCTCTAACAATCATATTCTTTTTTTCCGCTGATTTAGTGCTGTTCTTGAAAGTGAAAAAGCGGCAAAAGCAGATACGCGAGTCGCTTCCGCAAGCGCTCGATCTCATGGTTCTTTGTGTAGACGCAGGACTGGGACTGGATGCCGCTATCAGGCGTATTGCATCGGAGCGCACAGCAATTTCCAGCGCTCTGGAAAGCGAACTTCTCACCCTGGGGCGCGACATTCTTCTGGGCGTAGGACGCGAGCGTGCCTATCAAGAGCTCTACAATCGAACCGGCGTGGAAGAGTTGAAAGCTCTCACTTCCGCCCTCAATCAGTCCGCCAAGCTGGGTCTGAGCATCGCCCGTATCTTAAGAAGCCAGGCGGAATTCCAGCGCACCAAGCTGTCGCAGAAAGCGGAAGAGAAAGCTGCCAAATTGCCGATTTATATGGCATTTCCACTGTGGTTCTGCGTGATGCCGGCCTTGATGGTGATTCTGCTTGCGCCTTCAATAATCACATTTATGCAGAACGTACCTGTGTCGATCTCCTCTGGCACGATTGCCGGACTTTAGTTAGTCGGTTCAGGAATGATTAGACCCAGGGCAAAAGACTAGCCGAGCCGCCAGCCTAACTCTTCAACGGCATCTTCGTATTTCATATCTTTGGACTGGCAGAGTTTCAGCAACGTAGTAGCATACTCTTCTTTAAGCGTACCTTTGTCAATCAGCCCACGGCATTTAACGGCTGCATCCTTGACACAACGCTTGATGGCACCCTGTGCGACCAGCATAGAGACTAACTCTCCGCCCACCTTGGTGCGCATCATTTTCGCTTCTTCAATTTGAGCATCTTTGAGCAAGCCAGCTCTCTGGATTAACTCCAGAACCGGGTCGCCGGAAGGGGGTTGGACAACAGGGACGCCCTGATGAGACATGGCTTGCTGTTGCATACCTTGCTGCGGCATTTGCTGCTGCGGCATTCCAGGCATTCCTTGTTGCGGCATTCCAGGCATTCCTTGCATTGGATATCCTGGCATCGGATAACCAGGCATCGGCATTCCATACCCCTGCATCGGATACGGAGGCATCTGAGGCATGCCATATCCCATTGGCGGCGGCATAGGCACTGACGGTGCAGGAGCAGTGGGTGAAACTTTCCTGTGCTTGGAAGTATCGATATTGATGGACGCGTTTTTCAGATCGTGATAAACGTCTATCGCGCCCTGATAGCGATCTTTGAGCTGCTTGGCCATGGCTTTGAATACGATGTCTTGAATCTGCTGATCGTGCTGCACACCGGGTCTGACCACGCTGAATAGAGGAGGCATCTCGTGAATGTGCATATACATCGCCTGATATGGGTTCTCTCCAAGCAGTGGAACGCGACCGGTAATGGCTTCATACATTACACAACCCAGCGAGTAAATGTCGGTACGCCAGTCCATTGCTGCGCCCATACACTGCTCCGGGCTCATGTAGTGAGGACTGCCGACAACATCACCTGTGCGCGTCAATTCCATGAGCGTACCGTCATTACGCGGCATGATTTTTGCAACACCGAAGTCGACGATTTTAACTAGATCGCCTCCGTCCGGATCATTTACCAACATGACGTTGCTGGGTTTCATATCGCGGTGAACGATACCCTTTGAGTGCGCGTGCGCCAATCCTTCGCAACACTGAATGAAGATTGAGAGGAATCTCTCAACGTTCAAAGGTCCCTTCTGGCGCAAGACTTCCTTCAAACTAACGCCTTCGATGTACTCCATCACCAGAAATGGTTGACCGCTCGGAGAGAAGTCGCAGTCATACACCATCACGCAATTGGAATGGCTCAGGGAAGCGGTTGCCATTACTTCCTGCTCGAAGCGTTTTTTAGAAGAAAGGTCTTCAAGCAGGTGTCCATGGAGTACCTTAATTGCGACAGTCCGATCCATCTTTAAGTGACGAGCCTTATAAACCACACCCATACCGCCGCGGCCGACTTCGCTGACAATTTCATAGCGATCCGACAGCACAGCACCGGGTTTCAACAGTCCACCGGTCTGCTCAGGGGTGTCTCTGCGCTCTTGCACTTCGCGCCTGGGCTCCGGTACAGGCTTCTTCTTGGGCTCGCCTTCATCCTCTTCCGGATAGCCTCCAGGCGGTGGCTTGAGCGAATCAGGAATAACTGCAGCTGGACCTGACGGCTTGGCAGTCGCCTCAAGAATGCTGTCAATCAGCTCGATATCGGGAGTTCTGTAATTCCATTGTTCAGAGGAGTCCTGCCCTGATTGCAGGGTAAGGACCCAGTAGACTTCGTTGTCATCTGCAGAATGCGCATGTTTGACGACGAGCTGATACTCCCCTTTGCCGCCTTCTGCCTGCCAGGTCATGATTTGCGTTTGCTGTGGATTAGCAAGAGCCAGTGCCTGTACGTCTTTCAGCTGGTGCTCCGACGGAAAACCTTCCAGCGGAATAACGTTGGTGAGCTGTTTCTGCTTTTGCTGCTTTTTATTGATGAATGAGTCTTTGAGTGGCATGGGTTAGTTGAAAAAAACAGCTTGCAGCATGGTAGGGGCGTGCGAAAATGAGGCTTCTAATCAATTTTGCCCCCCGCAAAAAGAAAATACACTCTTTCAACGACAGATCCGAGATTTATCAGACTGCAGCCTCCACTCGCATTCCAGAACAGGCAATAAAACTCTGGTAAAAACCTGCTTTCAAGACATCAGATAGATTTTTTTCTGGATGTGATCTGGTGACCAACAAATTTTTGTATGCATTTGCTGGCGTGCATTGCTTGTTGCCTGATCCGGGCAACGATAAGATCATGCGCCGCAAACACACAGACTTAGCCAGTCTTTGATTTGCACAACCTTCCCGTTGCCATCAAAACAACATCGGCCACCGACTGTTTACAAATTCTTGCGATTTCTATGATGCTTTATAGTATAACATTCATAAAAAAAACTGAGAACCAAAGAGTTGCCGGCATAGCCGATTTCTCCAGGGTTCTCAGTCAAGCCGCCATGGCCGTGCGCGCCGGATGTGACTCCGAAAACGCACTGCCCGCGGTTTAGTCGAGCAAAAGTCACCGCACCTCCCGTGGTTGAACCGTCGATTCACTTACGTCACTTTGGATAGGCCAAGGCCCTGACGTCAGCTCTTCTTGGGGTCCCTCACGATGAGAGCACGGGTCAGCTCCTTGATCTTGGCTTCCGGATACATCTGGGCGACCATGTCCATCTGTTCCTTGCTGCCACGCACGATGCAGACGCCGACGTAGGGAGCCTCGAAGTTGACGGACATGTTGCTGATCTTGACGCCGTAGATTTCCTTCATCTCGTGCTGGATCGTGTACATCTCCGCCTGCAGCTCGTCCATCGTGGCACTGGTGACCGTGACGCTCCAGTCCTTCTGGTTCTCCCGAGTGACGGCAGAGCGAACCTTGGCGAGCCGGCGCTGGAACGCAAGCCCCTTCTGGTTCTCATCCGAATCACCAAGGAAGCGCCGCAGCCCTTCCAGGTCCGTGTCCACGTTGCCCGCGCCGCGAGCAATCGCGAAGGTCAGCCGGTCGGACTTGCCGTCCCAGGTGACACGCACCAGGTCGCCGCCCAGCACCTTCTCCGGGTTGTCCCGGTCGAGCATCCGACCCATCGGCACTTCGATGTGCTTCATGATCGTGCGCTTCAGGTTGGCGACATCTTCCTCGGCTTCCCTGAGCAAGAACTCACGCGCGCTCTTCTGCACGTCGAGCTCGAAGTCGTCGCCGCGCTTCATCTGCTCCACGATGCGGTCGGCAAACTGAGCCACCTGAATGTCGACGATTCGCATCGTCTCCTCGGCGGTCAGCTCACGATACACCGTGACCTGGTCGATGCGGTTGCGGAACTCGGGCTTGAAACGCTTGCGCATCTCAGCCTTGACGATGGTGACGATCTCCTCGTGCGACAGCTTGCGCTTCTGCTCTCCGCGATTGAAGCCGATCCTGGAGCCCTCCTCCTCCGCCTCCACCTTGTCCATGCCGAGGTTGTCGGTGAGGATGAAGACGGTGTTGGAGAAGTCGGCCATTTCGCCGTTGCCCAGAACCTTGCGGCCCTTGTCGAAGACCTCCATCCAGAACTTGAAGAAGTCCGGACCGGACTTGGAGAACTCCTCGAGCACGACGACGTCGATGGTCTCGGTGGAATTGATCCGCACGCGAATGCGGTTCCAGTCGGTGACCTTGCTGTAGCCGTCCACCTGCGCCAGCTTTTCTGGCTTCATGGTGGAAACTTCGACGGGAGCACGGTAGCCGACATACTTGGGCGGCGCGCCGATGAGGTCCATCATCTGGCTGTCGTCGTAGTAGTCTTCTGACGTGACGCGGGTGAGCGCATCCTCGTCGCCGTGGAACATGTAGGCCAGCACCTGCGCGAGCAGGGACTTGCCCCGGCGAGACTTGCCGACCAGGTAGTAAACGCCGAGCGGATGCTTCTTGTTGCGCATCGGGTTGCGGTAGCGCGCGCGCACGTCCAGAGCGATCTGGCGAGCTTCGGGCTGACCGATGAGGCGAGAGTCGAAGATTTCTCCGAAGGCCTCTTCTGCTGGGGACTGAGCCTCGAGGTCGACGACCTCGAACACAGGCTCGTTCAGGCGTGAACCGCCCTTGCCCCGTTCATTTGTGGTTTGACTTTTCGTAGACATGATGTGACTCCTACTTTCTGGACCGTGCAAAGCCCCGGTCCTGGTTAAGTCAGCGGCAGAGATGTCGCCAACGTGAAAAGCGCTCCTCCACCCGGAGAAGCGCCTACATACCGGCGACACCATGTCGCCTTCTACATGAACAACTCAGTTACACCATTGCTTCCTTCAGCATGTCGTGGTACGACCGCGGAACGAAATCCCGATGTTCGCCGAGCAACTCGAAGACTTCAGTGCGAATTCTCTCGCGAGCGGCTTTCACATCTCCGCCAATGGCGACGATGATTTCCACTTCGAGATAGGCGCCGCTGTAGACTCCAAGTCCTTTCACCCGGTCGACGGATACGACCACCTGAACATCCGAGCCAGTGCCGGAGTCAGGTCGCACAGACGAGTAAGACCGGCGAACCTTGCTGAATGACAGAGGCGATGCACCTTCGACCAGTCTGCCGACCAATCTGAGTACGATGCTTGCCAAAAGCCCGATTTCACCTTCCTGTTCTCGCCTTTCGCGCTCGCCGTCAATCATCGCCCAATCTTTCAGGGTTAGATAACGACGTCTTGCTTCGCCTTCAGACTCAACACGAATGCGAATCATGTCTTCGTCTTTCATGGCGGGCAGGAAAGTGTCGGTCATCGTCAACTCGCCTTTCGGTCGGTAACCGCTTTTGGGCAGGCGAGTCTCAAGATCATCAATCTCACCGTCGAACAAGCGAAACTTGCGTTCCACTTCCAGATGAGCCTTGTCTTGATTCGCCTCCTTTTGCGGTGCCGAACGCAGGATGAATAGCGCAAGCGACTTGAACAGGCGCCTGGCAATGACATTTCCTGACATTCGAAACCTCCTGGCACTACTTGCCGTTGTGACTATATCCCTCAAGTGCGAGCTTAAGAGATCCGCGAGTTAGCGCTTCCTGACTTCATCCCAAAGCATCAAGTGCAAACGGCTACTGATCTCTCCGGTTGAGGGAAAGACACAATAGTTTCGCACTAAAACACGGTTATTTGCTTTGACTTGGAATTAGGAGTAGCCAGACGGAAAAAATTGAACAGATGTCATGAGACTACTTCGAACCAGTACTAAATTCCTAAAGGCCAGTGTCTGAGCAAATTTTGTCGGGTAATCAAGGTTGAACGCGATTACGCGAGAGATAAACTCTGCACGCCCCACCGCTTGGCATCTATCAACAGGTCGGCGCATTCGTATTTTGGGGTATTCTTGAAAACCAACCAGGGCACCGCCAGGGCTTGGAGAACGCAGGTTGTCAGGATTCTAAAGAAAAAGTGAATGGCGCAGTTGCGCTAAGCCTATTTTTACAGCTCTTAGCTTTGTTAGCTTATGGTTACCTTCCGTTTTCACTTCACTTCACGCAACCTCCCCTAGAGACACCTATCCGAACCTATTCACTTCTTTTTCCACCTTCCCTCAGGAAGTGTGGATTGAGTCGTGTAGAAGTTAGGAATTGCGCGAAACAAGCTCGATAACACAGTTAGTTCAGTTGACCAGTCAGCTGAATTGTACTGATTCGGAAGATATGCATTCGCACAACACTTCGCTGTGTCCATACCTGTTCTCACGGCGCTCCAAGCACGTCTGAGCAGACCTTTCGACACAAAAACCATCCAACCGCGTTTCGGACTGTCCTTGTCCGAGATGCAAAAGGAGCTACCTGTGAAAAAGCACTTTATCCGAGGCTCACAGGTCATTAAGGGCTTCATCGGTACCTGGCGGAAGCGCTTCCGTGACTATGTGAACCAGTGTTTGACGAGTGGTTTCATCCCGTATACCTTCCGCCCGCTCCAGTTCCTTGGCAAATACCTTGCTAAGCTCTGGATGTTCATCCAGGTTGGGCGGATTCGTATCGTGGGTGCAGAGAACCTCAAGCCGAAAGGCCGGGTCATCTTCTGTCCCAACCACTCGAGTATGTTTGACGCGCCGGTGATCTTCTCAGTCATGAAACGGTATCCCCGTTACATGACTGCCTACGAAGAAATGCGCGGGCTCGCGGGACTCAAAGCTGTCGTCATGGGTGCTTTCGGCTGCTTCGCAGTCGATCGTTCTCGTGGTAAGACGGTTCTCGAGCCCGCCATCAACGTCCTTCTCAAGGGCGACCCGCTCGTCATCTTTCCTGAGGGCAAGATCAGCGGCACCGGTGAATACCTTCCGTTCAAGAAGGGCTCGGCTCTCATCGCCATCGGCGCATGCGAGAAGCTCGGACACACGGAGAAGGTGGGCATCGTCCCGATTCACATTTGCTTCCATGGACGCGACGCAAAAACCGCTGGTGGACCTTACGGTGCCATGGGTTTCAAGTGGCGTAAGGGAGCAACCGTGACCGTCGGCAAGCCGATCTGGGTCGATGACCTCAATCCGTTGACCCCCGAGAACGTCACCGATCAGGTGCGCATCGCGATCACGGAGCAGACCTGCTCAACCACGTCGCTACCAAGCGCCAGTTGAGGAGGGTCCTGCTTTGATTGCTACCGCACAACACCGCGAGAAGAGAGGCGAGATGCACAGCATCGACCCTCTCTTCTCCATTTTTCGCCGTTTATACTAAATCTTTTAGTATGTCGAACAACCAGTTGCTACTGGGCTTGAAGAACCAAAAACCAGTTGCCATCGGCGATTTACCATCATTACCGGTACGTTTCTCCATTTTCTACCGCCAATGATGGTATTTCGCGCTTGAAAACAAGAAATGCTGCCAATCAACTCACACACGGCTTAGTGAACTCGACCCGAAATCCAGCCCTAAACCTTTTATAGATAAGCTTTTCTGGACTCGGGCAAATTACGCCGGGGTTGTCAGCCGTTTAGCCATATTTGCCAAGAGGGCATCAATCTCACAAGGGCTTACGCCGTTTTACACACACACACTTTCGAGGGGATGATATGCAATCGCCTGCTTCGTTTCTGCACGCCTATGCAATTCTCGAGTCGGAATTCGACGCCGACTCAATGCTCGAGCAACTGGCATCCCAGAAGGAAACCGCAGCCAGAGCGCCTTTCATGGCGCCGGCGTTTCTCAGAGAGCAGATTACGCGCATGCAATGGCGCAACAAAATTCTCAATGAAATCGAAGTTGCCGAAACCAATCGTTTCAAAGTCGGCAATGGCCACAACGGACAAGATATGACAGGGGCACTGCCGGTTTTCACAAAACCAGCCAACATAACGCGCTCGCGTATCGAAGCATTGGACGTCTTGCGCAAATCGCCTCTGGAATGCCCGAAAGAACGCTACAGAGGCTTGCCTGAAAAACGCTCCGATATTCGCGAATGCATCGATTATGCGTCTCTGTCCGACCTGCTCGAAGAAATCCAGTTCAAACAAATGGGCATTGCATCTTTTGATAGCCGCTTCTCTACCAATCTTCCCAGGATAGCTAAAACAGCCACGGACAGCCTTTTCGAAACATTTTACGGTTGTCTGGCCGTCTTCAAGCTTTTCTTCTCTAAAGCAAGTCTCGGCTTCACCGATTATTCAAATTAGTGACAGAAGCCTGACCTTTCGCGCTAAACTTCATCTCGTTTCTCAAAAGAGGGTGTTTTCAACCCTCTTTTCTGTTTAGCTCACGCAAACTACGCAATTAAAGACGGGAGAATTTCTCATGCTTAAGTCAGAAGCAGAACGGATTATCACAAAATTTGCCGACGAGTACAAAGCCGAGTTCACTGACGAACAAAAAACAGCGCTTGCCATGGCCATGATCAACATCGCCTCGACAATCGTAGAAGAAGCGCTCAACAATGTTCCGACGAACAGAGGCGGCGGCAAACCGCAATTCTTCGCGTAGTTAGCGCAGTCTAACGGCTGTCGATAAAACCTATCAATGTCACGCGCATCAGAGTAGAAACCAAATGAGTGAAACAAGGACCATGTCATCAACCTCCTGCCTGCTGGAGAAAGCGAAGAAACTCCAGCCCAAAATCGTCGAATTGAGACGGCACCTGCACGCCAATCCCGAGCTCAGCTTTCATGAATTCGAGACGGCAAAACTCTCAGCCGAAAAGCTAGCTCAGCTTGGCTACAGTGTAAAGACAGGCGTCGGAAAAACCGGCGTGGTGGCGGATTTCGGCAAAAACGACAAAAACTACAACGGAATCACCATTGCCGTCAGAGCCGACATGGATGGGTTGCCCATAGAAGAAACCAACCAGGCCTCTTACCTTTCAAAGAACAAAGGGGTCATGCACGCTTGTGGGCACGACGCACATGTCTCCTGTGGATTGGCTGCCGCAGAGATTCTCACTGGCGAGGAAACCGGCGGGCGCATTCGCATGCTCATGCAGCCGGCTGAAGAATTCGGAGACGACGAAGGCAAATCAGGCGCTTATCGCATGCTCGAAGATGATGCCTTAAATGGTGTCACGGCCGTCATCGGTTTGCACATGGATGCCACTATCGAAGCCGGTAAAGTGGCAATTATGCCCGGACCTGTCATGGCGGCTGCCGATGGTTTCACAATTAAAATCAAAGGCGTCGGAGGGCACGGAGCCTATCCGGAGACGACCATCGACGCTGTCGTTCTGGCTGCGCAAGTTGTGCAAGCTGTACAGCAAATAGTCTCCCGCCGCGTCTCCGCCCTCGATCCGGCGATCATCACCATCGGTTCAATTCATAGTTCGTCCAGCCGCGGCAATGTCATATCTGAAGAAGTAGTTCTGGAAGGCACTTTCAGAACCTTCAATGAATTGGTGCGCAAACATATTATTGAAGAGCTGGAAAAGGCTTGCTCGATCGCCCGCATGCTGGGCGGCGATTATGAGATTCGCTACGAGATGGGTTATCCCACTACAGTTAATGATCCCGAAATTGCAGAAGTTATGAAACGCGCAGCCATCGACCTGGTAGGCGCAGAAAATGTGATCGCGGTGAAGCCCAAAACATGGAGCGAAGACTTTTCCATGTTCGCTCAAAAGGTACCGGGAGCCTTTATGTTCCTGGGTGGCGAAATAAAAGGCGATCAACGCCTGCACCACAGCCCTACATTCGACCTGGATGAAAGTGGTCTGTACGTAGGCACCGCCGTTCTGGCTGAAACGGCCAAGCGCCTGGTAAAGCACTTCGAGGCAAAAAAATAGCAATCATGCAAACCACCAATCTCGAACAACAAATTGAAGAGCTGTTTGAAGCGAAAAGCCCGCCAGCCGAAGCTATCAAAGTGGTCGAAGAAGTGATCGAGGCGCTCGATCAAGGCAAAATTCGCACCGCTGAGAAAGTGGGCAATGAGTGGAGAGCAAATGCCTGGGTAAAAAAGGCTATTCTTCTGTATTTCCGCTTGCGCCCTGTAGAAAAAATGGAAGAGGGCCCGTTTGCTGACAAAGTGCCTCTCAAACTTTTGACAGCTGCACAAAACCGCATCGTTCCTTATTCTTCCGTACGCAAAGGTTCGTACATCGCACCCAAAGTAGTAATCATGGCGCCCAGTTTCGTCAACATAGGCGCATACGTAGACGAAGGCTCCATGATAGATTCGCTGGTCTTGGTGGGCTCGTGCGCGCAGGTCGGAAAAAACGTACATATTGGTGCCGGCACCGTAATCGGTGGCGTTCTCGAACCACCCAACAGCACGCCGGTAATTATTGAAGACGGGGCATTCATAGGGGGCAGTTGCGGCATATATGAAGGATGCATTGTCGAAAAAAATGCAGTCGTAGG
>JADZFV010000620.1 GCA_020854255.1 Candidatus Melainabacteria bacterium | reverse complement strand
GCCTGTTCATTGCAGTATATGCGCGCGTGAAATTGAGCCCTACCACCCAGTCGGCATGCGCTCGAGCAGTAGCGGAATTGGCGAGATTGTCGAATTCTTCTGATGACTTTAAATTGGCAAGACCATCGCGAATTGCATCTGCGGTAAGCGAACTTATCCAGAGGCGCTCGACCGGCTTCTTGCTGCCGGACAGCTTATATATGAGCCGGAAGATGTGTTCACCTTCTCTTCCTGCGTCTGTCGCGCAAATAATCGACGTTGTCTTTGGGTCTGAAAACAGATTTTTAATGACGTTGAACTGCGAGACAGTCTTGTCAACGACCTTGTATTTCCACTGGTCAGGAATCATGGGCAGTTGTGCCATTCTCCACGGACCACCCCAGGCTGGGTTCATTTCTTCAGGCTCAGCAATTGTGACGAGGTGACCGTACGCATATGTAACGGCGTAGTCATTGCCCTCGAAATAGCCGTTGCGCTTTGTCCCAGCGCCAAGAACTGACGCGATATCGCGTGCAACAGAGGGTTTTTCAGCCAGAACGACTTTCATAGCGCTTATCCCGCAAATTTTGCATAAGGTGCAAATTCTCAGACGCTATTTTTGACTATTTAGCCCAAAAGGTAAAGATTTCCGGGGGCAGGCTCATTTATTTTTAGATCGTATGTATGCGCTGACGTGCAGGCGTATATGCGGCGCGCTCAGGCGCGCGGCAAAGTATATTCGATCGGATGCGCTTACGGCGCGCCGAATTTGTACCATTTACCTTTGACTGGTTCTTGCTCAACAATTGTTATGGTCATGTTGCGGCCCAAAGATGGTTTGCCGTGCAATTCTCGCACGGCATTTTCGGCTTGCACATCGGTTCTCAACATAACGTAGGCATATCCTCTGTTTTTGCCGGTTCTTGGATCGAGAGGAATATCAACCGAAACAACTTGACTCATGATTGGCATAAAAAATTGTCGAATGCCTTCTTCGCTTGCTTCTGTGTCGATGTTACCTATCAGTAGTTTGCTCATGTTCTGGTCTCACTAGATCATTTTGGGTCGTCTTTCTTCTCTTTTTGTTTTTTCACAAGAGAAATTGTGAACCGCGCAAAAGGCTTGAGCGTGGATTACTTTTGGGTTATCCCTTCCAGTGTCTTTTGTGCGCTCGAGGCAACGAACATATTGTCGTCGGCAGCTAGCGCCTTCAATAGGTGAGTTGGCAGCACTGAATTTTCGGAAAGCGCCAGGCGCACATCGTCGCTTGTATCCCTGGCCAGCAGTTCGAAAATCTCGTCAGGTGCGTTAGGATTTTCACCTATGCTGGTGCGCACTTCGATACTCGGGTCCGTTACCAGTTTGAGAAAAATTTCCAATGGAAGTTTTGCATTTTCAGCAACGCGACTGCGCACGCGCTCATTAGGATCTTCCGCCAATTTTTTCAATGCTACTTCGGATGTATGCGGATTGCCTGCCAGTACGAGCCGAATGTGCACCTCTTCATTCGTAGGCACTTTGTCGTGCGCCTGGTCTTTATGCTGCAAGTCGTGGATCGAATTGATGAGAGTTGAAAGTTTTTCTCCGGTGACAGGTTTGGCGATGTAATAGTTCATCTTGGAGCGAAGCGCGTCCATGATGTCTTCCTCTCTTTCCGAAACCGTTAGAAGAACGACAGGAATATCTCGCAAGCCTGTATCACTGCTGATTTCTGCAAGCACTTCGTGACCGTTCATGCGCGGCATGTTGAGGTCAAGCAATATGATGTCCGGCAATTTGCCGCCTGCAGTGTTTTTGATTTCTTTCAAGTATTCCATTGCTTCAACGCCGTCATTTTTGACGGTGAGAGTGTGTTTGAAAGTGGCGTGCTTGAGCGCCTCTTGTGTCAGACGAACGTCTGACGGTGTGTCCTCAACCAGGAGTATTTCAATAAAGCCAGTCATTTTACTTTTCCTACCTTTTCTTACCGCAGGCAAGGTAAACAAGAATATTGATCCTTGCCCTAATTTTGAATCAACCCATATATTTCCACCATGGGAAAGCACGATCTTTTTGCAAATTGCAAGACCGATACCTGCCCCCGGATACTTTGTCTTTCCGTTGAGACGGGAAAACATGTCGAAAATGTTTCCCGAGTATTTCGGATCGATGCCGATGCCATTATCTGCAAACGAGAAGAGCCACTCATTCGCGCCCGCTTCTGCCCTTATAGAAATTTGCGGTGATTCCTCACTGCGATACTTGATCGAATTGCTGAGCAGATTTTGAAAGAGCTGAATCACTTGCGTTCGCTCCACGGCGACATTGGGCAAAGCGCCCACTTCCAGATTGGTGGAAGTTTCCGTCAGTGTGGCGCTGAGATTGCTCAACACCTCGTCTAAAACCGAATTGCAATCGGCGAAGGAATTTGGCACTGACTCGGTGGGAATTTGCGAATGCAGAAGAACAGACTGGATCAAAAGCTGCATTCTCTGCACGCCGTCCAGTATGTATTCGACAAACTCGTTGCCGTCTTTGTCTAATTTATCATTGCAATGTTCTGCCAACAAACGGGCAAAGCCTTGTATCGTTCGCAAGGGTTCTTGCAAGTCGTGCGCCGTGATCTTGGCAAATTGATGCAACTCCTCATTGCTTTGCATGAGCATGTGAGTGCGTTCTTGAATGACATGTTCCAACTCTGCACTCGACTGTTTCTGTGCTGTGATGTCTCTGACAAAGGTGCAAAAAATGTAGTGCGCATCCTCTTTGACGCGGAAAACCGTCATTTCGATCGGAAACTCGCTTCCATTTTTGTGTTTTGCGACCAGCTCTTTGCTTGTCTTAAGCAGGTTTCCATCATGATTAGCAAAAAATTCCTCTATATCGCGCAAGTAGCGTCGGCGCAAATGCTGGGGAACAATAAACGATAGATTTTGTCCGAGCGCTTCGTTTTTATTCCAGCCAAAGGTTCTTTCTGCCTGAGCATTCCAATCTGTGATCAGTCTCTTTGAGTCCATCGAGATGAATGCGTCGTATGAATTTTCCAGAATTACTTTTAGCCGTTCTTCGCCATTGCGCAATGCCACTTCAACCCGATTTCGCTCGACAGCGTATTGCAGGCAGCGCGCAACAGAGTCATCACTGGCAATGCCCTTGACCAGGAAATCTTGGGCTCCATCTCTTACGAACTGCAGCGCCAATTCATGATCGTTTTGCGCTGTGAAGACCACAATCGGTATTCCGGCTGCACTTGCTTGAATGCGATAAAAGGACTGGGTGCCGGAACCATCAGGCAATAGAAAAATATCAAGGAGAATGGCATCCACGCTATTTTGTGCAAGTTGTACGAGTGCTTGCTCTACGCTGGAGGCAACGCAGATCTTTAATCCATGACGCTCAAGGGCGGTGCAGACAGCAGTTGTCTGCTCAGAGCTACTTTCGACAAGAAGAATTTTCACGGCCCTATCCCGGTTTACAAAAGCGCCTGCTTTTTAGATGGATAGTGCTGGAGAATGAGAATTTGTTATCAACAGCTAGCGCTGCTCCACGTGCCCTATCAATCCTCGAAGCATTGAGGATCAAGGATTTGATGGCCCAGCGAGCATTCCTGATTTTGCGGCTGTAAAAAGGGTATCCGCAGCAAATCCGAAGCCGGCGAATACATATATTGTAACTTAGAATCCGCGTCTTGCCCAGTTGTCAGGTGCCTCGGGGCGGGCCAGGGCGTGTGCTCGTCCAATTGCTTGTTTCGGAACCTTTTGCGCGGCGCTTTTTGCCGTGCTTTTGTGATATTGTAGTTGTATGACTACAAATTGTAATCAACATGCTGCAGATTGTTTTTAAGCACTAGAATCTAATTCTAGAGCCAATTCTAGAGCCAATTCTAGAGCCAATTTTACAGCCACTTAAAATTTTGAGCTTTGAGAGATTAAGGGCTCATCACATCTTTCTATGGGCGGGCGCGAAATGTTCGAGTTCCTGGCACTGTTTGTGCTGTTTTACATCTGGCATACGCTGGGCGTTACCGTCGGTTTGCATCGCCTTCTTTCGCATCGGTCCTTTGCCTGTTCGAAGCCCATCGAATACTTCTT
>JADZFV010000619.1 GCA_020854255.1 Candidatus Melainabacteria bacterium | reverse complement strand
TCAATGTAAGCTTGCTGCAATGCGGTGTCGCTTGCGTCCGGTCTGGGCAACGAGTTGATCTCATGATCGAGCATGGGAATGATTTCCTCGATTTGCGCCATGAAATAGTCGACCCATTTTTTCCGCGGCGGCAAGTACCCCATAGACATCATGCCGGAAGGGTTAGGGATGGCCGGCATTACTATCGGCCCAATAACATCAGGCTCGGCAACCACAACCATGTCCTGGCGTTGCGCTTCATAGAGCAAGCCTTTCAGCATCTCCTGAAGATGATGGACAGTCACTGCGATGTCATGCAATCCCTGCAGAATAACAGGGGCACCACCTTGAATATTTCCTTGCAGCGATGCGGAAGCACCTGGTGGATTGAGTCCGGTAATTGGTTTGCGACTACTGTCGGCGCTGGTCCCTCTGGACGAGTTGGAGCTGTCGAAAGGCAAGTTGCTGCCTGTTGCCGTGGAACTTGCAGCAGGCGGAGAACCGGCCGCAGTTGATGCGGTACTCGTATCAGCAATGCAGGGCGGCACAATAACAGATGAGGCGGTAAAAAGAACAAGTAGAGAATTGCGCACTGCCATCGGTTTTCCTCTGCAAAAAAAGCTTCTCATCGGCGCTCTGCAGTATACCCGCTTGGGATCGCAGAGTCGTGCAATAATAGGGTTTGTAGCCGCGGAGACACCCATATATGTCCGAGAAAGCCCGCCCGCCAAGTTTCATTATTTCAGTATCCCTTCTCTTTACGCTCACAATCGGGCCAGCCCTGGCGTCCGATGTCAGCGACGGGCTCAAACATTACAATCAGGGAAATTTTGAAGCCGCGCGCAAGGCATTCCAAAAAGCCTTAGTCACAAACAAAGAGGATCCCCGCCTGCACTATTGTCTGGCCAACTCCCTTATGCGCCTTCGAAAAGTCGAAGAGGCGCTGCGCGAGTATCACCTCTGCATCCACTACGGACCGGGAACAATCATCGCTGAACAATCAGAGGCAGCAATCGGTGCCTACGAGCAGCACGCCAAGCCCTTCGACAGAGAGAAGGCGGCAGAGGGAAAGCAAGAGACCGAGCTGAGAAGAGAAGAAGAACAGCGCCAGCAGGCGGCAGAGAGAATTCACAAGCAAGCTGAGATGCATGCCGGCTTGCGAACGGCTGACAGTACCGGTCAGCGCAACTCCATCATGAACAGCGCCAGCGCGGACGCAAAGAAAATTCGTGATCAAGGGGAAGAAGCTGCCAACAATTCTTTGGTTTGGCGCCGCAGATACAGAGCCTGGTCGCAACAGAATGCCGATGCTATTCGAAAGCAGGCGAAGGAAGATTCGGACGCCCTATTGAAACGCGCTCAAAAGCAAGCTGAAAATTACGATCGTGATGCACGCGAACGCGCAAATAGAATGTCCGAAACAGAAAACAATTTGAATTCTCAAATGCTTCACCAAATTGGTAGCGGCAGGATGAGACTCGTGCCCACAGGGACGAATCTGTACATCCGTAATTACCAATGACCTATTGGGGTGATTCCGGCTTTTCAGGCGGTTGTTCAGCAGCCGGTGCTGCTGCTGGGGCAACCGGCGTCTCAACTGACGCTGGCGGTGCTTCCAATGGTGTAGCTGGTGTTTCAGCTGCTGCCTCAGGTGTTTGCGTTCCCGGTGTTTGAGTTCCCGGTGTTTGCGCGCTGACCTTTAGATGTTCCGGCCATGAATCATAATCCAAAAGCTCGAGCACGGCTTCTTCACTCAATTGCGGCGGAGGCGGCGGAGGCATTAAATGTGCCAGCGCCGGCGTCTTTGCCAGAAGAGATCTGTAGGTGGCAGCATTCGCCAGACTGTTAACCATAAAGGCAGGAATGGCACCAATTAGAAAGCAAAGCACACCAAACACGTGTATGAAATAGCTGACGACAGCAAGCAACACGAGCTGCCAGCGAGCTCCATCGCAAATCATCCAACTTGCTTTAAGAGCGGCAATCGGCCCCAGCTTTTTCTCAACAAGAAAATATCCGGCAAATTGAAATGATATTTGCAAAATGACGCCGGGTACGATGAAACACAAATATCCGAGACCAATAGCCATTCTCGAAAGCAATGCAACAACAAAATAGCTGGGCAGGAATTTGATGCATCGAAAACAATCGTCTGCATTGATTTTCTTTCCGTCCAGCGCCATGAGATATACATTCATCATGCCGATTTCGACAGTGAAGGCAACCACTGCACTGAGAAACCCCATGAGCAGCTGCAATCCAATATTATCCATAGACATGGCGCCGCCAAATCCCATGACAAAACTTGCAAGCGGAACCAGCGACGCCACCAATCCGTTTACGCCCAGGATGCATAGTAAAGGCCACCATTGTTTCTTCGTCACCAACCATCCCGAACCGATTACATCGTCGATGGCGAATTTTTCATCATTTGTCGCGACTTGAACTAACTCTTGCGTCACGCTGTTTCTCCTACCTGGTCGCTCGCTCTGCGCGACGCAGGCGTCCCGGGAAGAACTTCCAGAAGTTCGCCAAAGAGCCAGCCTTGTCCATAATGTACGCCGATTTCCTTTAGAACCGGAATGTCATCTCTGTTCTCTATGCCTTCTGCCACTATCTCCGCGCCAAGTGATTTAGCGACGTTGGCCAGCCGTTTCATCAGTCGGGCTTTAGCCGGCTCAACTGAAACACCTGCTACATACTTACGATCTACTTTTACCAGATCAGGCTCCAACAGAATCAGACTTTCCAGAGAGCTTCTGCCAAATCCCACGTCATCGATTGCGACCAGAATTCCTGCTTGCTTGAGCGCATTGACGTGATCGCGCATATAGGCAGGGTCGCCGACAAATTGCTGCTCGCTAATTTCCACGCAGAAAACACGCCCATCTTGTTGGGCCGGAAATAGGGATAGCAATTGCTCAATTGGAGTGTCAAGAAGAGTTGAGGGAAAAATGTTCAAGTGAAAGCGCATATTCTGCTTTACGCCTGTGGTGGCAGCGATGCACATCTTGACGCATGAAAGATCTACGGTGGTGAGAATATTGTTTTCCACGCAGACTCTGAAGAAATCCGCGGGACTCTCAAAAGCACCATCGGGTCCACGAGAGAGAATTTCGTAGCCGGAGACTTGCTCAGTCGAGAGATCGATAATCGGTTGAAAAACAGTTCGGAAGGCACTGGCATCACACAAGACGTCGACGATATCTCTTGTAATCGGGCTTTCATCTTCTGATGCGCCATCGCGTGCCACTGATACTTTGTTCTTGCCCGAGAGTTTGCTGCGCTTAAGAGCAGAGCGCGTGAGAGTAAGAACTTCCTCCAGAGAAGATACCTTTTGAGGCAGTGTCGCAACTCCAGCACTGACAGTCAGGTGAATCAAGTCGGAAGCATTGCGAAGCGGGCTGTCGGAAACGGACAACCGAATTCTTTCGGCAACTTTCATGGCATATGCCAATTGCGTGTCGGGAAGCAGCACGAGGAATTCATCGCGCCCTATGCGACCGATGTGATCAGAGGGGCGAAGTGTATTGCCGATACGCCTGGAAAGCTCCTTCAAAATCACATCACCGACGGCATGGCCGAGTCCCTCGTTGACACGCCTGAAATTATCTATGTTGAGCAGCATGCCCACGAGTTGTGCGCCGGCTCGGCCGGCGCGATTTTGTTCTGCCAACAGCGCCTGCTCCAGGCCTCGGACATTCAACACCTCAGTCAGCAAATCTTTGTTTGCCAGCTTATCAAGGTGCGCCTGGGCGGAACTCAAATGGTCTTCCAAAAGCTGATTTCGCTCTTTCAAAGACTCGACCGAGTTCTGCCAGTTCTTGGACATAAGGAAGGTCCCCAGTCCAAGTAAAGCCAGAAACGTGATTAAGAGCACGCCGACCAACACCTGATAATTTGGCAGAGAACTATACTGCAATATGCGCTGTTCGAGGAGCTTCATCTGCTCGTTCTCCAATCGCTCTACCCCGGCGGCGGCGGCATTGGATTGCACGAGAGCATTGTCAGACAGCTCCAACAAATGTGCCGGCTTAGCATTTTTATCCCTGCGTAAATTCATTGCCGAACGCAAAGATGTAATCGAGCTTTCCAACTCGTTTTCCAGCCGTCTGAATTGCTCGGCGGTGGGAGTGTCATCAGAATCCAAAGTGCGCAGCGAAAAAAGACGTTCGTTCACTCGTGCAACCGCTTCATTGAAATCATCGGCGTGACGCACATCGCCAGATAAAACAAAATCGCGATGATAAAGTTGAGCTTCGCGGAAATCGGAGAGGACACTTTGAAGATTATCGAAAACCTTCTGCCGTTGCTCGACCCACTGCTTGATTTCCCGGGCGCCTGGATGCACCAGATA
>JADZFV010000618.1 GCA_020854255.1 Candidatus Melainabacteria bacterium | reverse complement strand
CTCTCTCCTTTGCTTGCCATTCCTGCTCTCTGGAAGTCCAGCAAGTATGCGGTTCATCTGTCGCGCCATCACAAGACTTATTTTGACGGGCACCAGCTCGAGCATATCGGACATCTGATCATCTTGTGCACAGTGGTCGCTGTCGAATTGCCCTCGACTTTGACGCGCATGCATATCGGTGAGGCGGCGCATTCAAAAGAGCCGGTCAAAGCGATTGAATGGCTGCGCTCTTTCGGCAGTCAGGAAGTGATGCTGCGTGCCTGTTATGAGCGTTCAGGAAGAGCGACTGATATTCTCGGCTCGCTTTATGAAGTGAAAAATCCGACCAGCGTCAATGAAGCACGCGAGATCTTTTACAGAGTTACGGGCAAGCCTTTCAACAGCGTGCCATTGCCTGCGTCTTTGCGCGCGACCAGACAAAATCAGGGACTACTCTCGGATGGTGAATCCGAAGAGCCGAATGTCGAGGACGAATTCGATCAAGATCCGGACATTGCCGGAGAGACCGTAAGCGGAGTGGCGCGCGGATTGAGTATGAACGAGTCGAAGCTGGCCGGCTTTGTGGACAGCAATTCCTGTATAGCGGATCTGATGTGGAATGTCACTTTTGGAAATACTTCCAAATATGACCGCGAAGTGCGTTCGAAAATTCTTTTGCCACCCGGTGCTGTGATCACAAACGCCTTTCTGATCGTGGACGGCACAGAAAGAGAAGCCACAGTAATGGGTCGCAGCATGGCGCGCAGGCGTTATCGCGCTGCCGTAGCCGACAAGAAAGATCCGCTTCTGGTCAGCACATGCGGTGCCGACAGAGTTCTGCTTCAGTTGTATCCGGTTGCGCCCGAAAGCAAAATTGGTGTTCGATTGAACATCATTGCGCCCCTGGCAGTCAGCGAAATGAATAAGGTCGATCTTGCATTGCCCACATTTGAAGAGCGCAATTTTCAGGTCGACATTCCAACAACATTAAATTTAAAGGCCGACAGGACTCTGTCATCTTCGTCCAGGGAATTGAAAGCAAAAAGCGGACAACTTAACTGCAGCATCGACGGCACGCTCACCACTCCCGAATTAGCGAGATTTGGCGCGGTTGTAAGCGTTGAGCGTGATCCGAAAATCACGCAGGTGATCGGTAGTGAATTTGCCACTTACGTGGGCGAGACGATCAAGAAGAAAACCTATCCCAAACCAAATCAATTGACGGTTGTTATTGACGGATCCAACGGCATGTCGCCGCACTTCACGTCGGTATTGAAAGAACTCGGACAACTGCCGGCGGATATGCCTTTGAAGCTGGTATATGTGCGCGACGGGCTGATGACCAATGACACGAATAGACAAGCCGGATTGATGGCAGGCACCGATATGGATGCTCGGTTGATGACCAATGTCAATCAGTTTGCAGAAACGACCGCAGCGCGCGCAGCGCTTTTGAAGCGCATCGGACAAATTTCATGTGCCGGCGGTCAGATCAATTTGCCTTATGTGTCGGCAGAACTGTCCACGGCAATGAACAACCCGAATGCCGCCGTCTTGTGGTTGCATGCAGCGCAGCCAATTGCGGGCAAACTAGACAGACGGCTGGAATTGAATTTCCGCCGGCTGAAGAAGCCATTGCTTTATGATTTTGCTGTCGCGGCAGGACCGAATGAAATTTTGTCCGGACTGTACGCGTGCCCGGGACTGGTTCGCGTAGATCGCGGCGGCGACGTGCAGTCTGATTTGCACCGCCTTTTTGAGACGTGGCGCAACTCGACAGCCAATGCCTCAACAGGTGGCATTGAGTACTTCCGCAAGAACGCCACGAGCGAACACATTCCAAAGGCCGGCACCGCGCTGGCACGACTGGTCGCCTTCGATGAGATCTCCAAGATTCAGACAGTGCATAGCGGACACAGGTGCAGCTATGCTCGCAAGGCAGTTCAACTGTCCAATCAGTACCATCTGGTTACGGCATTCTCCAGTGCCATCATCACCGAGCCCATTGCTCAAAGGCGATCAAGCATGAGCCTGTCTATGTTAGGCCCGAAGGATTCCAAGCCGGGCTTTCAACTGAAAATGCCCGAGCGTCCGATGAGCTTGAGCACGGCTCGCATGCTTGATGTCAGCAAGTTTGCACCAATGATGGCGATGCAAGAAAGTAAGAGCGAACCTTTTAGGGCTAAGAAAATGGCAGAGCTGGAATCTCGCGCGAGCGCGAGTTCCAGGTATTCTTCCGATGCGCAAGCAAACCTGGGCTCTTACAATGCTCCGCGCCAGGCGCAATTTCAAATATTGGAAGGTGCAACCAATGGCAGTGTCGGCCCGCAAGGCGGCGAAGCTCAGGGCAACACAGGTTCGATGACCAATCCGTTTGCCAGCGCCGGTTCGAGCCAGGGTGGTCTATTTGCCAGCGCCGCTCCCAGCCTGGGCGATCAATTTTCCAGCGCCGGTTCGAGACGGGGCGGCCTGTTTGCCGGCTCTTCAACGGAGTCATTTGCTCCACCGGCTGGCAACAACGAGCCTGTCGCCTCACCGGCGCCAAAAGCGATGGCACCAAACATGCAAGCGGGCGGCGGCGGAAACTTGCAAGGCAAGGACTTGAATTTCTTCGAAGAATCTGGAGCGAAATCGATCGGCAAGATGAAGTCAGACGAAGAACCAGCAATTGCCGACTTCAGAGAAGTCCCGATCCGCAGTCGCGCAGAAAGAGGTGACTTTGCAGCCGCCAAAGAGGAAAGGAAATACAAACAGAACGCGCTGAAGAACGACCGCGACAGTGCAGACGAGTTTAGTGATGACGAAGTCGCAGACGATGGTGAGCGCGACACGCAGTTTCAAACAATCTCCTCTGACAAGGCGGGCGAAGTGGCTTCGCCTGTGGTTCCTGAGTCCGACACATATCTATTGTTCGGGGTCGGTATGCTCGGGCTCGGATTTGCCCTTCGCAACAAGAGGAAAGTGAGAGTCAAGAAGGCATGAGCATTCCAGGCTTGCTGGCGCTTTGTTTTTGTGTCTTCTGGCCTGTAAGTATCTGGTATGTCGAAAGGATTTTGGATAAATCCGACGAACCGCTCGGCGTGCTCAGCTTGATTGCGTTTGTAGCCGTTGTGCTGAGCCGTCGCGGGCAGTTCAGCAAATCCACCAAACCCACAAAACATTCGCACTACAAAATCCCGCTCTCATCCATTTTTTGCCTGCTCGCCTATATCGCCACCTGGCCGTTTGCGCCAAAATTACTGAGTGCAATTTTTGCCGTCCTGGCAATCGGCAGTTTGATCGACAGTCATGGCGGCAAATTCAAAATGGACGTGGGAAGTTGGCTCCTGCTCTTGTTCTCCCTGCCCATTGTTTCTTCTCTCAATTTTTACAGTGGTTATCCATTGCGTCTTTTAGTCGGAAAAATTGCCGCGCCGCTGATCTCAATGGTCGGCTTTCCTACCGTCGCAGACGGGACAACGCTTGTATGGAGCGAGCATCTGGTGCAGATTGATGCACCCTGCAGCGGCATCAAAATGCTCTGGTTTGCACTTTTCATTGGTGCCGTCCTTTCCTCGGTACTGGAGTTGAATTTTTTTCGTGCCGCCATGGTCCTTGGTGCATCGGTCCTGGGAGCGCTTCTGGGCAACGTATTGCGAATCACTTCGCTGTTTTTCGTTGAAGCCGAAATCCTGAAGGTCGATCCGTCAATCGATCAGTTTGTCCATCAAGCGGTCGGTACTGTTGCCTTTGCAATTTCAGCCGGGCTGACCGTCCTTGTGGCTATGCGTTTTTCAAGAAAAGGAGCGGATGAGGAAACGCCGGAGCTGGAGGAAACACAGCCAGCGGCGGAGGAAACACTAGAAGCGGAGAAAACACTAGAGGCAAAGGTAAACCTGCCTGATTTTGCTTTGCCTGCCAGTGAAAGGTCTGGTGAAACTCAGACAGCCAATGACAAGCGGCCGGAGAAAGCCCAGAAGGCTCCGGTCAAAGGTCTCAAAAAGATGATTCTTAATGACAGGCGCATGCTCGTGTTTCTTGCCCTGTCAGCGATTGCTATCGCGACGCCTGCCATTTTCACAAGAGGCAGCGATCGCTCAATTTCAACACATGACTTCCCTGGCTGGCCAAAAGAGTACAATGGACGAATCTTGCAGCAGGTGTCGCCAGAGAAAGCGGACGAGGCGTTCTATCAAGAATTCCCCGGCAAGATCCAATGCTTCGCTCAAGGCGAGAGGAGAATCATCATTCGCTGGGTTGCAAAACCAACCAGGCAATTACATCCGTCGTCGGATTGTTTTCGCGGGCTTGGCTATGACATCACATACAAACCGCTTGAAACGGACGCCGAAGGCATTCGCCGCTCATGCTTCCGGGCAGGCAAGGATGGAAAGTCCTTTGCCGTAAAAGAACGCATCTATGACGATGCAGGCGGTAATTGGACCGACATCTCTACCTGGTATTGGGCAGCCCTGCTTGGAAAAACACACGGACCATGGTGGTCAATCGTCGAGATTTCGCCCACGCCTTGAATCATGCTTACTGACCGCACACAACCCACACAGGAAATTTCATGAACGAAGAAGCTACCAAAATCTTTTGCTCCAAGGAAATCGAACGAGTTCAAAACTTGAAACACAGCGATGGCAAGGCGGTTGTAGCGACCCCTGAGCCTCCCGTGGATGCAACCGATGTTTCTATCGAATTCATAGTCTTGAGATTTCTTGTAAATCGTAAAGAAGTCACATTTGCAGCCTATGAAGACGCTCTCCAGAAGCTGGCGAAAGAACCCACCTTGTCGATTGTAGACATCCTCGAGGAGGCCGGCGCCATCAACGCGGAAACAGTGCAATTGCTCACCGAATGCAAAGCCGTTGTCGAAGAGGATGGCGTCAGACCCAGCCAGGCGTTGTTTGCCGTCTTTGATTTTAAGACGAAGAATAAACCGATCAGAACTTCGCTCAATGAAAAAGGCTGGCTGAAGCGCCGCAAATAAGTAGCTGCGCGGTATCCGGAGCAGACTTGTTTCGTGACGCAAGGAATTGATTGTTCGTTCGATCGATCGTAGAGGGGTGCATTGCATGTGCCCTGTCCAGATGCAATGCCGACCCACGACAACTTTTCAAATGCCATTTCCCAGGGGCAATGATGTTCATGTTGTGTTGGGTGAGAACCTACCAGCGGGAACCAAAACCATTGACCGTGTGGTTTTTCGAGACGGCATTGTCGAAGGGCAGAAATCAATTGACCTCGCGGCGGAATGCTATGCTGACCCCAAAAAGCTTGAAAGTAAGCTAAGTGGCTATGTCTGGGGAATGCAAATCTACAAGGGACAATTAAAGTCTCGCATGGGCTTTGAATATCCTGAACAAGATATCGAGCAAAAGATTTTGCACGTTGGCATAAGAGATAACTCAACCACCGCTCAGCAGAAGGAAGTTTTTGAGAAAATCGGCAAAGAAGTTCAAGATTACAATGCGCATCTGCCATTCAGTAAGGCACCGCTCAAGCTAAAGGTTACGGTTGTGAAATGAGAGAAAAACCCTTTTCCAATCTCAAAATCTACATCATGGCTGACAAAGCCATAGAGCTGCCTTCATAACTGATTTTGTTTGGCAGGTTATTGGCTAGTGCTTCAAGTTGACCGAGAAGAGCAAAGGCTGTCGCTGCTTCTAACGGCTTCTGTGCTTGAACTTGCACCGGAAGAAGTAAATCATTTCCAAATAACGTAATTGCAGCAAACACAGCCAATAAAAGCGGTTTATGTCTTCTTTTAGTCATAAATCTCTATGCCCCTGTCTATGCTGAATATGATATAGCTTCCGTCTGTGGATAATATCTTTTGTGTTTCATGACTCACAGATTGGCTCTGTAAGCGATTTTTCTAGGACTCCTGGATAGAAACCAGCGGCCGATGTTTTTGTTTGGTGAACCATCGCACACTACCGATAGTTCACCGGCAGTCGTCTTGATACCAAACAGCGCTATGACTGTCACACTAGATGAGGAGTCATTTCGCCATAAACGAACGACTTGATTCGTGTCGTCGAAAGGTTAGCACTCAGTGTGAACCGATGTCACTGAGATTCATGAAAATTGCATGAACAAAGTCGGGATCGTTGGGACTTGAGTTGCCACCGCTTATGGTATCACTGAAAGAGCATGCGATGAACAAGTTGAAATTTGCGTAGCCAT
>JADZFV010000617.1 GCA_020854255.1 Candidatus Melainabacteria bacterium | reverse complement strand
TCCAAAAACTTGATCGTCAAGTACGAGAAATCAAACTCGAACCAGCGCAGTCCGGCTCGCGCGCAGCCCGGATAGGCGTGATGGTTGTTATGCCAGCTGTCGCCCAGAGTGACCAGGCTCAGCCACGGTACATTGGTGCTGTCGTCGTTTGTATTGAAATTTTTGTATCCCAATTTCGGTTTATGGCAGAAAAGATTGACCATAAAAGGCACTTGCTGAACCAACAACCCAGTCAGAACGCTGATCAGCGCTATCTCCCAGCCGCAAAACAGCCAGAGCAAACCACGCGATCCAAAGCCAATTGCCGTGTTGGTCAAGTGAGACGTATGCCAGTTGTTGTCTCTTTCCAGCAAACGGTACAGCGGATCGTTCACCAGGTCAGGACATTGAACTTTCGGATCGAGATGCGGCGGGTATTTGTCGCCGAAGATCCACCACCAGTAGGCATGGTTATTGCCATAGCGCGGGCTATGCGGATCAAGCTCGGTCTCCGTGTACCGGTGATGCGCTCTATGCAGGCACGTCCACCAGATAGGAGAACTTTCGAAGGCCAGATAACCGCCTATGACCAAAAAATATTCGACGAATTTTGGGCACTTAAAGCTGCGGTGAGCGAGAAGTCGGTGATAACCGACCGTCACACCAGCCGTGTGCCAAACGTAAAACGCCACAAACCACAGAAGAGCTTCAGTTCCAGTCATTGATTTCCTTGTTGGGCGCTGGATTGGCCGAGGAAATCTTCATTTCTTCCGCATTCTTGCGCTTTCAGTTTTAAATACTGAGCAAAGTATAGTGTTGACATCAGTGCGTGTTCTTATTCATGAAGAAAATCTAGCCCGAATTAAGTGGAATCTTATCTCCGCGTCTCTCACCTGCGTTATTTGCAGGCGCGAGACGGCGCAAAGCTGGATTCAAAGAAAGACCGCCACTTCGCACTGACAACCTCATTGTCAAACCCCGCCCTTAAGGGCGGGGTGCTTGAAAGGAAACCGGCAGGGGCTTTTACCCCTGCCGCATACATCTGAAGAAACCCCCGGCATTAATGCCGGGGTCTTCTTGTTTCAATTAATTCGCCAATGTTTCGATTTCGCACATCTGGCACCGAATATGGTGCGCAATCTTAGAGTTTTTGTCCGCTCAATTTCCATCGAACCACCGGTAACCAGCTTCTCGTCGCACAGAAAAACCATGATCAAGGCTCGATTCGCTGAAATGAGCCGGACCCTGGGCAGTCCTGGAAAAACGAAGGATTTATTACGTGGTTTTGCCCTGGGTTTTGACGCTAGAAGTCCAACCTGTAAGACTTTCCCGGCTTTTTCTCGGGGAAGCCAAGTTTTAGGTTTTGATATCGTGGCAATACTAGATTATGCCTGCTTCATAATTGTCTTAATCCCTCTCGTATGGCGCCCAATGCAGAATCAAAAAAACGGCTATTACTTCACACTCTCAGCGGTTTCCGGCGCGGTCTTCTTTTCTTTCTCTCTAACACCGGTCCTGGCCCTGGAAGGAGCAGCGGAAAAGGACACTCTCAAGGGGCAAGCAGAGTCGCAAGCGTTGACTGGCGGCACCGTTGAGCAAATTCTTCAAGGAGTTGTCGAACAGCGTACACTGCAGGGAGGCACTCAGCAGCAAGTTTTGCTGGGTCAAACTCAACAGCAGGTTTTGCAAGGGCAAACTCAGCAGCAAGTTTTGCAGGGTCAAACTCAGCAGCAAGTTTTGCTGGGTCAAACTCAACAGCAAGTATTGCAAGGGCAAACTCAGCAGCAAGTTTTGACCGGTGGGGCGCAACAGAAGGTTCTGACCGGCGGCACATCCACGCGCCTTCTTAATGGATCAATCAAGGATGAAGCGGCTTTGAATCCCTCGCTTATCCTTTTGCCGGGCGCTTGCGATAAATCGCGCGGTCTGGAAGGCGGTGTCAACGGACAGCAGCCGATGGCTGGGCAGGTCAACCAATTCAAGGGCAATCAGCATTTTTTTCCGGGGCAGGCTACACCGTCTCCATTCGGAAATCCAGGCCGCCCGCTCAACGCCGCTGCCGGCTGGGCGACTCATCCGATTGCGCCCATATCGAGCTACACGCTCACTCCCCGCAATGGAGTGATGACTTTCGGACCCGGTTATTCAGTCACACCAGGCACAACCACCCGGGGAGTGACTGAAATTGCTCCGCACTATCAATCAAGACAAGTGGAAACCCGCAACGGCGTGACGTCTTACGTTCCCGGCTATGAAGTGACGAAGGCCAAATCAGAGCAGTCAGGCTCTAACGTTCAGATGTTTGGTCCGGCAATGGGACTGAGAGGCGGACCATTGATCGGAAATCTGGGACCTTTCAGCACGAAAGGCGATCCTGTGACCAGAGACGGAGTCACCTCGTACGTTCCCGGATACGAAGTGAAAAAGGTGGTGGAGACTAAAAGCTCAGTCAACGACTACACGCCGGGAGGCACACTTGCGCACACGCAATCGCGAGGCGGCGTCGTCACTTATGCTCCAGGATACGAAGTTTCAATCATGGTGCCGGGATACAGGAAGGAAACACTGGGCGGGCAATATTCGGCCGCAACCGGCAATCCAGCCGGATTGCTGGCGCAAGCCGGTAAGTTGAAAGCAGGCGGCGGCGAGTTTGCAGAACCTGTTGTTGCACAGCAAGAGCCACTCAGAGCCGATGCTTTGTTATTGCCTACACTGCATGCGACTGTCGCACCTACCTGGAATGATTGGTATCACCGCGTCGCCGGGGCAATTTATGCGCGCTGGCAGAGTGTTGATGTGGGACCGGGAGCAGCAACGGTGCGGGTCACCGTCAGTCAAGATCGCAATCTCTCGGCTCAGGTGGAAGACTTTCAGCCGGCCGACAGCGTTGCCAGAAACATAGATGCTGAGACCAATTTCAAGCAGTGCGCGCTGAACGCCGTCCAGCTCGTTAAACAGTACGAGATACCCAAATTTCCGGAAAATGCCGATCTGCCACGGGTGACGTTCGACCTGGAAATGAAACGCAACGTCGAATCGCAACCGGGCTTTGATGTCGCAGGCAGTGAAGGCAAAGCCAAGCGCTAGTGCTTCGATTCCGAATTAATAGGGCCGCTTTCTGTCTGGGAGCGCCGGCTCCTAAGGCATCAGGTAGCCCTAGAATTTTGGAATCTCAATGCTAGTCAATTCTCTTAAAATTTTCTACGTTCGCCTTTGATTTTGTTGCCATGGCTGGGCAAGTAGAGAGGTGTGGGCGAGTTATTTAAATTGATCTGACAAAACTCGAAACATTTCCGGTTGGATGTGTGTCTAAGTAATTTGAAAGACGAAGCCCGGCAGCCGACCAATCGTTTGTACAGACTGATTACTACGGACAAGCTCCATGAATGACGGCGGGCAACTGCAAGAGACGCAAAAAAAGGCGTGTATTGTTTGCCAGAAAGAATTTACAGGCGATGTAAGCACTTGCCCTGACGATGGGGTGGCGCTGACCGTCCTGCAAATTCCTCGCGATCCTATGGTCGGCACTCTCTTTTGCGATCGCTTCCAGATTACTGAAGTCTTGGGCGGCGGCGGTATGGGTATGGTCTATCGCGCGAAACATCTGATGATGCAGCGCACGGTGGCGATCAAGATCTTGCACACAAAAATGGTCAGTAATGCCGATGCGCTCAAGCGGTTTAAAGTCGAAGCTCAAGCCGCCAGTAATTTTTCTCACCCAAATATTTTGAACGTCCATGACTTCGGCGTCTCCAACCAGGGTCAGCCATATATGGTTATGGACTTTCTGGACGGCATCAATCTGACCTCGCTGCTTGATACCGAAAAACGAATATCCCCCGGTCGCGCTTTGGCAATGTTTCTCCAGATATCTTCGGCTCTTGCTCACGCTCATTCCAAAGATATCATTCACCGCGATGTGAAGCCCTCCAACATCATGCTTGTGGAATTCGAAGGGCGTCCGGACTTTGTAAAACTGGTTGATTTCGGCATTGCGAAAGTTTTGAATCCGACGAGTCCTGAAGCAGAGAATTTGACAAGAACAGGAGAAGTATTCGGCAGCCCGCTCTACATGAGCCCTGAGCAGTGCAAAGGCATGAAGCTAGATGCTCGCGCAGACATTTATTCTCTCGGTGCGGTCATGTATCGAGTCGTTACGGGCAGGCCGATTTTCGATAGTACGGATCCTTTGGAAACAATGTTCAGGCAAGTAAGCGAAATGCCGCTTAGCTTCGCAAAGGCTTGGCCGGAGTGCGATATTCCTGAGAAGTTGGAGGCTGTAATTTTCAGATGCCTGGCCAAGGATCGCGAGCACCGCTATCAGTCGATGAATGAGCTGCGTGACGATCTGGAAGTGGTGACCGCCGACTTGAAATCGCGACCGAGGTTGACGGCACCCGTCAACACAATTTCTCTGGAGGCGGAGCGCGTAGCCGCCCAATCCAACGCGGAAAGCGACAGCTGGTTGAGCGACCTTTCTGAAAATACCGGTGCAATGCCTGCCACACCTTCATTCTTGAATGGTCAAGTTGAAGATGCAGCCAATGCCCCTGGCGGTGCTGCCGCGAGTGCGCCAGCAAAACAGCCTGCCGGTGCTGTTCCGCACACTGTGCAGTTGAGTCCGTTTTCAGGTGTGGTTTCCAGTACTGCTTCTGCTGATTTAGCGCAACCACAAGCTGTGCAACCGCAAGCTGTCCAATCCGTGCCGCCGCTTCCAGCGGCGCCCAACACTTCGTCAAACAGCTTTTCCTTCAGTTCAAGCTCGAGCACTCTGCATCAAAATGCCGTACCGCCTCGACCTTCGACTGTGATCGACAAGCGAGATGAAACTATTTCGATTGTCGTCAATAAGAAATCGATAGCGTTAGGTAGTGCAGCGCTTGCGGTTTTGCTTGCGATTGCAGGTTTTCTCTATTTTCGTCCGGCCGGTCCGCCATCGCCAGCAGCCGTGACAAACGCTGCCCGTCAGAAGCGCCCGGACTCGCAAAACGCTTCATTTACGACCATTTCCACGCCTGCTCTTGTTGGCTCTCCGCAGGCCGCGCCGAAGGTGGCAGCGCCTAATATTGCTCGCGCCGTTAAAAAGCCGGCTCCTGCGAAGAAGAAGGCGCCAAAACGCAAACCAAATGCAATTAGAAATTATGGCAATCAGGATTCTTATCCAGCCACGACCTATCGCAATAACTATCCACAAAACGGATCGCCCGTGCGGTCTTACAATCACCAGCCGACGGCGCAACCGATCAGGCAACCTGATCCAGTTGTAGTTGTGCCGCCGCCTGTCCATGTGCCGGATGCACAACCTGTAAGGCCAAGTCATGACAGATACGCCAGGAGGTACGCCGATCGATATGCCGATCGAGGAGTGAGCAAAGCGACCAACAGCCGACCAGGGCGGGCTTTCAAACGTATGCTCAACAAAGGTTTTGGAATTCTCAACAGAATTACCGACTAAAAAAATCCCAGCGAATATACCAGCTCGTTTTTAAGTGTGAAATTTGCACAATTGACGTAAGATGGAAAGCGTCGGTCTGTCGGTAGTTGGTTGCGCGGGGCAATAAAGTGCCTGATTTGCCGTCTTTCCCTGCTTTGCCGTTTTCCAGTTCGCATATCGCGGATATCTTTGGGCAGCGCACTTTCGTTCGCGGGCTGGAATACAAGAGCAAGGGCGCAGTTGTAAAACTCGATGTGGACTTCGATGAGAGGACGCTGCGTGGTGCGGTGCAAGGTACTCGCGACCTGCCTTATCAAGTGCGCGTCTCGACTAACGAAAAGGGTCTTATCAATAACACATCGTGCAGTTGCCCGGTGGGCAGCTACTGCAAGCATGCAGTCGCACTGATTTTGGAAGCGGGTTCAATACATGGATTTACTGAATTTGTCTCGACCGGACCGATGGAGTTGCCGCGCAGCGTGCAACATTGGGTCGATGAAATTAAGGGCAGCATCTCCGCTCATGCTGAAAAGGCGGAGAAAATTTCGGCTGAGTCTGTGATTTACATCATCGACAAGTCACGTTTTGGCAACATTCCTTCTATTGTGCTGACTCCATATCTTGTCGGTAAAAAGAATTCTGCCGGACTGCAGAAGGTAGTGGAAACATCTTTTGAAGACCTTTCTCCCGAACTGGGGGCGACAAAAGATGACGAGTCAATCGCGCAGTTTGCTCTGGCAGCGCTCAGCTCTGCGTATCTCGGTGATGTTCTCAGCGGAGATCCCGAACTCGTGAAGATGCTACTCGACAAATTGGTCGCTACCGGTCGAACTTATTTCAGAAGTGCTTCCAATTCTCCCTTGACCAAAGGTCCAAGAGTGGAAGGAAAAGTGAAGTGGGTTTTTCGAAGAGACCGCTCTCAGGTGCCTGCAATCGTGGCAGACAAAGCGACGATAGTACCCTTGATGAGCGCTTGCCCTGCTTATGTAGATACATACATGAATCATATCGGATTTATGGATTTGCCGGCTGATGTCGAAACAATCGCCAAGCTTTTGATTGCACCGCCGGTGATGCCCGGCTTTGCAGACAAGGTTTACGATCAACTTAAGGACCTGGCACTTCCGCCTGAAATTGAATTGCCCTGTCCGATGCTTGACGAGGAGATCGTTAAGAATGAGCCTACGCCCCAGATTTCGTTCAAATCAATATTACCCATCGGCAATGAAGCATTGCTTTATTGGCGGCGTGGTCTTGAACCGAATAAGGGCATCAATGTAGTCGATCTCTCGTTCGACTACGACGGGCACACTTTTGACTTGAGAGATAAAAACTCTGAATTCAGAGAAGCAAAAGGTCCAAATTCCGTCGTCTATCGCCGTGACCTGTCCAGCGAGAGAAAAGCCGCGCAAAAGCTGAAAGACCTGGGCTTCGAGCCTTTGCCCATGCATTCTGAAAGCACGAGAATGCGTTTTATTTTAAAGGACGATTGCGATTATCGCTGGCTGCATTTTGTTGAAAACGAATTGCCTCGCTTGCTCAAGACGGAATGGAAAGTGGATGTCGATGAAACGTTCACCTATAGGGTTGTGAAACCTGAGGAGGCGCTTGAGTTTGAACTGAAAGAGCAAACTGCCTGGTGGTTCGTTTTAGAATTGGGCGTAACGCATGAAGGCAAGCGCATCTCGCTTTTCCCAATCATCATCAGTGCGCTCAAGAGAGCGGGCGCGAGCAACCTGAAAGATCTTGATATTCAGTCGCTCAACATAAATGGATATTTCTATGCGCCAATGGGCGACGGTCGATTGATTGCACTTCCATTCGATCGAGTGGAAAGTGTCATAGATCTCATTCGTGAGATGTATAACGCCGACCTGAAGGAAGCCACTGTTGAAGCAGAAAGACTGCCTGCCATTCTCAGCCATATTAAAGTGATGCCAACCGAGCGCATCAAGAAGTTGGCTAAGCACCTGGAAAAGTTGGACCGTATCGAGCCCATTGAAACGCCGGAAGACTTCGGTGCCGAATTGCGCCAATATCAGAAGGAAGGACTGGGATGGCTGAATTTCTTGAGTGATATGGATGCGGGCGGCATCCTTGCCGATGACATGGGTTTGGGAAAAACTGTTCAAGGACTGGCGCATATTCTATTGCGCAAACAAAAAGGTTTGTTGACACAGCCGGCGCTTGTCGTTTGTCCGACCAGCGTTGTCCCAAACTGGATGAATGAGGCTGAACGTTTGACTCCCACACTTAAAGTTCTTCGCCTGACGGGTTCTGATCGAATGGAGCGTTTTCGCGAAATTCCGCAAGCCGACATTGTTGTGACAAGCTACGCGCTACTCTTAAGAGACGCAGAGTCACTTGCAATTTCGGATTGGTCTATGATTATTTTGGATGAATCCCAATACATAAAAAACCCTACCACTTCCGTTTCCAAGGCGGCATCCAGGCTGCGTGCCAGGGCGCGTTTCTGTTTCACCGGCACGCCAGTCGAAAACAACTTGAGAGAGCTCTGGTCTCAATTCAATTTCTTGATGCCGAATATGCTGGGCAATCGAAAAAGTTTTGCCAGTTTCTTTCAAAAGCCGATTGAGAGAAACGACAATCAGGAAAGAAAACGCATGCTGCAACGGCGTATTCGCCCCTTCATGCTCAGGCGCACGAAGAGTGAAGTTGTTCAAGAACTGCCGCCGAAAACATTGATCCTCCATCCGATAGAACTTATAGGTGAGCAGCGTGACTTATATGAGAGCGTCCGGCTGGCGATGCACAAGCGCGTCAACGAGGAGATTCGCGATAAGGGAATTCCCGGGATGCGCATTTTGATTATCGACGCTTTGTTGAAACTCAGGCAGACGTGCTGCGATCCGCGGCTGGTCAAGCTGAAGATGGCTGAAGGAATTACCGACAGCGCCAAGCTGCTTACATTAATGGATATGCTTCCACAATTAGCTGAAGAGGGAAGGCGAATAATTGTTTTCTCTCAATTTCGCAAAATGCTCGAGTTGATTGAGGTGGAACTGCAGCGCGAAAAACTCGATTATGTGATGCTGACTGGAGTTACGAAGGACAGGCAAACAGCAATCAACAAGTTTCAGCGGGGCGACGTTCCTATTTTTTTGATCAGTCTGAAGGCAGGCGGAACAGGTTTAAATCTTACTGCCGCCGATACTGTCATTCACTATGATCCGTGGTGGAACCCTGCAGTCGAAGATCAAGCCACCGATCGCGCTTATCGAATCGGGCAGGACAAGCCTGTCTTCGTTTACAAATTTATTGCCAGAGGCAGCGTCGAGGAACGCATTGTTGTAATGCAAGAACATAAGAAGGGACTGGCCGGTGGAATCTTTACTGAAGGCCAGGCAGCTTCACTTGCAGTCAATCAGGAAGAAATAGATTTCCTCCTGCAACCGCTCGATATGCCCGATCCCAGGTTCTCTCGCCGCCGCAAACCGCCACATCTTTATATAGTGGAATAGATTCCGAATATAGTGAAGTAGATTCTCTGAAGAGCTTGTCTGGAGGCAGCCAGGCGGCCGTGTCATAGCCTCGTCATAACGGCGTCCTAATTTGGAATGGTCCCTGAGACACCACGTGTCGAATGTGAGGTAACCACGATGCCGGAAGCGACTTTTCCGCACGCAAGTTCTGTCACCTTTCCTCTACTCCGGGAAAGTTGCCAATCGTCCTTTTTTTCCAGTCGATCTGCTCATACTACAGATGCACGAGGTGATCTGGTTTCGATGATTACGCATGATCTGCGGGCGCCTCTTGCCAAGCACTCCATATTCTTAGATCTGATTCGCTCCGGGTTTTACAAACAGTCCGATCCTCTCTTTGATGATCGTCTCGTTGACGTCCTCTCCGCCCTGAAGAACGGGAGATTCCTTGCTCAATTTCCATGAGAGATGTGCCGCAGCTTGTGCAAAAAAAGGATGTCGATTTGATTTCTACGACTGTTGAACATCTGCTGGACGAGCGTTTGTTGGAAGCGTATGGGCCAGGCAGAACAGAATACAGAGGTCTCGATCCTTTTAAAGACGATCGGCTTTTGAAAAAGGCGAGGATTAAAATGGAGAAGCGCTCCTATGTTGCGTGCTTTGACACCCTGCAAACTTTCTTTTGATCGGTTGAACTTCTTCGTATTTCTCCCACTGACAGCGGCGCCTAAAACAGGTATGGTGATCTGGACTTCGACCCTCTGAAGCTATATACATGACCGCACCTGGAAGAATCGCTGATTCGTCAGCGAATACCTCTGACCTTGTTGCCGAGTTCGGCGCTGCCGCGTTTGACTCCGCAATTCAACGTCCCATTAACGGCCTCACCCAGTTGGGCGGCAAGCTAATTGGGCATGAATTGCCGCAATTGCACCTGGTTGAGATGGCCAAGCCCTCTACCAGGGGCGAAATGTTTGCACAGCAGGCCGGCGCAGCTGTCGGGATGCTGGTGCCTTATTTGGGCACCAGAGCGCTTGTGAGGGGAGCGGCAGGAAGCAGATTGGGCACGGGTTACGGTGCCGTGGCACTGGAAGGCGGTGCGACTGGCTTCTTGATGGGGTCTGTCCTGACACCGGTTGATAACAACCAGCCTTTCTGGGTTTCACGACTGGCCAACGGTCTTACCGATGCAGGCACATTTGTCGTTCTCAACGTAGCGGGCAAAGGCATTTCTTCCACAAAGGCGCTGAGTATCACGTCGGAAACTCCGCTGGTCGGGCGTATTACCAGAGGTGCTTTGTCCGGGGCGGTGAGTGGATTGCCGGCCGGATTTGCTCATGCAGAATTGAATTCGCTGACGCGGGGAAGTGGCTTGGCCGGTGCGCCTGAGATTGCCGGAGATATGGCAGGCTTCGCCATCTTCGGCGGACTTCTCGGTGGCGGCATCGGTGCCTGGGCTCCCTCTCGTTTTCGTCCTCTAGTCGAAGGCGAAGCAAAAGGGAAGAGCACCATCTCCTCAAAAGTGGAAAGCACTGGCTTA
>JADZFV010000616.1 GCA_020854255.1 Candidatus Melainabacteria bacterium | reverse complement strand
CCAGGTGCTTGACGCTAATCTCTATGGCACCATCAATCTCCTGGAAAACGCACGCAAACACAGTTCTGGCTTCATTCTGCTTTCAAGCAGCCGCGTTTATTCCATCAACGCGCTGAAGGCTGTGCCGTTAGCAGAGCAAGATTCAGCATTCGTTTTCGATAAATCAAAAAAGGCTCCAGCCGGGGTTTCTGCAAAAGGAATTTCCGAGAGTTTTTCAACACAAGCGCCAATCTCGCTTTACGGGGCCACCAAGCTGGCGTCGGAAGTGCTCGCCCTGGAATACGCAGAGACTTACAAGCTGCCAGTATTCGTGAACCGCGCCGGAGTGCTTGCGGGCGCCGGGCAATTCGGAAAGAGCGATCAGGGAATATTCACGTACTGGATCAATTCATACCTGCGCAAGCAGCCTTTGAAATACATTGGTTTTGGCGGCACGGGGCACCAATTGCGCGATGCCATGCATCCGAAAGATCTGGCCATACTCGTGCAAAATCAAATGAGCAAATCCGGCTCAGGGCAGAACGATATCATCAACATTGGTGGCGGCGCGGACAATGCGATGTCACTCAAGCAGCTTTCAGATTGGTGCGAAAAACGATTTGGCGCGCATAGCGTAGATTCTGTGAAGGAAGACCGCCAGCTGGACATTCCGTGGGTGGTGATGGACAATTCGCTGGCAAAGAAAACAATTGGTTTTGAGATTTCGGTCAAGCTGCCTGAAATTTTAGAAGAGATTGCCAGACACGCAGAGGCGCACCCTGACTGGCTTAAGGTGTCAGGTGCATGAAATCAAAAAAACCGACTTCAAGCACGATTAATAGTATCGCTGTTGTTATACCTGCATATAACGAAGAAGGATGTCTTGAGCTAACGGTTCGGCACCTGCATCTGGAGCTGTCTACCAACAAAATTCCTCATGAGATAGTTGTCGTCGATGATGGCAGTTCTGACAATACCTGGGAAATTTTGATCGAACTGACAAAAGATGTTCCCACGCTCAGACCCATTAAAAACCTTGGCCCGCATGGTTTTGGGCGAGCCGTAATTTGCGGATTGAACAACTTTCAATCGGACGCGGTGGCAATCATGATGGCGGACAATTCCGATGATGCCAATGATGTAGTGCGCTACTGGCATAAGTTGAACGAGGGCTATGACTGCGTCTTTGGCAGTCGTTTCATCAAAGGCGGCGGTGTGATCGATTATCCGATTCACAAACTGGTGATGAATCGAATGGCAAATATGTTCGTCAAAGCGTTGTTCAACATCTCATACAACGACACAACCAATGCGTTTAAAGCCTACAGAAAGACCGTCATCGAGGGATGCGCGCCCTTCATCTCTCCCCACTTCAACTTGACGGTCGAGATTCCACTGAAAGCAATGGTGCGCGGATTTAGCTGGACGGTCATTCCGATCACCTGGAAAAACAGGCGCACAGGTATTTCAAAACTGAAGATTCAAGAGATGGGCAGCCGCTATCTGTTCATCTGCCTCTACGTTTTGCTGGAGAAACATTTGACACGCGATTATCGCGTAAAACCGGATGAACCGAGAGTTACCTCAGCGCAACCGCCTGAGAGAGCAGTGCCATTGGAGATTGAGAAGCCTGCAATTGAACCGTCCTTAATTGATACACCAGTAATTGAAAGTCCTGACGGCGCCAACGACAAATAGACGCCGGACGGCTAGCTGCCGGTGCTCCCGGCAACCACATTAATAGCCACCTTTGCACGGTTTGCTTGACAGCTCAAGTGAGCGATACTGCCTCTAAAACTCGTACAGCAGCACGGTTATGTCTTCTGAGGCGCCAGGGTAGCGCGTCGTGGAGATTAGCTTGTACTTGCTGTTCAGCACAGCCATCAGAGCATCGACACGTTTTTTTCTCGGCATTCTCCTGGTTGACAACATCTGGATTTGTTTGTCCGAGTCTTTAGCAAAAGCCAGGTGTTTGAAGCCCTTTGCCGGCAAGTCGGCAATCTTTTGCTCGTATTCGGCGACCAGAGTTTCCGGCGCCCACTGCTTTGCCATGTCAGGAATGATGGCAGGAATGCGGGTTTCATTCCAGCGCGGGAAACCAAAAACTCCAAGGTTGTGTTTTTTCGCCTCTTGTTCAGATATGTAAAAGTCAAGCGTCGGCCCGAGTACATCAGGAGTAATGACGAGCGCAGCATCATCGAATTTTCCTGCTTTGATCTCTTTGGCGATTGTGTAAAAACCGGAATTAGGTCTTTGATCGAACCAGAATATGTAAGCAACGTTGAGCGCCGCAAGGCAAAAAAGTGTTGTTGCCAGTGCGACCTTAGAACGCGTCGAAATCTGTTCTCGCTTGTCCCAAAAAAGCGAAGAAAAAATTGCTGCCAGTAGCACCCACGTTGACGCGGAGTACGGGTAGATATAGCGATAGTAATTGTTCCAGAAGCTGGTCAGGTAGGGCATCACGGCAGAAGAAATAAATGTAGTGCATAAAAGAATGATGTAGCTGTCGGAGATTGCAGAGTGTAATGGCTTAGATGGCGTTTGGCTGTTTTCTCTGATTCTTCTCCAAATAATGCGACCGATCAAAACCGCCAGTAGGACGGCGGAAAAGTAAAACCCCAGAATAACAGGCAAGGGCAGCATGTTCATCAAGGCATAAGAGGCAACCTCGGGCAATCGCGTCAGGGCTGGCTTGTCTGGATATGATGCACCGTCCATTTGCAAAAGTAGAGAGCGTATCCAGGGAGCAAACAGTAGAAGTCCAATAAAGAGTGCCCCGACAGATCTGACAAAATTCTTGACTGCCGCATCCTTTGCTGTTTTTTCCTGAGCATTCAAATATTTACGTGCGCAGATGATTGCAGAGGAAAGCCCCAATATTGGTATCAAGATGCATCCTACATATTCCGTGTAGCACAGTGCGGCTGTCGACAGGGCAACGCCGGCAAATGCAACTTTTTTGCGTGAATTTCTATCTTCCAGCAACTTGTAAAAAAAAGTGATTGCCACAGTCGTGAGCAAAAGAGCAATTGCGTAGGCTCTGCATTGGCACGAGAAATAATTGGCAAACGGAGAGACCACGAAAAAGAACGCTGCCATCAATCCGACGCGCGCTGAGTGAGCGGTCTTACCGAGCCAATAAAGGGCAGGAATTGTGGCCAGCCCGCAAATCAATGCGGGCAGTTTGATAACGATGTCATTGGTGCCAAATACCGCGACAATGCAGTGGATCACCATGTATCCCAGTGGCGGATGGTAATCGTCCTGCCTGGCAAAGGCGCTTTTGAGCACCGCCGGCAAGTCGGGAGCCGTAGCACTATGGAGTGAAAGAATCTCATCGAGCCAGACTCCACAGTGCAGAGTCGGCCAGGCTAGAAGAAGAGCAACCGAAGCCAGTCCTGCCAGCACCAGGTAGTCAGCGGCGGCTGTCCGCAGCGCTGGATTGCGAGCTTCAAGCGAATCGTTCGAAATATTCTGACTTGTTTGCGCGTCCACTGATTTACCTGGTTTTCGAGGGCGCGGTTCGCCTGATTCATAAATCATTATGCCAGTTTGGTTGTCGGTTTATTGCATACGCTTATGATGCGGGGGGTAAGATAAATAAAGAGACTGACGTTTAAACGACCGGATGACATCATCGGTAATTACTAAGGGCGGCGTGCGCCTCGAATATCCCTGGATGTTCGGGCGCAATTATGACTTGCTGTTTTTCTTTTGCCCTGCGCTTTTGGCAGTCGCACTCTTTTCTTTGTGGCGCTTCACTCAGCTGGGTACTTCGGTCCTGTGGACGATATTGCTTTTGGAGGCTTTCGGCGCCGGGGCGTTCCACTGGGGACCGACCTGGTTTGCATATTTCGACAAGAAGAATCGGGATTACTGGAAGACGCAGCCGTTGAAGATGACCGTGTTCTACTTCGGTCCTCCCATTCTCATGACTGTTTCCATTCTGGGCAATGTTTATTATCCATGGCTGATTCAGCTCTTCACCATGATCTGGGCGCTTCAGCACCTGATTCAGCAAAATTGCGGTATTCTCCTTTTGTATCACAATCAGGGACGCGGCGAAGCGATTGTCGATCGGACCACCGAAATGCGCAGCCAGCAGGTGCCGGCGATATTCTTCGCGGCGATTTTCTACTGGCGCTATTTCTTTGGCGCTCCTCAAAATGAGCTTTGCTACTTTCTTGGCGCCGTTCTACTGGCGGCATCTGCCTATTGCGTCGGCAAATACATCCTCGTCTTTAGCAAGCAAGTCAGAGAAGGTGCATCGATCAACGTCCCGGCCCTTATGTTCTGGGCTCTTTCGGTCCTGGCCTTTTTGCCGTTTGCATTCTTTGGAAAGCGCTTTGACGACTCGTTCTTGATTCCTGTGACGATGCACTGGTTCAATTACATCGGCTTGAATTACATGCTGGTAAAAAACAAGTACCTGATGGGCGAGGAAAACCGCATCAATTTGCCCAGCTTCTCTCCACTGGCTTTGTTTTTCATCACGTGCGGCATGGGGGTATTGACTCTGGCGATTATCAAAGTCGCCCTGCACGTGCCCGGGGTGACCCCTGTTATGACGCAGATGATTGCCGGGGTATACATGGGTGTCGCTAACAGTCACTACCTGTTGGATGCATTCCTGTGGCGCTTTAAAGAGGAGCATGCACGCAAGACAATTCTGCCGTTCTTGTTGGCTGATCGCAAAAAAAAACAGGCGTCGGCAGCTCAGCACACTGCCGCAGGCAGCGTGCCGGCAATTTACTAGAGAAAGACCGAACTGTCGTCCTGCGCAAAGACTTGCCACGCATCCGTCTTTGCGCAGGATAACTGTTCCGTCGCTTTGCGCAGCAAGGGAGTGCCGCTTCTGCCGGCAGATTGCCAGCTACGAGATGAGCAGTTTGTTTATGACCGGATCGCGCAGCTTCCAGATGAATGCGTCAGTCCAGAAGTGCTGCACATTCAGGAAAACCCAGATGGAAATGAAGCACAGAGCTCTCTCAGCCAGTCCGAATTGCGCCATCCAGGTCGGCAAGAGGAATGCAACCAGGAAGCCCACGGCAAACACGATACCGAAGTACAAAAAAGAAGTGGGTGTCCACAGCATGCGACCGATCTGGTGGAATGTCATATTTTCCGGCAAGCCTTTTTCTTTGAAGTAGAACGCGGAAGTGACCACCAGGTACTGGCTGGAATGGAAGAACCATTGCGAGAACATGTAATACAGAAGTGCAAAATGATTGCCGGCAATCAAGGGCAGCGCCGTCAAAGTCATGATCGTGAGCAGCGCGGGAACAGGCATCAAGCGTTTTTCTTTGATGTACTTTCTCACCACCATGCCGACAAAGAGCAGAACTGATGCCTGCATAACGACCAGACTGACAGTGCAAAGCCATTCGGGGACAATCGCGAAGAATGGCACGTCATAAATATTCAGTAGTTTGAAGGTGCCGAAGTCTTTGAGAGCAAACATGCGCAAAATCAAGAAAATCATGGTGGCATCAACCATGCCTTTCATGATTTTCTTCTCGACAGCATTCAAGTAATACTTGCGTTTGTAGCAGTATACAAGCGCGATTCCGTAAGACTGCGCGAGTTGGTGTTGGAAGCCCCAGGCTAGTACAAATTTGATGAAAAACACGGTTGTCGCTGGCACCAAAAGCGTTGACAGCGCGCATAAGAGTGCAATTAACACCACCACGGCAACAGGCTTGCCTATTGCGTCTCGGGTCACCTTGCTGCCGTAGACGCGGCACAGCGTCGCTGGCTGGTGCCCGTCACCGAAGATATGGAGTCCAATGATACTGACGGCGAAAAACGCCTGCGCGGTTGTATTGCCGTCGAAGCCATAGCCGAAGTCGGTCATCGACAATCCCAGGTAGAGCAGCCAGAAGGCTCCTCCACAGGCGAACATGAGGTCCACGAAGGGACTGAGTATCCAGGGGTAAGGTCCTAGAGCCTGAGCGGTGGCAGCCGCCCCCTGCTGGGAGGTCGGCTCAGCCAGTCCGGCCGTCTGAGCTTTCGGCTCGGGCTCCTTGTAAGCTACGCCGGTAGCTGGTACGTTGCCAGGAAAAGCGGTCTCAGCCGTGCGAAAACTGACTTCGTCCACAGAGTCTCCCTCCAACACGCCTTAGTAACCGGGACTTTCTGCAAAGAGAAGATCTAAGTGACCTGATATCCCATTATTTATGTGCCCGAGAAATCGCATCAATAAACGATTCTAGCGATTCCAGCCACTTTTACGATTCTAGCGATTTTTACGATTCTAAACTATTGGGGCAGGCGAACAGCTCGTCGGGACGCCAGTGACGGCTCAAGAAAGGGGCTTGAAAAAAGCAATAAAGCGGGACTCCACACAATTTCCATGTGGCGACCCGCTTCAGAAATCCGAAGGCATTTAATTTGAGCAGATAGGCTATGCGACTACCTTACGATGGCTCTGGAAAGCCAGAAGGTGCGCAGTCCACGGTACATTTTCACCATGTCGACGCCTGGTCTATTCACCGTCGAAACGGATGGAGCAATTTTCGGCGCAACTGTTGGTCCGAGTATGATTGGGCCGCTGGCAATACTGGATGTGGTGAATATTCCAAATCCACATACGCCTGCTAGTGCAGCTGCAGTGAGTAATTTACGAGTTTTCATTTTCTCTTTGATACCTCCGACTTCTGGGATCCTACAGCCCGGCTGAATTCTCTCATTTTCTTACTATGATAGAAGATAAGCGCGAAACTGGATCTTGACAATATAATATCACGATAGAGAAAGATTAAAATCCAGGAATTTTCCTAAAATTTCGCCTGAATGATTCAGGTAGAGTAACAAAAGAGGCCCAATTGAGCGATTTCATCATAGTCATGGGGTGTGGGATTCTTGGGTTAATGGCCCACGGTGCAACCACGCGCCCCTGGCTCGAATGGACCCTCAGATTTCTCATCATCGCCACATTTCTGGTGGAATCCCTGATTGCAGCCGGCGGTCTTATAGACTTCGGTCGCAACTCGTGGCAGAGCGGTGTTTCGCTGGCAATGGCGGTTGCGACCGGCGTTTGCCTGGCTCTCTACGGGCGCAAACTGTATTGCAAGATCTTCAGTTTTCTGGACAACATCTTTTCGGGAGCAATAGCTGTTGCTCTCTATAAAAAACAGTCGATTTACGATGTCGTGACCAAAATCCACGTGTTCTTGCCCAATTCAATTCCCCATATGGTCGGCCTCTTCATCTATATAAGTACATTTGCAACACTTCTGTATGCAGTCGACCCCGAGGGGATGAAACTGCCTGGTTTGCCGCTGCCGATACCCGTGCCTATCGATACGCTTTTTTCCTACAACGGTTTGGGACTTGTGCTTTTGTCCTTTTGCGGCGTCGGCATTTTCGTCAAGCGTGACTGGAGAGCTGCCATCGATCGTCTAGGCTGGAAGAAGCCTACCGCCAAGCAAGTGGGTATCGGGCTTGCTCTTGTCGTTTTCAGTTTTCTGTACGACTACCTCTGGTCGCTCTATACGCACTCGCAAGGAACCGACCTTGCCACCAAACTTGCTGTCTACAACTCAGGCACCTTCAGTGTCGTGGGCGGTGCCGACAAGTCTTTGATACTGGCGTTGGCCACGGCAATCTTTGCCGGAGTCGGAGAAGAAACCTTGATTCGAGGCGCACTGCAGCCGGTGTTTGGTATTTTTCCCGCCGCCGTTTTGCACGGCATATTGCACGCGCAATTCAACCACGCACCGATTTTCATAATCCAGGTTGCTCTCTGGTCCTGTGTCATGGGTTTGGTCAGAAAGTACACGAATACCACCACTACCATCATTGGCCATGCAGGCTTCAACTTCCTGACCACATTTTTGTTCGCGTTCAATCCCTGAGCGCACAGAAAGTTTGCCCTTGCCAGATCTCTCCTGAGAGCCGGAGCTATGCTCAGCTCGGCATTGAGGAACTCTCATGGATGATTTTGTCCAGGCTTTCGATGCTTTCAGTGAGCGAAATATACAACAGCTCCGCCCTGACGCGCTCATTGTTTTGCACCAGTGATGACAGGTGCAGTGAGGCCGCCGGCGCGGTGGCGCCCAGTTTGAGCTTGTGAGCCATATTCATGGAAAGCAGCTGGCATGCCATTTCAATACCTTCGGCCAGGGGATACTTATCGCCTACTTCATTGGCACTGGGGATTGCGTATAGTTTGTCGGACAGACCAATCGCTTGAAGAATGAAGATCTTGAACCACTCCGGCAGATCGGCGTCTGCCTCGGCATGCTCAAAGAGAGTAAGCCAGATGGAGAAGCAGAGCAGCTCCTTCACCGCTTCGGCAAATTCTTCCTGGGATACTTCCGGAAGCGGGACATTGTTATTAGCTTCGTTGGCGTGAAATTCTTGCTCGCAGACATTCATATACTCGCGCAAGAGGCGCGTGCTTTCCATGCCATTGATTGT
>JADZFV010000615.1 GCA_020854255.1 Candidatus Melainabacteria bacterium | reverse complement strand
GGGTCGATACAATGCTCGGCAATGTGAAGAATGCGATCCACGGCACCTATCATGCGATACGCGAGAAACATCTGCCGCGCTATCTGGCCGAATACAGCTATCGCTTCAACCGACGTTTCGATCTGGCGAGCATGCTTGCTCGGCTGGCTGCCGCCGCCGCGCAAACGCCGCCTATGCCGTACCGGCTCGTAAAGTTGGCTGAGGCTCATTGGTAATCAGGAGGTGGTTTGAAGGCTGCGGCGAGGTCTGACGAACTGCTCTTTTACGGATAGGCCGCAGGCCGCATTCGGCCAGGAGCGGGCTATCGCAGTAGTACATCCCAAGCAGACATTCGTATTGTCCGCAAGATTAAGCTCTGACGAATTGGATTATGATGCCCGAGTTGGAGCAACTAACAGAATGCCTTGGGAGAGGTAAATGTCTATGAGAAAGTCAAATCGTATACTGCTCCTCGCCGTTACTATTTCTGCACTAACGGGTGGCTGCTCCTCTCAGAACGCTCCTGATGCCAAGAAACCAACTACAACGCATACTAAGACGGAAGCTCGTTCTGAACCCTACCATCAACTGTTACCCCAGTATCCTTCTCGTTACTGGGAGAATGAATTGTCAGAAACAATCGCTAAACTAGCCCCCGATGAACGCGACCTGTTACTTCGATTTATGGAACGCCACATTAAAACTTCACCCACTGCGATTCAATTGCCAATCCCTAGCGGAGCGACAATTGGCAATGCCATCATCGCGCAGAGAATTATTGAGATAGTCGAAGCGCAACAAGAAGAGGAGATTGCCTCATTAAGGCAAACAATCGAAAAGAAGGAATTTGAAATTAATCAACTTAGGGAAGAGGTGCGGCGTAGCAATGCCATTGCTTCAGCGGCAACCAGACAAATACAAGCAACTCCGGACCCATCTTCGAGCCAACAGGATACACACCAGTATGCCAAAGCACTAGAAGCAGCATTGGTCAGGTACAACGTTCCTGAGCTTGAAAGACAATTAGCAATTTCGATGAAAAAAGATCGAGAAGACCCGAGGTGGCAGGAATTTCAAACCGACAGCCCAATTACCGCTGCTATACGCGCACAACTGTTAGTTGCGAGAAGATCTGCGGAACAGGCGGCGTTACCACAAAGAAAATAGTATCCGATTGATGTGTTCAGTTCCGTGAACCTGCTCAAGAAACCGCCCCTGCACAATAAGTCTCTTCGGTGAGATATTCTTCTCTCCTTGCGGTCGAGGAGAAGGTTAGGGTGAGGGGCAAGGTTCACATGTACCACCTGAACATCCTTGCGCATAAAGCCACGCGAGGCCGCTCATTTTAGACGTTGGGCCTACTAGAGATCCGATGCGCGAACTCATTGAAGGCTTGATGACAAATCCGAGCCTGAAAAAGCTTGTCGTAATGCCTTTAACTCGATTGTTGTTCTACGAGCCATTCGCAATCAATGGATTTCATTTTTTTCCGTCTGGAGCGTTTGCCCCGACGTTATTGCGTCCAATTCCTAACAAGACTCTCGATAGTGTCAGAGGAGGAGCAGATTTAATCGCACATAGCGAGCAGGGGCTGCGCGAAATTTCAACATCTTTAACAGGCTTTGATGTTGAGATTCTCTCCAGCTCCTCGCTTGTTGTGTTTAACGCCGAAATTGATTGGAACGAATTTCTTGAAGCGAATCACGAGTACGACATTTCATTACTTAAACTCTTATCCTCAAAAGCAGAGCGGGCGCTCGACATCATTCGTCTGTTCTACTGTCGGCTCGACTTACCCAATACGCTTCCCGGTCAAGTCGGCTCATGGGAAGGCTCTAGAGAGTACCTAGGAGCATTGCTGTATTCACCAGAAGATCACGAAAGCTATCTAATCGCCGGGGCTGCGGTCGAGAGCTCGGTAATTGTCCGAGGGCTTGGGCTAGAACTAGACGGTAACCCACAATTGGTGCTTCCAAGTGCTAACGACGGGGAGGTCGCAGGTGTGGTGCTCCACGGGCTGTCGCTGTATTCAGAGGCGCTGAACTCGTCCAACGAAACGATCAAGTTTTCTCGCTTAATGACGTTATTTGAGTTTCTAGCAAGTCCTGATGAATATCAAAACTGGAAGAAAATTAAGGGTGACATTTCCTGCCATTCCGCTGGTGACAAGACAAGCTACCTGCGTTTATGCGAACGATTTCGCGAGTTGACCTCGATTGAAGATACGTCAGGCAAGCAACTCGGACTCAGGACTCTTATTGTTCATAACGGAAAGCTACTTCCTGAGCTGCTCCCAAGCTTCAAGGACCGCACCGCATTGTTTCGCGAACTACAGGGGTACGCCTTTACCGTGCTGACTGACATGCTTTCGAATGCAGGAGCATCATGGGCGGAATACGTTGAACATCGAAATCAACTCAAACGTGCGCTGGGGGTCACATAACTTATGTGTCGCCGTAGGCCCAGCTCATCATTCCACCGGCCTTGCGCATAAAGTCGCGCAAGGTCGGTGTATTCAAGAGTCCGCTCAGGGTCGGAAGTTCGCTCTCACCGTCCTGCGCAGACTGTCTTTTCCTGCGACCTTGATTCGATTGGCTTTGGATGCACTTTACGGACTGACGATGTAATCGCCAATCCGTAAAGCTATTTGGCCGCAGCTTTCTTCGACCAGACCGGCATCGCCACGCCGGCGGCGATCATCGGCAGCGACAGCCATTGGCCCTGTTCATCCCGCTGTCGGCCAAGGCTTCGCTCAATCGCTTACCTGTAAGTAGCTTTTAAGCTACAATCGCCGCATGTTCGAACTGTTACGGTACCAGTGCGAAGACGGGCGCGAACCTTTTTCCGACTGGCTCAACACCTTGCGCGACAAGGTGGCGCAGGCCCGAATCCGGGTTCGCTTGCGGCAGGTGCAATCGGGCAACTTCGGCGACAGCGCGCCGGTCGGCGAGGGCGTCATCGAACTGCGCATTCATGTTGGTGCCGGTTATCGGGTCTACTGCGGCCGGCACGGGAAAGCGGTGGTGCTGCTGTTGTGTGGCGGTGACAAGGACAGTCAGCCCGGTGATATCAAACGGGCAAAGGAACTGTGGTCGGAATGGAAGCGGAGGCAAGCATGAGTAAACTCAAGGGAACGGTATCGCATCACGATGCGGAACTCGCGGAACTGCGCGCGGACCGCACACTGGCGGTGGAATACCTGAAAGCCGCGATGGAATCGCTGGATGATCCCGAGGATCGTGCGGCGGGTCTTCTCGCGCTGCGCACCGTAGCGGAAGCTTATGGCGGTCTGGGTGCTGTGGCCGCTGAGGCCGGCGTCAGCCGCGAGACGCTCTACCGCACGCTTTCGCCGAAGGGGAACCCCACCCTCAAGACCTTGCTGGCGGTGCTCAAGACCGTTGGACTCAGGCTTTCTGTCGAGCCCGAGCATCACGCCCACGTCTGAAGACAATATCCCGACCGCAAGGGCGGTGCATCAGTCAGTCACGGCAGGTAAATCCTGGATCGGCCGGGAGTGTCAGCGACCGCCATATACGAGCCACCTGGAAGGTGGCATCGCCACGCCGGCGGCGATCATCGGCAGCGATAGCCATTGGCCCTGTTCATCCCGCCTCCCGCAGCATCCGCGGCACGTCGCGCCAGCCGATGACTTCGACACCGCTGCGGGCATAGCGGTCGTTGCCGCCGTAGATCAGCCAGGGCGCATGCGCTTCTCCCGCGGCGAAGCGCGCGCTCTTGAGTCCGGCGCGGATGTAGTCCTGCGTCACCGTGGCGCCCGACTTGATTTCCACCGTCTGCAGCCGTCCCTCGCGTTCGAACACGATGTCGGCTTCGTTGCCGCCGTTGTCGCGCCAGAAATACAGGTCGGCGGGCTGCCCGGCGTGGAAGCGCGCCTTGAAGAATTCGCCGACGACGAGGGTCTCGAACAGCGCGCCGCGCAAGGGGTGCAGGGCGAGCTGCTCGGCCGAACGGATGCCCAGCAGCCAGCACGCCAGGCCGCTGTCGACGAAATACAGCTTCGGCGTCTTGACCAGGCGCTTGCCGAAATTGCGGTGATAGGGCGGCAGCAGCATCACGATGTAGCTCGCATCGAGGATCGAGAGCCAGGCCCGCGCGGTGCTGTGGGCGATGCCGGCCTCGCCCGCCACCGCGGAGAGATTGAGCATCTGGCCGGTGCGGGCGGCGCACAGGCGCAGGAAGCGCTGGAAGGCCGACAGGTCCTGCACGCCGAGCAGTTGCCGCACGTCGCGCTCGACATAGGTGGCGCTGTAGCTGGGGAACCATTCGGCGGCG
>JADZFV010000614.1 GCA_020854255.1 Candidatus Melainabacteria bacterium | reverse complement strand
GAGTCTCAATCCAATAGAGATGAACAAGGATTGCCCATTTTGCCTTTGCCATATCTTGTCCTGATGAAATTGCATGCCGGCCGCCCTCAAGACCTGGCGGATATAGCGCGCATGCTGGGTCAAGCCAGCGACGAGTTGCTCGATCGCGTGCGCAGCCTGTTTGCTCGTTATGCACCAGCGGATTGTGAGGACATTGAAAGCTTGATTTCGCTCGGAAAGCTGGAAATCGGTTGATCAAACCAGGTTTACAACCTTGCCTGGAGACAATGCAATCGCCGCACCCATCGTAATACCGAAAAACAACTCAGAGTAGACGGGATCTGCCGGAACCTTGAGAGATTCACCTTTCTATCTTGAACGCACCAATTATCAACCCTAGATCAACGTTGGCTGTTTTCCATTGTTCGTGACCGGAAATTGCCCACCTTGGAGCAATAACAGCTTGCCGAGCAATAAGGAGAAGCCCCCGTGTGTCATAAATGTGTTTGTAGACAGGTTTTTTCTCGCAATTTAGCAGACCGGTCTATTCTTTGTGCAAAAAAAAGAGAAAAGGGGCTTCGTTTCCAACTTGTAGCCGCCCCAAAACTCTCATGCTGTCCGGTTTACGAACTTCTGAAAGAGTTCTATTTCTTGTTTGTTCCCTTCGACGGTGTAGTCGATCACGGTTCCAAACGATGAAATTGTTATTTTCGCAAGGACACAACCAGATTTGCAAAGGTTGAGCAGCAACGACTGGTAGGCGCGAGCCTCGGCCGCTGGACCTGAAGCCGTGATACGGCCGTCGAAAGTGTATCGAGAATTTGAGTTTGCCATTTCAGCTCCTTGAAGAAGAGTTGGCTGAGAAAGATGACATATCGGCAATGGTTGTTCGATTAGGCAGCGGCAGGTTGCCCATGCCGCCGCCTGTTTCGCATGAGCACACAGGTTGGCTGTGTGGTCTCATTCAAAAGTCGTAAAGCGGTTGCGCCTTCGGCTACTGATGCGTCAGCATCTCCTCGTCCTCGGCGTTGACTTGCAGGATGCCGCCGCAGATCTCATTAGCCGGACCGTCGCGCTTCTCGCGCCATTCCACCCTACGGCGCCAGACTTTGCCTGTACTTTTCGGGCAATGGCTTGCCCTTGATGGCGAAGACGGCTTCGGCCTGCCTGACCGTTTCGACGGCATGCACGCAGTAACGCTCACGCACCGCCTGAATCGGATCATCCACGTCCGGCTCCAGAAGAGCCGCCAAAGACGCCAGAAAAGTCCCTGTGCGGCCCTCACCCGTGAGACAAAAGGGCATCATCTTCACGCCGGCAGCCAGCCGGGGAAGTATCTCTGAGCGCAAGAGATCTTCCCAGTCGACCGGCATGCCGCCGCACTCAGGCAGCTTGGCGCAGAGCACTGCGTACTTGCGCCCCGGCTTGAATTGGGTGATGCCGGAAGGCTGGAAGGCGGAGTCGAGGAAATAGAGCCCCCGGAAATCGAGTTGCTCGCAGCCGGTAAGCGGCACAAGCAGGTCGCACCTGTCCAGGTCGGATGTCTTCAGGTACAGCACACCGCCTGCAAGAACCTGGTTGAGATACGGACCAACGCGAACCGGCAGCCCTCGATACGGAGGTTTTGGCGCCATTCTGCCGGCGCGGCCGGAGTTATTGAACATGACCTTCTCCCGATCTGGTTCAGACGTTCAGAAAAACGATGTGGACTTGCTGCGGCTCAGGCGCTCGACAAGCGTTACTTCACCGCCTTCCAGGGCATAACGCCAGTGCCTGCTGCTGACGATGGGGCGAGAATTGCCTCGCAGCCGGGAAAACATGGACTTGCTCGAGAAGGTGGCGGTAAAGCGAACAGCCGTCCCCTCGCTGAGCACAAGCAGGGCATGGTAGCGCGAACGCGCGCCGCAGCGCCGTCCGGCAGCGCCGAAGGAAGATGCTTCGTGCGTTGTGTGACAGCGCAAGACCCGGCGAAACTCGCGGTTGGGTCTGACACTCATGTAGTCCACCGATCCGGCTTCATAAAGCGGCAGATCGACGACGACCAACGCGCGCTCGTCTTGCTGCGATTGCTCCGCCACAAGCATGAGGCGTCCGGCGTAGTCTTTGCTCAAGTCGGCGCGAAGAATTCGGCCGTCGTCGATGGCGCCGGCAGCAAAGGCCAGCGAATGATGTAGAACCAATTCCGTTTCACCAGAGAAAAGAGAACCTTCTCCCGTCAATGGCAAACCCGCTTGTGTTCCGTAGAAAAGTTTCATGGCTGTTTCTCCTGTTGACGCACCGTATTTGGTACTGACAGTGAAATTAACAATGCTTCGCGACCGAAGCATGACGTACCGGCAGCTGAGAAACCTCAGCCCCGGCACCAGTGGATTAATCGATCTGTTTTCAAACTACGCCACCGCGGGCAAGGTCACACGCAGGTTGGGGTTTCCATCTGCACCGCTCGCAATGCTCGTGACGGCTATATTCTTGATATTGCCATCACCGTCCAGTCCGGGCTCCTCGAAGACTTCGGCGCCAGGCTCGTTCCACAAGTCGCGGAACTGCTCGCCGGAGAGCTTCTCTTCCTCGTAGAGGGCATAGGCAACAAAATTGATGCGATTCTTGTACTTCTCGATCAAGCCTCGCGCCTGCTCGTTGCACTCAGTCACAATCTTGCGCCAGGCACTGTTGAACTCGCCGAGCAGGGCTTCGCCGATGTTGCTCACCGGAAAGCCATGGCGGTCAAGCGGCAGGCTG
>JADZFV010000613.1 GCA_020854255.1 Candidatus Melainabacteria bacterium | reverse complement strand
AGCAAAAGAAGCTGTCGCGTGCTAGCGACCTTTGTCAAAAGGGGCTCGAAATTCGCGATGCTACCCTGGGCAAATTGAACCCGTTTTCATTGAAGAGCTTGGAGTTGCTCGCTGATATTCAAGACGCTTTCAAGCCTCATTCAAAATCGGCTCGCGAGACGCGAATGGAGTTCAAGAGTCGATTGCCTCAGCTTGCAGCGGCCTATGAGCAAGCCGGAGATCCACTTCTTTCTCAAGCGCTTTTGATATCGTCGCAATTTGCGACGCACAAAGCTCAAGAGGTGATTTCAGGTGCACTCACGATTCTTTGCCAGGATCGCCTCCGAAAGCGCAAGTCCTAATTTGAAGCTAAGTGCTTGCCGCTTTTGCCATTTTTCCTGTTGTTTCTTCCTGCAACCTCAATCGATGCCCCAAGGCAGTAAGTCGGCGCGCAGAACGCTTGTTTCTTATGGCCATCGCCAGCGCTTTGGGTTGCCCGATCACTACTACTAGTTTTTTGCCGCGCGTCACGCCAGTGTAGAGTAGGTTACGCTCGAGCATCATGAAGTGCTGAGTAGCGAGCGGTATTACTACTGCAGGGTACTCCGAGCCCTGAGACTTGTGAATTGAAGCAGCATATGCAAGCGAGACCTCGTCTAATTCGTTGAAGTCATACTTCACCGCCCTGCCATCAAACTCCATTGTGATTTCCGATTCTTCAAAATCGATACTGGATATGGTGCCAATATCGCCATTAAAAACTTCCTTGTCGTAGTTATTGACCGTTTGAATAACCTTATCGCCGGCGCCGTAAGCCCAGCCGAACTTTGTCACTTGTTGTCCGCTGTTTGTGTTGAGGCATTTTTGCAATTCGACATTTAGCGATCTGCTTCCGAGACCACCACGATTCATTGGCGTCAATACTTGCACATCCCTGATCGGGTCCAAGCCAAAACGTTTTGGTATCCGCTCGCAGACTACCTGTATGACTTTGTCCCTTATTTCCTCAGGTGTTTCCGCAGGGATGAAGTAGAAATCGGAGAGGCTTTCCTGCGCTTCCGCTTTAAGCGGCATCTTTCCCTGATTTATTCTGTGTGCATTGACGATGATTTTGGAGGATGCTGCTTGCCGAAAGATTTCAGTCAGCCTGACTACAGGAATTACGCCCGAACTTATAATGTCGGCGAGCACCGCACCTGGACCTACCGAAGGCAGCTGATCTACGTCACCGACCAGGAGCAGTGCAGATGAGTCAGGAATGGCCTTTAGCAGCTGATTCATCAAAACGATATCAATCATCGATGCTTCGTCGATGACTACAACATCGGCTGACAATTGGTTTTCTCTGTTGCGCTTAAAACCGAATGCTTTGGGATCGAATTCAAGTAAGCGATGGATTGTTTTTGCTTCTAAGCCGGTAGATTCCGAAAGACGTTTTGCAGCACGACCCGTTGGTGCGCACAGTAAAATTTCAGCGCCTTTGGCGGCAATTATGCGCAGAATGCTGTTTACCAGTGTTGTCTTTCCGACTCCCGGTCCGCCAGTAATTACCAGGACTTTGTGTTGCAGTGCCAGTGTAACCGCCCTCTTTTGAGAATCGGAAAGTTGAATTCCTGCTTTGCCCTCAACCCAGGGGATCGCCTTTTGTACGTCGATAGTCGACCAGACAGCGACCCCCCTGGAAAGGCGCATTAAGTTTGAAGCAACTCCTTCTTCCGCTTTGAATAGTGGTGTCAGATAGAGCACAGGACGATCATCAATTAATTCATTAACGAGATTGGCTTCTTTGACTTCGGAATCAACAGCACTGGCGGCAAGAACGCCTTCAATCTCGAGAAGTTTGCAGGACAACTCTATGAGCTTTTCTCTCTCGCATGCGCAGTGACCTTCACCCGACAATTCCTGCAGGACGTGCCTTACTCCTGCCTGCGCGCGAATCAAAGAGTCTTTCGCGATGCCGAGTTTTTGAGCTATTGTGTCGGCTGTTTTGAATCCAATTCCGTGAATGTCTAGCGCCAGCCTGTACGGATTTTCCGAAACCTTTGCAATCGCTTCGTTGCCGTAAGTCCTGTAAATGCGGACCGCTCTGGATGTTCCGACTCCGTATGATTGGAGGAAAACCATTATTTCTCGTATTACCTTTTGCTCGGCCCAGGCGCTGACAACGCGTTCTTTTCTCTTTTGGCCAATGCCCGGTAATTCGAGCATTCTTTCTGGGGTTGCTTCAATTACATCAAATACTTGCTCTCCAAATGCTTTCACCAGCTTCTTTGCAAAGTGAGGGCCGATGCCCTTGATCATGCCTGAGCCCAGGTACTTTTCGATGCCTTCAAGGGTGCTCGGCGGCACAACTGTGAGGCGATGAGACTTGAACTGAAGCCCATAGGTTTTGTCGTTGAACCAATTGCCCTGGCAATCAATATATTCACCAGGCGTTACAGACGCTGCATTGCCCGTAACAGTAACAAGGTCCTGATGTCCACGTACTTTCACGCGAAGCACGCAAAAACCGCTTTCCTCACTATGAAATGTGACTCGCTCAACCGAGCCGCTTAGCGTCTCTTCGCTTGGCGACTTTTGGCTTGGCGCTTTTTCGCTTGGCGTTTTTTCGCTTGGCGTTTTTTCGCTTGGCGGCTTTTCGCCTGGCGCTGCTTTCGGTTTGCTGAGCGGTTTCGAGTTCATGGTCGCAACTACGTGCAGATTCGACTGAAAATCCTGATTTTTAGAAAAACGCCCTTAGGCTGTTAGTTTAACGCGAATGTTTTGTCAAGGGCTCCCGGCTTTGTCTCTCACCGTTCCCTTCGAATTAGTCTCAAATCGAAACCACCAGGCACAACCTTGTGCGCTTTCTGCAAACTCGGCTATTGAATCTAAGCCCTCCTCTTATCAGTGCCGATGCGATGCACGTAGACGGCGAAAAAGGATGAAAGTCAGCTCTTTGCAAGATTAAATCTCCCATTTTGGGAGAAATTGCCTTGCCAACGTTCTCCCAAAATGGGAGAATGGGGTGAAGGACGAAAAGTAAGCGATGAAAGTCAACCACTGGGGAAGAGCGCGCCAGTTCATTAAGAAGCACGCAATCGCCGCTGCACCGCTGGCTGCTTGGAAGAAGGCAGTAATTGAGGCAGAGTGGGAAAATTTCTCGGATGTTAAGGAGACTTTCAATACTGCAGACTGGGTCGAAGGCTTGATAGTCTTCGACATTGGCGGCAACAAATTCAGATTAGTGGCAGTCTGCCGATTTGAGCTCGACACCCTCTACATTCAGGATGTGATGACGCACGAAGAGTACGACAAAAGCAAGTGGAAAGCGCAAAGCAAAAAGGCAAAAAAGGCGAAGTAAATATGGCTACGAAGGAAAAATCTGTCAAGTCGACTGGGGGCAAACCAGATAAGACCGCAAAAGAAAAACCTAGCAAGAAGTATCTGCAGTGCCTTGAACTGTTCATATTAAAGCCGATCACGAACGATGAAGAGAACGAACGGGCGGCACAAGTTTGCGACGCTATGTTGGAGCGAATAGATTCGCTTACGAAGCAGGAGCGCTACTACTTCGAGACACTTACAAAACTTGTGTCCGATTATGAATCTAAGTGGAATGAAGAAAAGTCGGTAAGCCCTCGCGAGCTGTTGTCTTTTCTTATGGAACAAAACAATCTAACCCAAACCGCTCTCATTGCTGAATTCGGTTCTTCTTCACGTGCATCTGAATATTTATCAGGCAAAAGACCGCATCTATCGCTTAATCAAATTGTCAAATTGGCGAAGCGCTTCAAGCTGTCGATGACGGCTTTCATTAGCAATGATCAAATTCAAGCAGTAGGAGACGTTAGTTAGATTTGCGAGCTTTCTTGCTGATTATTGAACTTGTCCGTTTAGCTGAGCCGCGGAACTCAAACGCCTTACTTTGGCCATCTCTGCTTTTGGCAGGTTTGTAGCCTTCTGGCTTACTGCCTGCCGATTTGTTGCCCCACGGTTTGTAGCCGTCTGGTCTGCGACTGCCAGACTGCCCTTCGCGTTCTGAAGATCCTTCGGTTCTGCTGTAAGGACTTGAGCCCTCAGCGCGTTTCTTCTTGAATCTGTCAAATTTCGGTTTTGGCCTTTCTGCGGTTAAGCCGGAACCGATGACGACACGCTCTTCGCGCTGTGTGCGCTCTGTCCGTTCTGTGCGATCAGTCCGATCAGTCCGATCAGTCCGCTGCTTTCGCTCTGTGCGTTCAGTAGGCTCAATTCGCTCATTGCTAGGTAACCAAAAGTTGCTTTGCGGAAGATACTTTTTTGCACGATTTGAAGTAAAAGCCTCCGCCCCTTCATTGGAGCGGTGAGGTTTTGCGGCATACGAACGCGGACCTTCACTCGCCTGCGATTGCTCACTGCGACGGAAGCCTTCATTTGTAGAAGTTTGCTCGCTACGACGGAAGCCTTCGTTCGCCGGTGTTTGCTCACTGCGTTGCGTGCGAGTAGCGTCAAATCCACCACGCTGCTTCTCGCCGAAATGGCGAGCTTCGGAAGCGGGCCTACCGCGACCTTCTGATTGAACTCTATCGCGGCGAGCATCAGAACCCGGCCTACCGTGACCTTCGGATTGCAGACTGCCGTGACGACTATTGCTACCGCGTCCGCCGTTGCGACCGCTAGATTGGCGATTGCGGCTAGCTCTCGGTCCACGAGAGTCACTGCGCGACGCGCTGAATGGACTATCCGGATCCAGCGATCGACCTGTTACTTTCTCAATGTCGCGAACCAGATATCGTTGGTCGTCGCTGACAAACGAGAGGGCTATGCCAGAACGTCCCGCTCTTCCAGTGCGACCAATGCGATGCACGTAGTCGGCGGCAGAAAGCGGGAGATCGTAGTTGACGACGTGGCTGATAGAAGGAACATCTAAACCGCGAGCAGCAATGTCGGTCGCGACCAGGACGGAAATTCTACCGTCGCGGAATTGTTTCAGCGTCGATTCGCGCTTGTTCTGCGAGATGTCGCTGTGAATTTCGCCGGCTCTGATGTTTGCGCCATTCAGAATTTTGCAAATCTTCGTCGCGCGATGACGGGTTTTTGTAAACACAAGAACAGTCCGCTTATCTGCCGAATCGGGAAATGCCGGCAGGCTGCCGGCGCTCCCAGGCGTCCGCTCATCCAGCTGACCATCCAACTGACCATTCAAGATGCTGACGAGAAGCTGTGTCTTGCCTTCTTCTTGTACGAGATGGATTTTCTGTTCGATTGATATAGGTTCTACGCGGTCGGAATTGACAGCCACCGTTATCGGGTCTTTCAAAAACTCTTCGCCGGATCTTGCCACTGCTTTGTTGATGGTGGCAGAGAACATGACCGTTTGGCGTGGACCTTTGATCTCGCCGACAATCTTGCGCACCTGAGGAGTAAAACCCATGTCGAGCATTCTGTCTGCTTCGTCCAGTACGAGGAAGCTTACATTGGCTAATTTGGCATTGCCTTGTTCGATGTGGTCGTTTAGGCGTCCGGGTGTTGCAACAATTACATCGACGCCGCGGTTGAGCAAGCGAGCTTGCTTCTCGAATCCAACGCCACCATATATGGTGACTACCCGCATGCCGCACTTGTTGGCAAATCGAACTACTTCATCACTGACTTGCACCGCCAATTCTCTGGTCGGCACGAGTATCAGCGCACGCGGCATGTGCTTGGAGCCGCTGCGCAAAGCCTGGACGATGGGCAGCGCATAGGCTGCAGTCTTGCCGGACCCGGTCTCAGCCGACCCCAGAATGTCTTTCCCTTCGAGTATCGGGGGAATTGCTTTTACTTGTATCTCAGTGGGCTCGGTGAATCCCAGCGTTTCCAAATCATCGGAAATACGCTTGGCCAGGCCAAGTTCAGAAAATTTCATCTCGGGTTCCTTTTTACGCAGACCAACGGTCTGCTGAGAGGCAAATGTAGCCTCTCGAGAAAGAACTGGAGAGCCTCTGCGGCGTT
>JADZFV010000612.1 GCA_020854255.1 Candidatus Melainabacteria bacterium | reverse complement strand
GCGCAGCAATCGCGATTGATCATGAAAACGATTGCTCGTGATCCAGACAGCAAGTTGAAAGGACTGGGAAGAATTCTCTATCAGGAAGTGCACTCGCGGGCATTCGAGAAAGGCTTCAGAGAGGCTGTTCATGCACTCTACACCAGGGGCAACGCCGCCAATGATATCAGTTCGATGTATGGCGAATCGATGCGCTCCTATGTAGTTTATGGCAAGGCATTGTGATCAGAATGAATCTCGTCAAGATACTCGATGGCCTCGCTTACCTGCAACCAAAACATGTTGCATTGAGGGACTGTCATGCCGGTAGCGATCGAACAATAACCTACCTGGAATTGCAAAAGCGCGCAGAGTGTGCGGCAGCCGCTTTGATTGAATCTGGAATCAAAAAGGATGATCGCGTTTTACTTCTGGTTCCCTTGAGTATTGAAACTTACATCTTGCTTCTGGCAATCTTTCGCGTTGGCGCTGTTGCCATAATCGCAGATTCTTCATTCGGCCTTAATATGCTCAAGCGTTCGCTTTCGCTCGTGCAGCCCGACGCGATGATATCCAATCCGCACCTCAAGTTTCTAGGCAGTATCCTTTCTGAGATCAGAAACATTCGACTAAAACTGGACACGCAACAGCTTGCCTCCGGTGCACCACAGGCACAACACGAAATTGAAGATCTCGATAGCGAACATCCAGCGCTGATAACCTTTACCAGCGGTTCGACAGGCAATCCGAAAGCGATTGTGCGAACACATGAGTTTCTCTTGCAACAACAAAAGGTTCTCTCGTCGACCTTGCCGGGACAAAAGTGTGATGTAGAGCTCACTACACTGCCGGTCTTCGTCCTTTCTGCACTGGCTCAAGGAATGACTTCGGTGCTTCCTGATTGCGATATGCGGCGACCGGGATCGATCGATGCCAGACGCATAGTCAACCAACTGGCAAATTGCAATGTCAATCGAATTATTGCCTCGCCCGCTTTCTTGCAGAGACTGACGGAATTTCTCCAGCAGGAGAAATTACAACTGAAAGCCTTGCAAAACATACTTACGGGCGGCGGTCCTGTGTTTCCTTCATTGTTGAAACAAGCTAAGTCGGTTTTTCCCAATGCTGAGATCATTGCGGTCTATGGTTCAACTGAAGCCGAACCGATAGCTCACATTACAAACAAATCAATGAGCCAGGATGATCTGGAAAAAATATTTACCGGGGGCGGACTTCTGGCAGGTAAGCCAATTGCCAATATCGAACTGGCGATTGCTGATCCCAAAGAGCTAAACTCATTGGCAAAGAATGGTGGCAATAGAAAGTTCAATCGTCTGCCAGCCTATTCAACCGGGGAGATAGTGGTGAGAGGCAAACACGTAATCAAAACCTATCTGAACGAGCTGGGCGATACAGAGACCAAGTTCAAAGAGGTCGACTCGAAAGTCTGGCACAGAACAGGTGACGCCGGATATTTAGACGAACACGGTCGCCTGTGGCTGATGGGCAGATGCGCCTTGAAAATCAGAGATGAGAAAGGCGACATCTATCCGTTTCAAGTAGAGGCGGCAGCTTCCGAAATTCAAGCAGTGAGAAGAGCGACATGCTTGCGAGCGGATGGCAAACGGATACTGGTCGTAGAGAAAAAGCATCGCACGCCGGCTCAATGGTTTGCTGATTTGTTTGATTTTTCGCGGCATTCCGCACCACTTTCAAGCACCATTGGCGATGCCTTCACCTGGCTTCGCTTTGACGAAATTCGCATGGTACATTCCATGCCTCTGGATGCAAGACATAATTCGAAGATTCAGTATGAAAGACTGGAGCGCCGTCTCAAGCACGCCTGGTCTCCGTAGGGGCGGCGCCATGCGTTGCCCGGCGAAAAATTAAACTGCAAGGTTCTAAATGATTACGCCTCCCCGGATAAGAAACGAGGGAGCCGTTTGCAACTCCTTCGGTTAGGCGGCATGATGTCGGCTAAGGGGAGTGTCGTGTTCGTTCACACCATACAGTCCAAAACGCCGGGAGCTGCCCGGTCTTTCAACCGGACAGCTCCACCCCCTCTGCAAAACCCTTCTTGGCTCAGCTCAATTGTTCATATTTTCGTCGAACATGCGCAACGCTCTCATGAAGGCAATTGCAGCTTCGCCATCTCGCCCTTCTTTAGAAAGAGTAGACGCCAGCATTAAAAGCCCATTCATAGACGTCTCTGTACTGAGAAATTCATCAGAGATCCATAAAGCTGTACGAAAGAATTCCTCCGCCATTTTGCCATCACCCACTTCATCAAACGCTCTTGCCATGTGCATTACATGCACCCAAGACTCTAACGCCTCAGCATCGCCTCCTCGGCTATGGCGTTTCAGGTGGGACTCATCTATAAGCAGTTCCATATACAACTCCGTTATCTGTCTGAATGAATAGACGAAAGTGTTGCAATTTTGATTCCGGTTTTTCGTGACTTTCTACAAACATTCAGGAATCCGGCAAAGGAAGGCGATATAGACATCTAACGCGTTCGCGCGCCGCTTGCCAAGCATTACAAAATTGTGAAATTTCGCAGCCTCTGCGAGGTCACAAATCCGCTATGATTTCGAAGTAGCCAGGGATTTGATATGCAATCATTCGACCAACTTGATGCCACGCTGCAAACCGGCTCAGGTCATGCAGCGGCACCAAAAATGAAAATCTGCCCTAGATGTGGGATGGAAAGGCTTCCTACGACGAGCGTATGTCCGGCAGATGGAACCATTCTTAAAGATAGCGTACCGGCGGCTGATAATCCGCTATCGACTTTAAGTGACGCCTACGAGTTTATCGGCGAAACCGGGCGTGGTGGCATGGCGGTCATTTACAAGGCCAAAAACCGGAAAACAGGAAGGTTGGTAGCCATCAAGAAAATGATCGCCTCCACGCTTACCGAGACCGCTTTCATGCGATTTCAGCAAGAAGCAAAGGCAATTACGAGCCTGCGCCATCCGAATATCATCATGGTTCACGAAT
>JADZFV010000611.1 GCA_020854255.1 Candidatus Melainabacteria bacterium | reverse complement strand
GAACATGACCTGGCACAAAGTGAATCAATGGGAGAAGTTATGGCGGAGCACGGTGGAAATCTAAGCCAAGCCAGGTTCAGCTGCGTATTTAACCGCTGATGGCTGCGAGATGCAGAAATTTTCACTTGCCGTTCAATCGATTTGCTTTATCTTTGTTTTGAAAGACGGAGCGCAGATTTGATCGCATGCATCATGTCTCACTATCGCATATATCGGTTCCTTCGCAGTCAGAGGCGAAGGGGGCTGTCGCTCTGCCGGTCCGCATTGATGCGGAAATTGAAATCGGCGATTGCTTTTTACTGTCTATTGATGCTTCATTGGTTGAAGTTGATTATTTTTTCTCGCCATCACTCGATCTCGAAGCTTTTGAGACACTCTTTCCCGCAAAAAAAGTGGTGCTCCAGGCTGACGGCAGAAAATCCAAACTGTCGCTGACGGTAGATCGTCAAAGTCGTTGTCTGTCAGGTAAAGATCTTGCTAAATACCTGAAATTTGACAACGGTGCTAACTTCACTAATAGTGCCGGCGACAGCGATGAGGGCGTGCGTCAGCTCACGCTCACGGTTGTTTCTCTTGCGCCTCTTGAATATCAGGTGGATTTGCCGGTTGCCAGTCTTCAAGTATCAACTTCCCGCCGCACTGCTCAGGTTGACAGGGCTGTGGTGAAAACTTCAGCAAATGCAAGGGCTTTAAGAGATTCTGGCGATGCTAAGCCTTCAACAAAATCGTCGCGCTTACTGGCTGAAGTGTGTAAGGTGGGCGGCTCTGCGGAGATGCTTGTGGAAGATCCACTGTTTTGCCACCGCTCCACAGCTTTCAGTTTGCAGCCGGGCTGGCAGGAAGTGCTCAATTCACTGTCGCGGGCTGAATTTCAACGGCATGAATTGTTTGCATTGCATGAGCAAGCCTGTTATCTCGACTTGTGCCAGCCTCTGGACAAACTGATATCACTGGCGTCATTACCCAATTTCGTACCCTATCCGCATCAAATCCAGGCTGTCAAAATGGTGATCGGCAAATTCCGCGGACGAGGATTGCTATGCGACGAAGTTGGGCTGGGCAAGACCATCGAAGCCAGTCTTGTGATGTTGGAATATGTCCTGCGCGGCATGGCCAAGCGAGTGCTTATCTTGACGCCGCCTTCCCTATGCGGGCAATGGCAAGAAGAGCTGCGCACAAAATTCGGGCTGGACTTTGTGATTAATGACGAGAGCCGCTTCCAGGGGTGGGATAAACATCCTTTTGTGTTGGCATCTTTGGCCAAGGCCAAGCTTATGCCGCACGCGAAGTCATTGTCGGAGGTGGAATTCGATCTGGTGATCGTCGATGAGGCGCACCATCTTCGCAACCGTGCCACCAAAGCATGGCAGCTGGTTAATTCGCTGAAAAAGCGCTACATACTCTTTCTTACAGCCACACCCCTGCAAAACAGCCTTAGCGATCTATTCAGCCTGGTCACACTTTTGAAGCCCGGACATCTAAAAACCTATCAAGAGTTTCGCAAGCAATTCGTCACGCACAATGAGTTTCAGCCCAAAAATATCGACAGGCTGCGAGCACTGCTCCAAAGTGTGATGATCCGCAATAAGCGCAGCCACACTAACTTGATTCTGACGAAACGCAACGCCAAGACATTCGAGCTTGATTTGCATGCAGAAGAGAAGCAATTTTACGAGCGTGTTACCACAATTGTCAGACGCGGTATGTTCAAGCAAGCGGGAGAACGATCTCTTGTCGATTCCTTGACCCTGCAACAATTACAGCTTGTTGCAGGCAGCAGTGTTCCTTCGACGTTGACGTCATTGGCAAAGTTGGCGCAGCGAAACTTGCCTGAATCATACAAAGAAGAGATTGTTTCCGTTCTTGCCGCCGGCAACAAGCTGGGGCGCGACTATGAAAGCCTCTGCCGTAAAGCTCAAGTGACTGCCGACATCATCAAAGGTTTTTCCGACAAAGTAATCGTTTTTACAAGATTTCGCGAAACCCATGATTTCCTGGTTTCATATTTGCGGTCCAGGAATTTTTCAGTGGCAAACTTTCACGGCGGGATGAAACGCCTGGAGAAAGATGAAGCCATCGAATATTTCAAAGGCGATGCCCAGGTGCTAGTCTCTTCTGAATCGGGTGGAGAAGGTAGAAATCTGCAGTTTTGCCGGGCTCTCATCAACTACGACTTGCCTTGGAACCCGATGAAAATTGAGCAGCGCATCGGCCGCATCCATCGCCTCGGGCAAGATCGCGACGTTCATATCTTCAATTTAGCAGCCCGCGGAACCGCAGAGGCACACGTTCTTGACCTGCTCGATAAGAAGATAAATTTGTTCGAGCTGGTGGTCGGCGAGCTGGACATGATCCTTGGCGAGCTTGATGAAAACCTGGAATTTGAAGAAGTAATGTTTGGTATCTGGGCCCAGAGCCAGACTGAAAATGAAGTTAATTCGAGGTTGGAGGATCTGGGGCGAAAATTATCGGAGGCCAAGGCGCAGTATTTGCGCAGCCAGGAATTCGACGACGCCGTGTTTGGTGATGCACTGGTGAGCCTTTAGTGAGGAATGAGAACCGATGGCTTACCCTCAACACCTCGAAAGTTTCATTCGCGAATACCTTGCAGCCAGAGGCGCCGCAGTTGAGCGAACCGACTATGCCGTGATTGACGCTATTGTCGACGCAGAATTGGAAAAGCAGCTTGGAAAAGAACATTGGCAATTTGCCTTTGATTATGATGCAGCAATGGAAACCACTGGGTGCGAATTTATCACATACGGCAATGCCGTTCTGGAAAAAATTGTTTCAACCGCTGTTACAGGGCACAAATGCTCGGTGCGCTATTGTTCTGCCGCGGCCACACTGCCTGCCTCACTGCACAAACAAATCGCAGACCAGATCAAGTTGAAGCAATCGGAAGTAGAGATTGCCGCGGGCAAGCGTTATTTTTCACCTGTATACAGATTCAAGTTCAAAATAGCCTATCTTGGCGACGATCGAGAAGAGCAGCTGATTTTGAGCTGGGTTGACGGACTCAGTGCAAAAGTGTGCGGAGAATATGAGAAACTGCCTCATATATTTTATGATGCTCAACCGGAAGAGTTGCTGCCTGTGCTTAAACCTCTGGCTCCGGAGTTTCTCATGCAATCCGCCCTGGATGAATTAGACATGCTGACGCAACCTCGTAGGAAGGCGATTCAGGCTCAGCAGAGGCATGTTCAAGAGCAAGATGTGGCACGCACCCAGGCATATTTCTCATCGATGGTGCGCGAACACGAAGCCAAAATTGCTAAGTCCATGTCGGCAAATGATGCGGAGAGTTCTGAACAAACCGCGATTCTGAAGACCAAATTGGAAAGCATAAAGACACAGTGTACGCATCATATTAAGGACATAGAGCAGAAATACCAGGTGCGCTGCGAGGCCCAGCTAATAGATGTAGTGCTATACATGTTCCCTCGCTGGCGGCTGAAGCTGACCGTGGCTGCGCGGGCACGCAAAACTGAGCAGGCGCCGGAGCAACTGCTTTTCTGGGATGCGCTTTTGCGTAAGGTAATTGAGTGATGCCGGACAACTTCGGTACGATCGCATATTTTCCATCTTTGGGCGACGTGGAGGATTTTCTTGATTCGTGGACGATCGCAAAGGGCTCCGCTTATTACAAAAAAGGAGCGGTTATTGAGTGGACTCACGAGAATGACAATTGTGTAGTCGGTTTGGTCCAGGGCACAAGCCGGCATCCCTATGAGGTAAGCGTGTGCTTTGACCAGAACGGGCTGATTGAGGCTGAGTGCTCATGCCCAGTCGCCTTCAATTGCAAGCATGTGGCGGCGCTCATGCTCGCCGCCATAAACAATCGAATTGCCCAGGGCGGGGATCGGCAAGATACAACGTTTTCCGCCCCGGTTTCAGCCTCATCTTCAGCTTCATCTTCGGCTTCAACTGGTGATTTTGAGAGCCGCTCGGCCAACAGCTCCTCAAGCGGTGCGATTTCTTTATCACTGTATGCAGCAGATCCGTCAGGCAAAGGCGGCGAAACAACAAGAAACACGCAATCAATAAGCTCTCCAACCGTGCAATCTCAGGCAGACGGAGACAGTGATTTACCTGAAGCACTCAAAGCATGGTTCAAAGGTACTGCTTCCACAAAGCAGGAACCGCCTGCATTAGCGCCGGTCAGAGACCAGGAAGTGATCTATATTCTGCGAGGCAATCGGCAATTGCTCTTCGTGGACCTGGCAGTTGCTCGACGACTGAAAACCGGCGGCTACGGAATGGCTCAGCAGTGGTACTTCCCAAAGCTGCAAACGAGCAGTGCACAACCGGTAACCGACGATGATCGAAGCATTGCCGCACTTTTCGCCGGTGGGCGCCGAGATCACCAGTGGTGTAACGGCAGGGTTCCGGACGATGCTGAGGTGCAGGAGCTTGTGCTCAAGCGCATCGTGGCAACAGGGCGTGCATTTTTCGAAAGCAAGGACAATCCGCCTTTGAGGCTGGGCGAGAAGAGACAGGCGAACATCTCCTGGCAGCTGCAGGAGGATGGAACACAGAGTGTGGTTTTGTGCAGCGATCGGCCGATGGAAATGTTCTGTTGCGCAATGCCCTGGTACGTCGACACAACTTCCTGGCAAACCGGACCCCTGGAGACAGGGATAGAGGCAGAACTCCTCCAGTGCCTGATTACTGCACCACCGGTGGAG
>JADZFV010000610.1 GCA_020854255.1 Candidatus Melainabacteria bacterium | reverse complement strand
GAACATGACCTGGCACAAAGTGAATCAATGGGAGAAGTTATGGCGGAGCACGGTGGAAATCTAAGCCAAGCCAGGTTCAGCTGCGTATTTAACCGCTGATGGCTGCGAGATGCAGAAATTTTCACTTCCCGGCAGTTTGTTTTGAGCTACCCTTTGCTCTGAAAGACGGCGTGCGAGTTTGATTGTATGCATAATGTCTCACCAGCGCATATGCCCCTCCCTCTGCGATCGGCGGTGAAGGCAACCGCGTCTCCGGCAATCCTGATTACGACGGAAATAGAAATCGGCGATTGTTTTTTGCTGTCAATCGATGCTTCATTGATTGAAGTTGATTATTTGTATTCACCGTCACTCGATCTCAAGACATTTGAGAAAATCTTTCCCGCAAAAGAAGTGTTGTTTCAGGTTGACGGCAGAAAATCCAAACTGTCGCTGACGGTAGATTCTCAAAGTCTTTGCCTGTCGGGCAAAGCTCTTGCTAAATACATGAAGTTTGGCAACGGCGCCAATGTCGCTAATAGTGCCGGCAACAGTTATGAGGGCGTGCGTCAGCTGGCGCTCACGGTTGTTTCTCTTGCCCCTCTTGAATATCAGGTGGATTGGCCGGTTGCAAGCCTTCCAGTATCGACGTCTTGCCGAACTGCTGAGCTTGACGGGACAGTGGTGAGAGCTTCAGCAAATGCCGGCGCTTTAAGAGCCTCAGACGATGCAAAGCCCTCAACAAAATCGTCGCTGCTGCCGACTGAAGTGGGCAAAGTGGGCGATCCTCTGGATGTGCGCGTGGAAGTTCCGTTGTTTTGCGACCGCTCCCCAGCTTTTAGTTTGCAGCCGGGCTGGCAAGACGTGCTCGATTCACTTTCCAGGGCGGAATTTCAACGGCACGATCTGTTTGCACTGCACGAGCAAGCCTGCTGTCTGGACTTGTGCCAGCCCCTGGACAAACTTATATCACTAGCTTCTCTGCCTAACTTCGTACCTTATCCTCATCAAATCCAGGCTGTCAAAACAGTAATCGGCAAATTTCGAGGACGCGGATTGCTCTGCGACGAAGTTGGGCTGGGCAAGACCATTGAAGCCAGCCTTGTGATGTTGGAATATGTGCTGCGCGGCATGGCCAAGCGAGTGCTAATCTTGACGCCGCCTTCCTTGTGCGGGCAATGGCAAGAAGAGCTGCGCACAAAGTTCGCTCTGGACTTTGTGATTAATGACGAGGCCCGCTTCCAGGGATGGGATAAGCATCCCTTTGTGTTGGCCTCTCTGGCCAAGGCCAAGCTTATGCCGCATGCGAAGTCATTGGCGGAAGTGGAATTCGATCTGGTGATCGTCGATGAGGCTCACCATCTTCGCAACCGTGCGACCAAAGCATGGCAGCTGGTTAATTCGCTGAAAAAGCGCTACATCCTCTTTCTTACAGCTACTCCCCTGCAAAACAGCCTTAACGATCTCTTCAGCCTGGTCACACTGTTGAAGCCAGGACATCTGAAGACTTATCAAGAGTTTCGCAAACAATTCGTCACTCACAATGAGTTTCAGCCCAAGAATGTAGACCGGCTGCGAACACTTCTTCAGAGTGTGATGATCCGCAATAAGCGCAGCCACACCAACTTGATCCTGACGAAGCGTAATGCCAAGACCTTCGAAGTTGATTTGCATCATGAAGAGAAGCAATTTTACGAGCGTGTCACCACAATTGTCAGACGCGGTATGTTCAAGCAAGCAGGAGAGCGATCTCTTGTGGATTCGTTGACTCTCCAGCAGCTGCAGCTTGTTGCAGGCAGCAGTGTTCCTTCGACGTTGACATCATTGGCTAAGCTGGCGCAGCGAAACTTGCCGGAATCATACAAAGAAGAGATTGTTTCCGTGCTGGCCGCCGGCAACAAGTTGGGGCGCGTTTATGAAAAGATCTGTCGCAAGGCTCGAGTGACGGCCGATATCATCAAGGGTTTTTCCGACAAAGTAATCGTTTTTACAAGATTTCGCGAAACCCATGATTTCCTGGTCTCATATTTGAGATCTGAGAATTTTTCGGTGGCAAACTTTCACGGTGGGATGAAACGCCTGGAGAAAGATGAAGCCATCGAATATTTCAAAGGCGATGCTCAGGTGCTCGTTTCGTCGGAATCGGGTGGAGAGGGAAGAAACCTTCAGTTTTGCCGGGCTCTCATCAACTACGACTTGCCATGGAACCCTATGAAAATAGAGCAGCGAATCGGCCGCATCCATCGCCTTGGACAAGATCGCGACGTTAACATTTTTAATTTGGCAGCCCGTGGAACCGCGGAGGCACATGTTCTCGATCTGCTCGATAAAAAAATCAATTTGTTTGAGCTGGTCGTCGGCGAGCTGGATATGATCCTTGGCGAGCTTGATGAAAACCTGGAATTCGAAGAAGTCATGTTTGGTATATGGGCCCAGAGCCAGACTGATAAGGAAGTTAATTCAAAGTTGGAAGATCTCGGGCGCAAATTGTCGGAGGCTAAGGCACAGTACTTGCGCAGCCAGGACTTCGACGACGCTGTGTTTGGTGATGCTCTTGTGAGCGTTTAGAAAGCAGCAACAGCAATACCAACAACTACGGCGGCAACAGAGAAGCAAAAACATCGCTCACAGAAAACAGAGAAACGGAAAGACAGAGCAAGAGAAACAGAGAAACAGATGGCCTATCCTCAACACCTCGAAAGTTTTGTTCGGGAATACCTTACCGCCAGAGGCGCGGTGGTTGAGCGAACCGACTATGCCGTGATTGATGCTGTTGTCGATGCGCAACTGGAAAAGCAGCTCGGAAAAGAGAATTGGCGGTTTGCCTTTGACTATGATGCAGCAATGGAGACCAGCGGTTCTGAATTTATCACGTATGGCAATGCAGTTCTGGAAAAAATCGTGGCAACCGCAGTTGCCGGACATAAATGCTCTGTGCGCTATTGTTCTTCCGCGGCGACACTGCCTGCTTCTCTGCACGATCAAGTAGCAGAGCAAATCAAGTTGAAGAAATCAGAAGTGGAGATTGCTGCAGCTAAGCGTTATTTTTCGCCAGTCTACAAGTTCAAATTCAAAATAGCCTATCTTGGCGATGATCGAGAGGAGCAGCTTGTTTCAAGCTGGGTTGACGGGCTTAGTGCAAGAGTTCGCGACGAATACGAGGGTATGCCTCATATGTTTTATGATGATCAATCGGAAGAGTTGCTGCCTGCGCTTAAGCCGCTGGCTCCTGATTTGCTCATGCAATCCGCACTGAACGAGTTAGACACGCTGACGCAGCCTCGCAGGAAGTTGATTCAGGAGCAGCAGAGGCACGCTCTAGAGCAAGATGTGGCACGCACGCAGGCATATTTTTCGTCGATGGTGCGCGAGCACGAAGCCAAGATCGCTAAGTCCATGTCGGTAAATGATGCAGGAAGTTCGGAACAAACCGCGCTTCTGAAGACAAAGCTGGAAAGCATAAAGTCGCAGTGCACGCATCATATCAGGGACATAGAGCAGAAGTACCAGGTACGCTGCGAGGTCCAACTAATGGATGTGGTGCTTTACATGTTCCCTCGCTGGCGGCTGAAGCTGACCCTGGCTGCGCGGGCACGCAAAGCTGAGCAGTCCGCGGAGCAAATCCTTTTCTGGGATCCTCTTTTGCGCAAGGTAATTGTGTGATGCCGGATGGCTTCGATACGATCGCATATTTCCCATCTATAGGCGACGTTGAAGATTTTTTTGATTCGTGGACGCTCCAAAAAGGATCCGTCTATTACAAAAGAGGGGCGGTTATTGAATGGACTCATGAGAATGACAATTGCATAGCCGGCTTGGTCCAGGGCACAATGCGGCATCCTTATAATGTAAGTGTATGCTTTGACCGGGAGGGGCTGATTGAGGTTGAGTGCTCGTGTCCGGTAGCCTTCAATTGCAAACATGCGGCGGCGCTTATGCTGGCCGCTATAAATAATCGAATTGCCCAGGATGGGGATCGGCAAAATAAGACGATTTCCGCCCCAGGTTCCGCTTCATCTTCAGCTTTAATGTCGGCCTCAACTAGTATTTTTGAGAAAAGCCCGGCAAACAATCCCTCAAGCGGTGCGGTTTCTTTCTCACTGTATGCAGCAGATCCGTCAGGCAAAGGCGGTGAAACAACAAGAAACGCGCAATCAGGAAGCTCTCCAACCGCGCAATCTCAGGCCGGCGGAGACGGTGATTTACCTGAAGTACTCAAAGCCTGGCTCAAAGGTACTGCTTCCACAAAGCAGGAACCGCCTGCATTAGCGCCGGTCAGAGACCAGGAAGTGATCTATATTCTGCGAGGCAATCGGCAATTGCTCTTCGTGGACCTGGCGGTTGCTCGACGACTGAAAACCGGCGGCTACGGAATGGCGCAGCAGTGGTATTTCCCAAAGCTGCAAACGAGCAGTGCACAACCGGTAACCGACGACGATCGAAGCATTGCCGCACTTTTTGCCGGTGGACGCCGGGATCACCAGTGGTCTAACGGCAGGGTCCCGGACGATGCTGAGGTGCAGGAGCTTGTGCTCAAGCGCATCGTGGCGACAGGACGTGCGTTTTTCGAAAGTAAAGATAATCCGCCTTTGAGGCTGGGCAAGAAAAGACAGGCGAACATTTCCTGGCAGCTGCAGGAGGATGGAACACAGAGTGTGGTTTTGTGCAGCGATCAGCCGATGGAAATGTTCTGTTGCGCAATGCCCTGGTACGTCGACACAACTTCCTGGCAAACCGGACCCCTGGAGACAGGGATAGAGGCAGAACTCCTCCAGTGCCTGATTACTGCACCACCGGTGGAG
>JADZFV010000609.1 GCA_020854255.1 Candidatus Melainabacteria bacterium | reverse complement strand
TTGAGCTGGGATATCTTACCTTTAGCTGCGCTCGAGTTCATCGGATTCATTCCAGTTTCATTGGCCGAAGGGTTATCGCTCAGCGTTTCTCTAGGCATATCTCCGGTAATCTTTGCCGCGACACTTATATGGCATTACTATGCTGCACAAAAAGAATGGTCCAAGAGAATTAGCGCCGCGAGTTAGCGCGCAAGCGCGTTCTGTCTCATAAACTTGATTATGTTTCGTTTCCGCTTCTGCGTCCAGGGCGTCTGAAACTGGCAATCGCTGAGGCTTTTGAGGTTTAGCGTCGCCAATTTCCGACGCCCTTACTTGCCACCACTATCGGTTTCACTATATTTGGGGGACGCCTCCGGCGGTGATTTCAGCTCGGCCACATGTTCAGGCAATAGCATCGTCACAGCTATGGCTAGACCAATAACTATCCAAAGCACCAATCCAGGAATCGAGGACACGGTCATGCCTCGCCATTTTGTCCCTAATTTGGTCAGCTTGATCATATTTCTCAGTCTGACATAGGCGCTCGTTTGGCCGCCGGGCCCAATACCCTTACGAACCTACTTCCGAATATCTGGATACGGTTATAACCTTTGTGTACCAAAGTTTTCGGAATTTGGGACTACGAAATTTGAAGTTTTTGAATCTTGGACTACGGTTAAAATCCTTGTTCAGTAAGCAATTTCGGGTGTTGGGACTAACTACTTTATCCTGCCTTACCGTTTAGCGGTCGGCTGTTGCCTCCCAGAGCGGTAAGGCTCCGCTCGTTCCTCGCTGCGATTTTGGCTTGCGCTTCAGTGCCACTTCAGCGCCGAAGCGCATTCGTAAGTTGCCATCAACGCTCGTCGATGTGCATGAGTGCGCCATATCGAAAGGCTTACAGGCTGGCAAAAAAGGTTAAAGTGCTTTGCCGTTCATTCAAGATGATTTCGGAAGAATGGCATACACAGAGGCTTTTTTGATGGTTTTTCCAAACAAATTGCGATAAAGCCTTACAGGGATATCGTATCCGGCAAAGTGAATTGCTCAATTGAATTTGGCAAATTGCCCTAGCGCCAAGCCAGTTGCCCCTTACGGCGAAAGTAATTTGCCGCCTTATCCTGCCTACTTCCTAAGGGCCTTATTACAGTAACTTAAGTACTTCTGCTCTGAGTTTCGCCAAATCAACACCCAGGTTTTCCAGCACTCTGACCGCCACACCTTCACCTTCGCCTATGACACCGAGAAGAAGATGTTCTGTTCCGATGTAATTGTGTCCGAGGGCCTTTGCTTCTGACCAAGCTAAATCCAAGACTCTCTTCGCGCGAGGCGTGAAGGGAATCTCGACAGCAACAAAACCAGAGCCGCGTCCGATTATTTTTTGTACTTCAACGCGCGCATCCTTCAGATTCACGCCCTTAGATTTGAGTGCTTTTGCGGCAATTCCAGTAGCTTCGCCAATTAAGCCTAAAAAAATCTGCTCAGTCCCAACGAAATTATGTCCTAAGCGGCGTGATTCCTCTTGAGCGATCATAATCGCTTTCACTGCTTTCTCCGTAAAACGTTCAAAAGGCGGTGGGTTTTGTTCAAAGCTCCGTGGAGAGCCGCTCTCTTTTACACGCTCAAGCGCCTTAGGTGGTGGCGGCGGTGCGGATTCCTTCACTTCGGACAGAGGAGGCGGAGTTGGTTTTGTTGGTTTCTCGACCGGCGGAGAGCTGTACAGAATGTCGTTGAACTCTTTTTCCAATTCTTCAGTTGCTCTCACCCCGAAGCGATTCATCATGACGCGCCGCATGGCCGCAATGGTGAAACCGTCGTTCCGGAGGTCCTTTTGTATTACTTGCATCTTTGCTTCAAGTGCATCCAGCCGAGGTAAAACGTCATCGCTTTTCTCAAAACCTTTTCGCAAAAGTTCATTGATCTTGCGGGACTTACCGCTGGCTCCAAGCTTATCAAGCCACTCTTTCACATCAGCGTCGGCGTAGAAAGTCACCTTGTGATTTTGTAATTCAGCCACGTATCAAACTCCTTACACCGCCACTACATGTGGTGCATACGTCAGAATAGACATCAATACCAGTATATACCAGTAAATACCAACTCATGGCAACCGGGGGTGGCTAGAATCCCCTAGAAGGAGCGTTTTTTGATCGGGCAGGCACTGTTGACGTTGTTTGCTATTTCAACAACCTTCTAGACGACGAGAGGAGTCTCTTTTAAAACAAAAAAAGCTCGAACGCTAATCGAATTTACGAACTAAAAACACGAAGAAAAATCCCTTTTCGCTCCAATTGCGCAGATTACTATTAGGTCTATTTACGATATATGCGACGTATCAGTTTTTTTGGACCGAGCGCTTTTCTTCTTGCGTGACTTCACGGCCGTTGCGACCATAATTTGTGGATTAATAACCACTTTTAAGGGCGGGGAAAGCATGCGGAAATCGCAATTGCTGTTGCCACGTGGGAGTCGAAGTACCGGCTTGACAAGCAAAAGTGCTAGTACCTGCTGTGACCGTAATCTGGGGCTTTTCGGTTACTGCCGGAGTTGGGCGCGCAGGAGCCCCCTCTAAAAAAATTGCCGAGGAATACCGGAGCGAGCGAAGCGAGTGAGGATATGCCGCAGGCTTCCTTATGGTTTTAGCCTGCACGCGTAGCGTGCGCTTGAGTTTGACCCTGGAGCTAGACTCAGGAGGGGTGATGGCGGCGACCAGCTTTTGCTGGTTCTGCCGTCTGTCGTCCGCCGTCGCCCCGTAGGAGTCGTTAGCGTAGGGAGTCAAACTCCATAGGGTGAAATCGCACCTTTGGTGCGTACCACTTGGCAGCAACGCTGCTACTTGTTTGTTTTATAGCACTTGTTATAACACTTAAAGGGGTCTGAAAACCCGTGTCGCGCAAAGGTTTCCGGGTTGAAAAGCTCAGTCCAAACACCCCCCTTCATCAGTCGAAACACCGGCTTGACAACAAAAATCATCAGTCGAAACACCGGCTTGACAAGGCGGTCATCAGTCGAAACACCGTCCCCAAAAATCGGTTAACGGTTAGTACTTGTGATGATGATGTTTCTGCGTAACAGCTCTTGTTTAAGCTGGTCTTCGGTTATGCCATGACGTTGAGCGACAGAAGACACCATTGTCCAGCCATTCTTGGCATACACTTCGCAAAGTGGAACCATGAAATCAATTGGATCGATCTGTTTGGGAGCCTGCACAGCCACAGTCTGATTATGGCTTGTCGTGCGTTTCCTAGCTGCCCGTTTGCGTTCTATTCTCGGCTTCTCTTCACCGAATGTGTATCGGACTTCCGGCCTCAAGCGAATTTTCCAATCAATCCAAGTTGCCTCTTGGACATAACAGGCCGCAATTAGTTCATCAATTGCTTGTTTAAGCTGTGCTTTAGCTCTAAAAGGCTGCTGGTAGACCATTATCCCCATTCGTTCAGCAAGCCACTGATACTCGATTTCGACGTACTCCCAGCCTTTCTCACGAGCTTCGTTAAACAAATGCGATAATTTTGTGTATAGCAATTGTCCAATCGGGCTGCGGATTTCGCGCATTAGCGCCAGATCGATTTGTTTCACATAATGCGCGTTCAAATTTGCTCGCACATGTTCATCAAACACCACATAGTTTCGATCGAATGTCTTACCTTGTGCGTCTTTCTCGCCAATGAAGATTACTGTACGCAAGTAGCTAAATGAATCAATAAATAGTCCTTCGCCACGTTTGTTTTTAAATGTTCCTTGGCTCATACACTGGGTTGCAGCGAGAATCCTAATGTGGCGCTTGATCAAATTTCTGGAATAGCCATCAGCCGGCAGTCCAACAGCCCGACATAGTGCGCTAAGACTACCAATTTCCAGCACTTCGGGAACATGACCAAGCTCGGACTTTTTGTCGGCGGCTTTTTGCATAAGAACAAACAAAATCCTCAAGCTAAGCACGGTCGGCATGCCGAGTTTCGGGTTAGGCCATACTTGCCACCGGAAGGCGATTTGCTTATCAGCCATCTTTTCGAGCTTCAGTATCTCGTGTCCAGTTGATTTGCGTGCATCTCGCTCGTTTAGAACCGCATATGGCAATGCCAGAGCGTTGACCTCAGCCCAAGCTAATTGAGGTATTCGCAGCTCATCAGTGGGATTGTCCGGTTGCCTTAGTTCGAATAGCTCTATGCCATCAGTCGAAACACCGGGGTGTTCACTATTTTGCTGAGCGAGTTTCAACGGCATTTTAGACAAGTTATTTAAGCGCTTGATTGTGCCCATTGGGTCGCCCTGGTAGGCGTTTTACTATGTGCAACTATAACCGTGTGTAGTATCACGATCAATTGATCCGCCTCTATATGTGGTGCATATGTCACCCCTGGACAAAATCCGTTCTAGGCACGCATAATTCAGTGTTGGCTTACTAGAAAGAGTACATTTTGGACGCATTATCCATGGCTTCGTCACCCGACTTGGCAGCGGTTGACGGACTCGACAGCCTGTTTACAGAAGACACTACCACCGTCATGACTGACACGGGTGACGTCACGGCCGCCCCAGATATAACGGCGGAGGTAACTGATTGGTGGACGCTTCAGGATGCGGCCGATAATCTAAATCTATCGGCTCGATCAGTTTTGCGTTGGCTCAAGAAAGGCAAACTGGTGGGGATTAAGGTACAAGGCACAAATGGCCCAGAGTGGCGAATCACCCCTATCGACAGTGAACCCTCGACAGTCACGACAACCACGAATCCAGTCATGACTGACACGGGTCACGCCACACCCAGGGAGGACATAACCCTGGTCAAAGAACTCCTGCAGAAGATTGATGTACTTACATACAGAACCGGTTATCTCGAAGCGCAACTAGCAGCAAAGGACGAACACATCAAACTGCTTACCGACAACAGCTGCCAGAGTTGGTGGCGGCGATTCGGCAATTGGATGCTTGGTAAACAGTAAAAATCAATTGGTTCTGATAGAGCGCGTTTCAATCCCAATACTCGAAGCCTTGAGCTCATATGCTCTGCTGTAATCTGGTCTTTCACCTATGGTTTGGCAGAGCTATTCTTGCTTGCGTCTTTTACATTCCACTTCTACAGCGCAAGCGAAAAGAAGTAAGAGGACATCGTCGAGGCACATGCAGAATAATAAACGTAGTCACGTCTCTAGATGTTTACGGTGTATTAGACTAGATGTGTGAATAAGCGATACATCTACGCAATTCTAATCGGTGCGGCTTTAGGCCTCGCAACGCTTTTGAGTTGGGCTACTTGCCACAGCCTGACTGCATTCACTTTTGCAGGTACTCAGATGTCCTACATTCCATTTTGGGATACCCACTCTTCCGCATATAGACATGTTAGACCCGACCTGCAAGCAGCGGCGCTACTGTTGCGGTTCTGTATGCTGCTACTTCATAACGGCTACAACTTTCTTCTTCCCCCAATTCTTGTCTGTTGTCTAATTGCTAAATTGGAGGATTTGAAAGATTCCAACATCGCTGGAGTAGCTTTTCGACGGGCACTCAAGGCTACAGGATTGCTATTGCTTGGTTTATGGCTCTTAGCTTTGATTGCGTTTGCCATAACGGCCATAACGGCCCGTGATGGCTTATCAGCCTATTTGAGCTGGGATATCTTACCTTTAGCTGCGCTCGAGTTCATCGGATT
>JADZFV010000608.1 GCA_020854255.1 Candidatus Melainabacteria bacterium | reverse complement strand
GGTAGGCAGGCGTTTGGGTAACAGCGTGGAAATTTTGAAAGGACTGCGCCCCGGCGAAACAGTGGTTGCACACGGCAGCTTGCAGCTACAGGGACAAATGTTGAAGCAATTATCCGAATGAGTTCAGGATTTACAACATCGGTGGCATCACGCTCCTACACGGGGCTCGCGCCGGCATCGCAAAATAAAAAATACGGCGACAAGGAGAAAGAGCACGCAATGAAGCTCGTCACGGCTATCATTCAGCCATTCATGATCGACAGATTGGCCAGAGCGCTCTTCAAAGCCCCAATCAGCGGTTATACGGTCACTGAGTCGCAAGGCTCGGCAAAACCCGACATATCCAATCCCCAGTACCTGGTGCCTCGCTCAAAAGTGGAAATTGTCATCAAAGACGAGCATGTCGAACAACTGATTAATATAATTTTGCAGGCTGTAGGCACGCACCAGGACGGTGATGGACTGCTGTTCGTCTCCAATATCGATCAAGTAGTCGACATTGCATCAGGAAAACGCGGAGCAGATGCGCTCAAAATCTCGCATGAGTAATAAAAATCGAATCCGGCCCTTTTGGTAAACACCTGCAGCATGGCTCGCATACTGGTAGTCGAGGACGAAAAGGATCTTTCAAAACTGATCGCTGACTGGCTCAAGCGCGATCATCATCTCGTTGAACAGGTTTTCGACGGCAAATCCGCACTTCAACAAATGACAGACACCAGCTTTGATGTGATTGTCCTCGATTGGATGTTGCCGGAGATGCAGGGCATCGAAGTCTGCAGGCGCTACAGGCAATCTGGCGGCAACGCAGCGATCATTATGCTGACCGCCCGGCAATCGCTGGACGACAAAGCCCAGGGTTTTGAATCAGGCGCAGATGACTATCTGACCAAACCATTTCAATTGAAAGAGCTGGCCATGCGCGTAAAGGCTCTGCTCAGGCGCTCTTCGGTGGAGCATCATACGAGACTTTCAATGCGCGGCATCGAGCTCGATACGGACAATCACCGCGTTTTAAGAGACGGCAAAGAAGTGCATCTTCTGCCGAAAGAGTTTCGCTTATTGGAATTTCTTCTCAGGCATCCGCAAAGAGTTTTCAGCGCCGATGAAATACTGGACAGCGTCTGGGAGATGGATACCAACGCGCATCATGACACTGTGCGCGGTCACGTCACCAGGCTGAGGAAAAAACTGGATAGAGAAGGCGAGCCGTCCATTATCGTCACCGTGCATGGCGTAGGCTACAAGTTGGGTACCGAAGACTCTTAGGATAAGAATAATGGGTACTGAGCATGCTTAATCAGATGCGAGTGAAGCTCGCGCTTTCCTTCATGTGCCTGGTTCTGGTCTTGCACCTGGCAGGCGCCACCGCCTTCTATGTGCTTTTCTCGGTCAGCCTGGTCCGCTCTAATGAAGCGCTTCTTTCTGACCTGGTTTCGGAAATCAAACCATCAATAAAAATTGAAAATGGCATCCCGACTTTAAAGGATTGGGCAAAACGAGCTAATGAAGCCAATTCCAGGGTGACTGCCAGCGTCCAGGTTTTCGACAAAGACAAAAGGCTGCTCGAAAAATATGGAGATGACGGCATAGAAAAGCTGGCCGTAGGGCGCATGGAAGAACGCAACCCCACAGCAAGCAAAAAGGTTCGCTCTCTCAATGAGAAGATCCGCGCTGAGGGAAAAGACTGCGGATACCTGCAAGTACAAGTTTCCACCAAGCAAAACGATCAAGCCAGCGAACTGGCAATCTACGCAACCATCGTGGCGATGCCGTTTTTAGGTGCGCTGGTGGCGATCGCCGGTTATCTTTTCTCCGGGCTGGCCTTGAGGCCGGCCGAGCAGGCCATGCAGTTGACCCGCCGCTTCGTAGCCGATGCAGGCCACGAATTGAACACACCGATAGCAATTATAGAAGCAAGTCTGGAGGCGCTTACCGAGATTTTGCGCGAAAACAACGTCAAAGAAGATCTGACCGAGATCATTGCCAAAGCCAGCGCGCGTATGAGCGAACTGGCATCCGATTTGATTTTTCTTGCCCGGGTGGAAAATCCAATCTCCCATTACGTGATAGCGCCAGTCCGCGTTAAGAAGCTCCTGGAGGACGTCTGCGAGGACTTCGCTACACTGGCAAAAAGCCGCGATATCCATTTTAAGCTTGGCTCCGTCTCGGAAGTGGAGGTCATGGGCAACCTGGAATTCCTTAGAAGGATGGTGACAAACCTGGCCAGTAACGCACTTCGTTACACAGACGAGGGCGGCACTATAGTGGTCTGGTCGGAAGTGGAAGGGCGAAATCTGGCAATTAAAGTAAGTGACACCGGTATAGGGATTCCTCCGGAAAGTATCAATCACGTTTTCGATCGTTTCTACCGCGTCGACAAAGCCAGAGCAAGAGCCGCCGGCGGTGCAGGTCTCGGGCTTTCCATCGTAAAAGCCGTGGTGGAATCGCACAAAGGCAATATCTCAGTGACAAGCGAAGTCGGCCGCGGCAGCACCTTCAAGGTGACCATTCCCCTGGCATAAGGAAGACCACTCCGGGAGGCGATTTTTACTTTACGACTTTTTCTTTATGACTTCCACCGGACATGGTGCCTGCAGCACCACTTCTTGCGAGACACTGCCAGAAAACAACCTGGTTGTATGTCCGTGCGATCGAGAACCCATGATCACAAGCCCGGCCGGCAAGTTGCCGGCCATAAACAATATTACTTCGGCGGCGTCGCCTTCTCTAAGCTCCGTAGTCACCTTATCGGGACCGACTTTCACTGCCAGAGTTTTGGCGCACTCGGCTAGAAATTTTTGCGCGGCTTGTCTGACTTCCAGCCGTTCTCCAGAGAACTTGCGCATATAAAGCGCATCGATACCGTCCGAGTGCTTCTCCACAAGAGGCGGTAAGGCCATCAGCAGCGTAAATTTGGCCTCTGCCGGCCAGGGCATATTTATCACCCATTCGAAAGCTCTTTTGGAATGGGCAGTGTCGTCCACTGCGACAAGGATATTTTTGTCGAATTCTGCAACGCCCTCATGCCCTTTTTGATATCTAGCAATCAGCGTTGAACATTGCCCATAAAGCAAAATCGTCTGCGACACGCTGCCTAAGAAAAATCGCGGTAAGCCATGGCGCCCATGCGATCCGACAACGATCAGATCGGCCGGCCAGGATTCAGCCTGAGCAAGGATGGACTCTTTGCTATCACCAAAAATGGCTTCGCTGAATGCTTTGCTATCAGGAAATCGTGCCTGAATGCGGCCGGCGACATCGTCGGTAAATTCTTTGGCAGCAACAAGAGCCTTGTTAAACAACGCATTTGCTTCATCCGACTTCATCACCGCAAATACGGGCTCGCGCCTTTCAACCGCGCAGAAGACCTTGAACGTACTGCCCGCCGGGAATTGCCGGCTGAGAACTACATCGGCGGCAACTTTGGAGTGCGGCGAGTTATCAACAGCCAGCAGTATATTCACAGCTTCGCTCCCATGCCAAGATTTCACAGCCCGTAATCAGCCTACTAGTTTACGCGCTGCAAACGGGTGATTGGATGCTGACTCGTGTAAATTCAAGCCGGTAATCAGGAAATAGCCGCCATCCTTTTTGGCATATTCTTCAGAATACTCGTGCAGCCGCTCCATGACTGTGTGGTCGATGAGTTTAACTTTGCTCAAGTCAAGAACGACTTTTCTACCGTAACCGATCTTGTCCAGTTGGCGCCGCAAAGAGATGAAATTTGAAAAAATTGCGGCATCTTTCACTTCCACCATCAGATTTCCCTCTCCATTACCGGTAATGGCAATATTTGCCTTAAACAGAGAACGAATCGGTACTCCTCTGAAGAGGTGCAGCACAAACTTGGTGGCAATGCCGATACCAACCCCAATCAGCAAGTCAGTAGTCAGTGTGGCCACAACAGTAACGGCAAAAATTACCAGTTGCTCGACGCCAATCTCGTGAGCTTCTTTGAAAACTCTCGGTGACGCCAGTCTATAACCGGTAAACACAAGCAACGCCGCAAGCGCTGCCAAGGGAATTTTGTTGATATAGCTGGCACAAAAGACCACGGCTGCCAGCATAAAGACTCCATGAAAGAAGTTTGACCAGCGTGTTTGGGCACCATTTGAGATATTTGCCGTGCTCCTGACTATTTCAGCAATAATGGGCAACCCACCCACCAACCCCGAAATAGAGCTGCAAAGGCCAACTGCTGCCATATCACGACTCAAGTTCGAGTGGCGGCGGAAAGGATCCAGTTTGTCCACAGCAGTAGCACTGAGCAGGCTTTCGATGCCCTGCACTAGCGTTATCGACAGGACCGATACGATAAATGCATAACTGCCGGCTGACATGAAATTGGGAAATGCAATTCCATCGAAGACATTTGCGGGCAATGAAACAAGAAATTTGGGTGTGACAAATACGGGATGCCCACCGATCACATCGTTATGCGCATGGGCCAGATCAAAATATCCTCCCAGGAAAATGGATACCAGAACCACAATGATTGGAGCTGGCACACGTTTCAAGACTTTGTTCGTAACAGAACCATGCATAATCAAAATGGCCAGGCTGACAAATCCGATGGTGGCAATTTCCGGATTGAGTTGCTGGAACATTTGCGGGATATGAGCCAAGAGCTCCAGCGGTTCTTTCGCAGGCGGAGTAACACCGAGCACGAACGGAAGCTGTTTTGCCATGATAATAATGCCGATTGCCGCCAGCATGCCATGCACGACAGTAGACGGGAAAAACTCGCCCAGCTCCCCGGCTTTCATTAGTCCCATGAAAAAAAGAATCACGCCCGATACGACAATTGCAGCCAGAGTGGCGTGATAACCAACCTCTCCTCCACCAAGCCGCTCGACCGAAGCAAGGATCACAACAATAAGACCGGCAGCCGGTCCATTGATTGTGACAAAGGAACCATTAATCTGTGAGGCGACGATACCTCCTATGACCGCTGAAATAATACCGGCCATCGGAGGAACACCGGAAGCAAGCGCAATACCCAGACAAAGAGGAAGAGCAATCAGAAAAACGATCAAGCCGGACATAATGTCCGATCTCCAGTTTTGACAAAGCCCGGAAAATCGATCTCTAGGCGCAATGGTTTTGTGTGGATACATGGTTACCGCCTGCTCAGGAACTGCCCTAATATCGACCGGGCGAACGACCCTTTCGCCTGCGGAGATTGCAAATCTTGACGAGAGCACTTGATTCATTATTGGTAAACCTCCATGAGGCTCTCTAAGCAGCCAGCTGACGAATTCGACGCTGTTGCGAACGCAACTCCGGGCCGAGCGATCCTGGTAATTGTTTCCATGATGATTTC
>JADZFV010000607.1 GCA_020854255.1 Candidatus Melainabacteria bacterium | reverse complement strand
TCCTCGCGAACTTGAGTTGAATCTTCGCCGCTCAGAACATTCTTGTATATCGTATCAAGTGAAATTACAAATTTGTCGTTGGGCAGCGAATCCAGTTCAATCTCGTCGCTTCCGCTGAATTCGCTGCCAATCCAGTTGCCGTCTTCGATTTTTCTGTAGAGCTCCACCCGTTTTCGTCTTTGGTGCACAATCAAATACTCTTGCAGCGCTGGAATTTTCATGTAGTTGATGAGCTTTTCGCGCCGATCGACCGGTGCTGTGGAAGGAGAGAGTACCTCAACAATTAAGACTGGACTATCTGTATAAACGCTCTCTTCGTCTCGGTTGTCGCACGCCACCATGACGTCTGGGTAGTAAAAGCAGTTTGCCGGTCGGACGCGCGCTTTAAATGCTTCCATGTACGGTCTGCATGGCGTTCCATCAAGAAAGCCGTGCAGGGCAGTAAAAATGTTGCCGGCAATGATGTTATGCCTGCGATTGGCACCGGACATGGCGAAAACGCGCCCGTCAACGTACTCGCGTTTGACTGCCGCCGTTTCCTCATCCTTGAGGTACTCGTCTACTTTTACGTATTTGAACTTGTTAGCAACTGACACAGATACCTCCGCCCGATCGCCTGCCGATTGGGATGCTAACTAAGCTCACTATTATAACGCCAGGAACCCCGCGCAGTCTTGCGGTTGCTGCGTGAATCAAAAAATATTTTGGGGATGTTACGTAAGATAGTAGAGGCGTGGAAAAAATAGGGGTCAATGGAGAATGGGGTTACACCCCAGGTTTCCATCGACCGCCCAAAGTTGCAGCTATCTTTGAGCGTGGTGCGCTCGTTATAGTTGTTATCAGCCGGCGATGTCCTTTTCGGCTTCGTCAATCAACTTGAGAGCTGCCTCACAAGCCTGACTGGAGCCAAGGAGATTGTCGTCGGCGAGGCTCTGGCGGGCGAGCTTGAGCTGCTCATCCGCTTCCTCCAGCTTTTTCGTGGCGTGGTAGCGCTTCGCCGAAGAGCTATTGTCCACCTGGATTTTGACCCACTGATAGCGGTCGGCGGTCAGGTGAGTGAGGGAAACCGCGTATTGCATTTCGCGCGAGAAGGGAGAGTATTTCGACTTCCGCTGCGGGACGCGCAGATGCTTGGTTTTCTCGAGGGCGAAAAGCAATCCGCCCCAGACGACCAAGTAGAAGATAGCGATAACGATGTAGATGCTTATGGCGTTTGCGTCCATTTGCATGTGACCTTCTGTTACTCCATGCGTTTTTGGCGCCAGGAGTTCGCTTCGTTTTTCAAACAAAGATGCGGGCGTTGCGCCCGTTTTCATGCCGATCGCTACGCGCCTTTTCGCTGAGCGCGTTTGCGCTGGGCGAGTTCTTGCACGCGGTGGTCGTACATTTGTCCGTAGTAATCGGGATAGCTGATGAGCATGCCGGTAGGGCATTCGTGCTCGAGTCGCCTGCGGATTTCCCGATAGCCACCGGATAGATAATCGACCAGGTAGGAGAGATTGGCTGTACCAATCGAAAACCCGGCATCGTGAAGCTCTTTGGAGACGCGCGCTTCATGCGCGAGACAGCGTGCTTCTTCGCGAAGTGCCGCGCCGATGAATCTCCGTCTGGAAACTCGGCGGGGGTCGAATACCAATCGGGTGGTGCCTGCGAGGATATGATAAGCCTCGTGGGCGAGATAGTGCGCCTGCTTCATCGGCGAGCATTCCGCTCCGATACAAAGAAGAGCACCCTGGGGGCGCCCGGGTTCCGAACGCGAGTAGGCGCGGCAAATCCCATTCAAACGTCTGATTCGCACGCCTGCTCGTCGCAGGGCGCGAATGTCACGCAAGAGAGTGGGTGACGCTTTTACCAGCTCGGCAAGCTTGTTGCCGAACTGTTTGGCTAACTTTTCCATGGCTCTTCCTTAGAGCGGTGCCACTATTTATGGTACCAAGTCGCCGTCGTTCTGTGAACGGTTTCCTGGTGAAAATCGGCTTGCCAGCAAGGTTTTAATCAGCCAGGCTGGATGTTAGCCAGTTAAGGCTTGATTTTGAACAGCTCTTCAATGACCTCTGCGAATTGCCTTTCGGTCAAGAAGCCCCTGATGCTGTGCGTCCACAAATCCGACTGACTGTGCACCATGAAGATGTGAGTCGGGAAAACGACCAGACCGACTCTGCTCAGCTGCGGGTGCTTGTCCACGTCGAAACGCAGGAATGTCACTTGACCGGCGTAATGCTGAGCGGACTTTTCGAAAACCGACAATTGCTGCGAACACCTTTCGCAGTCATCGGCGATATTGGGATCGTCCGGATAGCCATTGCGGTAAAACTCGATGACGATGGCGCCGCGATTGGACGCTATCTCTTGCTGCAGCTCAGCCCAGCTCACGTCGCGGACGCCGGTTTGCGCTGGTTGCGTCGTGCCCTGAGCTGTTTGAGCGATGCGCAGAATCTCGTTTTCCAGAGGTCTTTGCGCTGCACGAGCGGGAGCTGCTTCAGCCGTGGGCATGAGAATCGCTTCGGCAATGGCGAGCAAAGTCACGATCAACGTGATCAAGTACAGGTTGCGTCCGTGATTGTTGCCTCTGGGACGCGGTTTACTTGTTGACACGGCAGCCTCCTGGACGTCCGTCTTCGGCAATGTCGCACTTCTCGCGTTCGGCGCGTTCGAGGAACGAACGTGCGTTGGCGAGGACCTGCTGATGAGCGGTCAGCTCGTTTTCCGTGGACAGGATCGTGGTGTGGTCGACGCCATCCACAGCGGCTTGAGCGCGGTGAATGTACTGTCTGACCGATTCCAGCTGTTGCGATGCCTGCGAAGCGCATGCGCAGTTTTTCGCTGCCTTGATGCGCCGCTCGACTTCGGTCGCTCCCACCTTGAGCCATTTCAGCTCGTTGGCCAGCTTGTTGCGCCGGTATTCGGGATCGACAGGACGCCGGCGTGCAGTGGCGGCGATGATGACGGCGCCCAGAATGATGAAGACACCGATGAGGATGTACATGACGCTTGTGCTCATGCAAATCTCCTAAAAAATGCGTTTTTGAAATTCCGCTGAAAGGCGCCAGATATCGGCGTATATTGAGGTTTTACCCTGATCTGCGGAAACCTTTGAAAGATGCAGGCGCCGCCCGCGCGTCCCACTATTGCACTAACTTGCTGTAGCGGCGATGCCATGCATCGCCTTTGCTAACGAGTCAATCAATGGCAGAACGCGCGGACGAACTAAACCGCCGGGACCTTAGTAGTCCAGCAGCTTTCTGGCCTTTATCTCGGCGTGGAAATTTTCCACGTACTCTTTCGACCCCGAGCAGGTCAAGGGAATTTCCGTGAAGCAGACGGGGCAACGGCAACTGAAGGTGGCATGGAAGCCGCCGTCAGAGAGCTCGTAGCCACCGATATACTTAACGTATTCGATGCCTTTGGGGTGTGTGCAATTTTCACGTGCCACAGTGCTTTTCCTTTTGTGGGTCTTGACCGGCATATTCCGGTCTTCGGCTTGAAGGGGTTGCAAGAAAGCGCTGTGCGTATCGCGGCGAGACGAACATCCGCCTGATAGCCGCACGAGCAGCTACCAGTGAAGAAATTCGCTCGGGGCAGCTAGGCTGCCGTCCGATTCTCGCGATACATTGCTCGGACGTATTCCGGGTAGCTCAGGTTGGTTCCTATGACGCGCGTGCGGAAGACCCGCTTGCGCACAGCTGCTCTGCCTCCCCTGCGCATTGTGCGCAGCCAGGAGCGGGCGTACTTCGTGAGCTTGAATCCAGCCCTTTGAAGGTCATCGGCAGTCTGAGCCTCACGGTAGAAGCAATCAGTTTCCTCTTCCATGAATTCGCGAACCCATTGGGCTTCGCTTACACGGTCGACGGCACTCATGCTGATGCGCTCGCGCAGCATGTGGTTGGCTTCGTGTGCCAGGGCCAACACGCTGACTTGCGCCGGACTGCCTGTGCCCAGGGCGACAAGTTTGTCGTCCTTTATGCACCAGGCATCGATCGAGCCACGGAGTGTCTTGATTCGAACTCCGCGGCGACGGAGCCTTTTCACATCGGCGACCAGTCGAGGCGAAGCCTTGACCATGTCGACGAAATGCGGCCCGAATTGTCGCTGCAAAACGTTCATAACAATATTCCTTGCTGATAACTTAGCGATTTGAAGTTTAACTCCCGACTTTCTTCTTCCTGATCTGCTAAACGTCGCGACTTTTATCGTGCTCCTTCAACAAGCGATTGGCTCGTCGAAGAAAAACAAAATTTGTGTTCGCAGGGATAGCTATAGAGTTTTTTACAGAGAAAAAGAAAAACAGGAGCAACAAAAAACTAACAAAAACGCGCGTTTATAGGCTTATTAACAAGTATGACCTTTAGACAGTTCAAAGACGTTTACATACGCATGGAATCCAAGGCTGTGAGGGCAATTACTGCTTCGCAACCGGTTGTTATGTTCGCGTGTCCTGCGCCATTTGTTGGCTTAAATGCAGTAAATATGGGCGTTTGGGCTGGCTTTTGTGCCGCTTGGAAACCATTTGCATGGTTCGATCCTGGCGATGAACTAGCTGTGTTAATCGCTTACAAGCTCGCCCCTTGGCAAGTCGCGGGCTGCCGGTTTGCTCAAATTCTTTGCGCACTTGCGTGAGAGGCAATGGGTTTGAATCCAAACGCAGGATGTCAAAGGCTGATTGTGTGCGAGTTCTAAGCCTGTCGATGTTTTGCAAAGTATTCAAGTGTTGTTTGCAGAGCCTCAAACAGTGGAGGATAAACGCCTTCGTTTCCTTCTAACTTCTTTCCGACAACATCCCAATAAACACCTGAAATTCAAAACATTCAACCCTTTTCGCGCGTGCTTACACACCTGGTGGAGTTCGGGCGGAAAGTCGTTTCGTTTTGAATTTCCAAAAAAATATGGAGCAACTCATGGACCTCAAAGACAAGGTTCTTTTCATCACTGGGGCGTCTCGGGGAATCGGTTTGGCCATTGCGCTGAAGGCGGCGAAGGACGGAGCGAAAATCGCTGTTGCCGCCAAGACCGTTACTGCGCACGACAAGCTTCCCGGTACCATTCACACTGCTGTGGATGCCATCAAGGAAACGGGCGGCGAAGCCATCGCCATCCAGTGCGACGTGCGTGACGAAGAGCAGATCAAGAGCGCCATCGCCAGGACCGTTGAAGCGTTCGGGGGCATCGACATCATCGTCAACAACGCTGGTGCCATTCAGCTCACCGATACCGAAAACACTGACATGAAGCGCTTCGACTTGATGCAGTCAGTGAATGCTCGCGCTGTCTACATGACAGTCAAGCATGCGCTGCCGCATCTGAAGAAGAGCACCAATGCTCACATTCTCAACCTTTCGCCGCCGCTCAACATGGACGCCGATTGGTTCGCGCCGCATCTTGCCTATACGCTCTCCAAGTACGGCATGAGCATGTGCACTTTCGGCATGGCCCGTGAGTTCCGCGCGCACAAGATTGCCGTCAACTCGCTGTGGCCGGAAACAGCCATCGACACGTCGGCTATCCGCAACATTCTCACCGGCGACGTAAAGGAGTCCTTCGTGGCTGCCCGCACGGCTGAGATCGTTGCTGATGCCGCGTACTGGATCTTCACCCAGCCGTCCGACGCGTGCACGGGCAATTTCTTCATCGACTCGACTGTCCTCAAGGGCACCGGCATGAAGGACCTGAGCAAGTACAATGTCGATCCGAAGGCAACGCCTCTGCCTGATTTCTTCCTGGGTAAGCCGCCCAAGAAGATGCCGGTGAAGAAGGTGCCTGGAAAGGCTGCGCCTGCGAAAACCGACGGTGCCGCAACGCTTGCTGTTGCGCCTGCGAACACCGACGGTGATGCGACGAAAGTCGACGCACCGGCCAATAGCTAGGGGCCAACGCGTTCGCTGAGCCGTAATTCTGGAATTCTGGAGACTGTGCGCATGCTTCTGAAAGCGCGCAGTCTCTCAGGATTCCTTCTTTTGCCGCTGTTATTCATACATATAGTATAAACATGCGGTATTGTGCGCCTGGGCAGCGCCACAGAATTGTAAGCACGTTCGAAGAACGACGAAGGCGCGTAGTAGATGAGAAGGAAGCAAGAAGAGGCACCGTATATGGTGTGGTGGCGGAGAAATTTTTTTGACATGTATCTTTTATGTATGGGAGAAACGGAGGAAACGCCAATTGGTGTTTCCTCCGTTTTGGATTTCACGGCTACGATCGATGGTTTTCTGGAGTGCTTCCTTTCGCTCAGACGTTCAGCATCTCGTAGGTGACCACACGCCGTTGGGCGAATGTCAATGCGAGCTCACTGGCGCTGAGCGCCCAATCGATTTCTCCGGGGCGCGAAGCGCTTGGATGTGCGCCGCGCATTAGCTGTTCGCAGTAGCAAAGATTCGCCTTGGCGATGCGCAGGTACTCGAGGGCGAAAAGGATTTGCCTCTCTTCGTCGGGGGTTTGCCCGCTCAGCTTGGCTGCCCGGGCCGCTGCGACTTCGATGTCCCGAGCTATTCGACTTATTGCTGCTCTATGTCGCTCGGCAGCCACCTCCTTGCCTGTGGCTGGAAGAAGTATTACTACGATAAAGGCCAGCAATGTCGTCAGGATGAGTGCTTCCATTTGTTCTCCCAACCAGGATTACAGGATCAGGCGCGGCGTGTAAGCGATTGCCGCTCTTTGGATTGCCAGGGACAGAAATGATCTCGTTCATGATGGACCTTCCTGGCACTGGTGCTTCAAAAATCCAACTCAGACGCCCAGAGCGTCGGCCTTGTCCATGTGAGCGTCCTGCTCCATGCGGAAAGCGATCACCAGGCTCATGAGCGCGCGATAGTGCGCCGTCTCGCCCTCGATGAGCTTGGTCATGTGAGCTTCGGCACGAATGGACAGTTGCGTGGCTTCGCAGGCGCGACTGAGGCGGCGCAGAAAAGATGCTTGCGTCGGGTAGGACAGCACATTGTCCTTGACGCGAGACTTCAACTGGAGCGCTTCGCCGCGAATGGCTTGCGCCTCCTTGAGCACATCGGCCGGCGTGGTCAGTGCTTCCGATGCGGTGCGATCATCCGTGGAGAGCATGGGAAGCGCTTCACCGACGATGCGCATGGCAGCCCACAAAACGATGTGTGCGCGGCTGACGATCTGGCGTGAAGACTCGTGAAGTTCGGCGATGATCATGTCCATGGTGTTTCCTTTCTCTGTGATTGGTGGCAAGGTCAGTCGACTGACCTGGAAAGCAATTCTGCCTCCCGTGCAAAAGCCTCGATCGGCCAGAATGTCTGTTCGATCTGAGCATGCAGATGGTTCAGTGCGCCCTGGAAACCGACGCAGAACGTTTCGAAGGTGACATCATTTAGGCAGTGCCGCAGCTCCTGATAGGTTTGCTCATGCCATTTGCGGACAAGAGCTTCGGCTGACTGCTCGAGATAGCTGTCGAGTTCTGGGCGAGTCAGTGCCTGCAATTGATCGAATGACAGATTGAGCGCATGGCAAGCGAAGTTGACCTGCTCGACGAGAGCAGACATGCGAACGAAAAATTCGGTTGTTCTTGCCTGTTGTTTAGCGTCGTTGTTTTGCCTGTGTTTTTTGAAACTCAGGGCCAGCTGCTCCAGGCGCTTGACGAAGGCGTACAAGGCCTGAGCGTGTTTGATGTAATTTCTTGCGTTCAATTGAACTCCTTGATTGACAGACAACTATGTCGTGTTTAGTCGTCCTTCGCCGGACGATTGTTGGCTCCAGTGGACGAACCTTGGGCGAACACGGAGGTGAAGAAAGCAGGCTGCTTGACTGGTTGTAGGGTTATGAGATTTTTTTTGTGCTTGAAATCCGAATCTAATTGAGGCTGTTTTTGTTATGACTATAAGTTCTTCTCTAGTGCTTCGATAATCAATGTGATTTGATTGTGTGTGTCGTATTTGACACTCCCACAGGCAAACCCGAGCTAGACTAGATGAAGCCGGAACAGCTAATTTTCTTCGATCTGGACCAGCTTGTACTGCTGTCCAATCAAGCGCCGTAAGCAGTAGCGGTTCTGTCTGCATCTTCTGGAGGAGGGGTGGGGCTCAGGGGGTGACCAGGATACTATATGAATGACTAGAATCGGACCCAAAAAATGCCGACATGAAACCGCGGTGTTCATCACAATCCGGGTTCGCACATCGGCATCTTCTCAACTATTTCTGGACATCGACCATGTGCTGGACAGCGTTGTAATGAACGCGCCAGACGTCCGGTCCGTAGCCGCCGGCAAAAACGAGAGCCACGGGAATGTCACGGTTCAGGCATGTATCGATGACGAAGCGATCGCGCTTTTTGAGCTGTTCCAGTGTGAGACGCAGGAGGTAGAATCCGACGGCGGTGTCCTTCAGGTAGGGGTCGCTTCCCTGAACGAAGAAGACCAGGTCCGGAGTGAAGGAGGCAAGAGCCTGAATCAGACCAGCTTCCAGTCGCTCCTGGTAGAGATGCCGCTCCTCGTTGGTGATTGAAACATCGAGGGAGCTCTTCTCTTTCTTCTGCGGATATGCTTCTTGTGAGTGGATGTCGAACGTGAACACATCGGGGTCGTCGCGGAAAATTGCCGCATTGCCGTTGCCCTGATGCAAGTCGACGTCCACAATCATCACTTTGCGGCAAAGCCCTTCGGCTCTGAGCTTTCTGATAGCGATGGCGATGTCGTTGATAGAGCAATAGCCCTCTCCGTGATCGGCGAAGGCATGGTGATAGCCGGCGCCGAGATTAGCTGCCAGACCGCATTTGAGTGCGGCGCGCGCAGCATGGAGGGTGCCGCCTGATTTGAGGCGAATTTCCGAGAGCAGCTTGCGAATTGCTTTTCTCGTTGCATCGTTCATCTCCGGCGCTTTAGCCAAGCCAAAGATGGCCTGCCACGTTGCCGGAAGCTTCAGGCTCTTCAGATACTGCTCGGTATGCACGAAAAGCAAGTCGCTTTTGGTAAGCGGTTTGGGTCGGCAGTATCGGACGGGGGTGCCGTTCTTTGCTGCCAGCTCGTCAAGAACACGCTGGCCTCTGTCGAGCGCGAAGGGAACCTTAATTCCCAGTACGCTCAAATCCGAGTTGTAGCGTGGGTCATAGACGAGTGCGAGTTTCGGTTTCCCTTTCATTGGCAGAACCTTTTCTACACTAGAATGAGATTCGCTACTAAAAAAGAATGCGCTTGCGCGGACTACAAGAGAAAATGGAAAAGCGCTACGCATCCCGCGTTTCCGCTAAAAGAGGGAACGAGCTTTCGCCCGGTCCCTCTCCTCAGTTTGCCGCTTGCGTCTGCGTGCTCAGTCCTTGGGCAGGACGAAGCAGAGCAGGATGTAGGCCAGAATGACGGTGCCGCCCGTGCAGAGCGCAAGCAGCACGGTGAGCGCGCGAACGAGATTCGGGGTGGTGTTCAGATGCATGGCGATGCCACTGCATACGCCACCGAAGACTTCGTCACGCGACTGGCGACGAATGCCCGACTGCGTGCAAGCGATAAGAACAATCGCCAGCACTGCGAAAAGAACGATTCCTGAGATCATGATGTTTCTCCTGAAATACGCGTAAGGCGGATCTGTTTAAGCGTGTTGGTGCAACCGAAGTCGCACTAATTTGATGAGGTTGGGCCCCAGGGTGCTTGGGGCGCCCTGGAGTAGCTGGTTTGCCCTGACGAGAGGGCGATGTTCGAATTAGCCGCAGACCACCTTATTGGTCAGCCACATGCCTCCCCAGGTGGAAGCGAGCATGCCGACCAGTCCGGCGAAGATGTTGCCGCCCGTGAGCAGCAGCCCGATGACGAGCCCGCTGGTGACGACGATGCTGGCGCCGACAGTGACGGCGAGGACAATGGCGGTGAGGAGGACGGCGAAGGTGAGAGCCTGTCCGAGATTATTGAGAGTGTTCATGACTTTGTTTCCCTGATGCTATTTTTCTAGGGTTGTGACGACGCGAGAAAACCAGCCCGACGGGCTGGTTTCGCCGACTTCGCAAGAGGTGATGGCTCAGGATTTCTTGGCTGAGTTAGCGCTGGTCATCGACTTGCCGCACTGCGAGCAGCAATTCTTGGACTTGCTGCACTTGGCGCAGAACTTGGCCTGTCTGTTGCTTGTCTGTCCGCTGCAGGAAGAACAGTGGCCCATAGCCGGTGACGTCTTCTTCCCTTTACAGGTGTCGCATTTCATGTCGTTTATTCCTTTGAATCCGCGGCTGTAGAAAGCAGTGGATTGTGGTGTTGTTGGTCGATCTGCATCAATGTCTGCGGGGTTTGGTGCCGGCAGTGGTGCCGTCGTACTGTCGGGCAACGAAAGTTCGCCGGTTTCTTTTCAGTCCAGGCGCTGGGTTTTCAACCTGAGCGCATTGGCGATTACCGAAACCGAGCTGAGACTCATGGCCGCACTGGCAATCATCGGATTGAGCAGAAGCCCAAATACCGGATAGAGAACGCCGGCTGCAATCGGCACGGCCAGCCAGTTGTAACCAAAGGCGAGCCAGAGATTCTGGCGGATGTTGGCGACCATGGCCCGACTGAGTTTGCGAGCTTTGAGAAGCCCGCTCAGATCGCCGCGCAAGAGCACAATGCCCGCGCTCTCGATAGCCACATCAGTGCCGTTGCCCATGGCGATGCCGACGTCGGCTCCAGCAAGTGCCGGAGCATCGTTGATGCCGTCTCCGGCCATGGCCACCTGTCTGCCTTCCGCTTTTAAACGAGAGACGCAGTCCGCCTTGTCTCTGGGCAGCACTTCCGCTTCCACATTGTCGATGCCCAGCTGGCGCGCGACAGCAAGGGCTGTCGCTTTGTTGTCGCCTGTGAGCATGAAAATATTCAGTCCGTCTTCCTTGAGCTTGCGGATCATCTCGGCAGCACCTTCCTTTATGGGGTCGGCGACTGCCAGTGTTCCGGCCAGCTTTCCGTCGCGGCTGACGAAGATGACTGTTTGTCCCAGATTATGCATTGCTTCTGCATCCTGGGTTGCGGCTTCGGTGTTGACGCCCAGCTCGGTCATGAAACGCTGGCTGCCTAAAGCGAGTTTCGCTCCGGACAAACGCGCTTCAATTCCTTTGCCGGCAACTGCCTGGAAGTTGCTTACCGCCTGTGGCAGAATGCCTTTGGCAGCTGCTCCTTCCAGTATTGCTTTGGCCAGCGAATGTTCGCTCGGCTGCTCCAGGCTTGCGGCCAGAAGCAAGAGTTCATCTTCACTGACACCGTTAACAGCGGTCACCTTTTGCAAGGTGGGTCGGCCGACGGTGAGGGTGCCGGTTTTGTCCAGCACAAGCGTGTCGCACTTTTCCAGTGCTTCCAGAGCCTCTGCCTTGCGGATCAAGATGCCTGCCAGTGCACCACGGCCGGTGGCGACCATGACGGACATGGGCGTGACCAGACCAAGCGCACAGGGGCAAGCGATGATCAAAACCGCAATGGCATTCAAGAGCGCATGCGCCAGTTGAGGGGCCGGACCGATCAATGCCCAGATGCCGAACGTGACTGCCGCAATGGCGATCACGGAGGGGACGAAGTAAGCGGCGACTTTGTCAGCGACTTGCTGAATGGGCGCGCGGCTTCGTTGTGCTTCGGCAACCATGGCAACGATCTGACTGAGCACGGTCTCTTGACCGACTCTGTCTGCGCGCATGATGAAGCTGCCTGTGCCGTTGACTGTGCCTCCAATTACAGAGTCACCCGCCTGACGTGAAACAGGAATCGATTCACCGGTCATCGCCGACTCATCAACTGAGCTTGCGCCTTCCAAAATCGTTCCGTCGACAGGGACTTTCTCGCCCGGTCTGACGCGCAATCTGTCGCCTTTAGCAACCAGGCTGAGGTCGACTTCGCTTTCCGTGCTGCCTGCGCTCAGCCGTCTGGCGGTCTTAGGCGCCAGGGAGAGCAGCGATTTGATCGCATCGGAAGTGCGTTCCCGCGCCTTCAGCTCGAGCACCTGACCGAGCAAAACCAGTGTGGTGATGACAGCGGCCGCCTCGAAGTAGACGTAGGGCTCGCCGTTTTCCATGGACATGGAAGGCGGCAAGAGATGCGGGAAAAGAGTGGCAACCAGGCTATATCCGAATGCCACTCCTGTGCCCATGGCGACAAGGGTGAACATGTTCGGGCTGCGGTTTATCAGCGAGTCTTTGGCGCGCACGAAGAACGGCCATCCGCCCCAGAGTACAACCGGCGCAGCAAAGGCCAGCTGAATCCAGTTGACGGCTTCGTGCGGAATCATGTTATGCACCAGTGCCTCGACTCCGGGAAGCATTGCTGCCATTGCCAGGGTAAAGACGGGAAAAGTGAGAACCAGGCAGGCCCAGAATCGTCTGAGCATGTCGGTCAATTCCGGATTTTCTCCTTCGTCAAGGGTCGGCATCATTGGCTCGAGAGCCATGCCGCACTTGGGGCAGGAGTCCGGTTTGTCGCTGATTACTTCCGGGTGCATCGGGCAGATGTACTTGCTGCCTTTGGCGACAGGTTCAGCGGGATGCTGGTCCGGATGCAGGTACTTGTGCGGGTCGGCTTGAAACTTTTCCTTGCAGAGCACTGAGCAGAAGAAGTATTTCTTGCCTTCGTGCACATGTTCGGCGGCTGCCGACTGGGGCTCGACGGTCATGCCGCAAATCGGGTCGACATGCTCTTCACGAACTTCTGCAAGCTTTTCTGCAGGCGCTTCGGCCGGGTGTGTTTCCTGGCGCGGTTCTGCAGATTTCACCTCCGGTGCTTTCACCCAGTAGGTCTGTTTGTGCCCGCGTCCCGATCTACCCGATTCTAGCGTTTTTACAGATGCCTCTGCAGCCTCGCGTGTCTCGTGCTTGTCGACGAAAAACTTGTTGCCGTTGTCGTCCTGCCTCCAGACCTCGAATTTCTTGTCGTGCCAGCAGCAGGACCCCTGAGCATGTTCGACCGGCTGGGCGACAGGCTGTGGGGAGGGGGCCGGGGAGGGGCTGCTAATCGTCGCGGGGGCAATAAATTTTTCGGGGGCGGCGGCGAACTTATCTCGGCAGCGAATGTTGCAGAAGTAGTAATCGATTCCTTCAAGCTTGAATGAACCGGCGGCGGTGGCAGGATTGACATTCATCTTGCAGACGGGGTCAATTGCTTGGGTTGTAGTCATAGGTCCACCATTAAAATTTCAGGAGCGCGAAGCGTGCTCCGTTTAGCCGCGCTTGAAGTCATGCGATTTCAATTGCGGAAACTGGCATCGTACTACGAGTCGGTCCTTCTTTCTTCCTCCCCCCTCAGCTCCGCTTAAGTTCGCGCAATGCAAAAGCCGTGTAACTGAGAACCTCTTGGAAAAGGTGATGCGCGAAAGGCTATTGGCACTGGCTTGAATTTCGGGGGTGCGAAAACTGAAATAAGGAGAAGAAGGAAGACTCAGCAACCATAAGCTTGACCAGGCCTTTTGTTCAAGCCTTAAACCTGCCGGCTTCCTTAAGACATGCCAAATATGGGTTGCCAGGCGGTTGTGGCTCGCGTCGCTGTGCTAGCGGTGCGAAGGGTAACAGCATCAAGCAGGGGCTTTCTCTTAATCTTTCGATCACAATGGGGAACCCTAGCTCGACATTTAATACATGTTTTTTATAACGTCTGAGTCATCAATCACTTTTTTTAGTCAATTTAGTTCAGCGAATCCGGAAATTTTTTTGCCTGTTAGCTTTTATACTTGCTCTCGCCTCTGACAGGGTCCTGGAAGCAAGCACGCAAGCGGTTCTCATCTCAAAACTCAGGCACGAATTTATTCCGTTTTTGCTGTCGTTTTGCATCACTCTCTCGCTCGAAAAATCCGTCCGGAAAGCTTTCGGATTGGTCGTTTCGGGCTGCGTAGCTAATCGGCTGCGTACACTGTTCGACATAAGGAACGCGGCATGGAAAACTCACTTCGAAGATTGCCGCTATCCGAACTTTCGGGTAAGCAATTCGATGTAATCGTTGTTGGTGGCGGCATTACCGGTGCAGGAGTGGCGCAAGATGCTGCTTCTCGCGGTTTGTCGGTGCTTCTTCTCGAGAAAGGCGACTTTGCTTCGGGCACATCCAGCAAGTCGACCAAACTCATTCACGGCGGGCTTCGTTATCTGGAAAACCTCCAGTTTGGCGTCGTCTACGAGTCGGTGACCGAACGGATTGTGCAGGAGCGCATCGCACCGCATATGGTGCACTGGCTGCCTTTCGTCATTCCCGCATATCGGCAGAACTTCTTGAGCAACCTGAAGTGGGAAGCCGGTCTCTGGGTCTACGACAGCATGGCTGGTTTGCTCGGCAAGCGCTTCCACAAGCGCATCAAGCTGGACGAGATCGCCAAGCTCTGTCCCGGCATTCGTGCCGAGGGACTGCGCGGTGGCTTGCTCTACTATGACTGCCGCACGGACGACGCGCGTCACACCCTGGATGTGATTCGCTCGGCGGCGCAATTCGGCTGCATCACTCGCAACTACACCAAAGTCGTCAGCTTCGTGCGCGATCGCGGTGATGTGCGTGGTGTCGAAGTCGTCGATGCGCTCACAGGCGAAGGCTCGGTAAAAATCCACGGCAAGGTCGTGGTCAACTGCACCGGTGTCTGGTCGCAGAAGACGCAGGAGTTGTCCGGCAAGGCAAACGTCGCGGTCGCGCCCGCCAAAGGCGCTTTGTTTGTATCGCCCGCCAAAGGCGCTTTGTTTGTATCGCCCGCCAAAGGCGTGCATTTTACGATCAAGCGCGAGCGCCTGCCGCTCGAGTGCGCGCTTCTGGTACCCACCGGTGACGGCCGCTTCTGCTTTGCATTCCCGTGGTACGACACGATCTTGATCGGCACGACCGACACTCCCTACAAGGGAGACTTCGACAACGTCACGGTCGAAGACGAGGAAGAGCAATACATCCTCGCTGCGGTCAACCGGCAATTCCCCAACCTCAAGCTCACGTCTGCCGACGTGACTGGCAAGTTCGCCGGGCTCAGGCCGCTCATCTCGGATGCGAAGGCTCAAGGCGGGACCACCAAGGTTTCGCGCAAACACAGCCTCAAGCTTTCCGAAGACGGACTGATTACCATCGCCGGCGGCAAGCTGACGACGTATCGCCCGATGGCTGCTGAAACAGTCGATCTGGTGGCGTTTAAGCTCAGGCTGGATGGCATCGAGGCCGGTCCTTGCGTGACCGAAAACCTCATGCTGGGCGGTTGGGACGGCGAAGTGCGGAACATGGAGCACATCAAGGACGTGTTCCGGCAGATGGCGGGCAGGGTGAGAATCTCTGCTGCCACAGCCGATGTTCTGCTGCAAATGTACGGGCGCCGGGCGATGGAAGTCGCTGAGTTCGTGAGCGAATACCCCGAGTTGGCGGAACCCATCTCGGCAGCTCATCCGTACATACTTGCTCAGGTGGTCTACGCGGTGGGATGCGAGTCTGCAGTGACGCTGGAAGATGTTCTGGCGCGCCGCATTCGGCTCACCATCACGGATGCCGAGCAAGCGAAGGCGTCGGCTGAGAAGGTGTCGCAACTCATGGCCAAGCTGCTTGGCTGGGACGACTCCACTCGCCAGCGTATGGTGACTGAGTTTGTCGCATCGGTGCTGTAAAAGGCTCGTGCGACAGACACGGTCGTAACTTTAGAAGGCAGGTTCGACCGGCTGGTTTCAATCATCCGGCGCTGGCCTGCCGCCGGGAGCATCTGCTTCCGGCGCGGAGGACGTATGGAGACTTTGATTGCCTGCGCCATTGGCGCAATCATCTGTGCGCTCTGGGTCTATTTGCAGTTCAAGATTTTCGATTGGGCAGCGGAAAAGGACACGTTCCAGGCCCGCTTGCTCTCGAAGGTTTCGCTGCTGGGGCTCAGTCTCGCCATCACACTGGTCAGTTTCACTGCATTCGGCACGATTTACATGATGTTCATTCGGGCCGCATTCGGAGGCTGACACTGGAGCGGCTCGCATCGTGCGGGCGGCTCTACGGGAAAAACCCCAAGGAAGAAAGATATGACACCGTTAGTCATGAACATACTCTTCGGACTGATCCTCGGCGCTGTCTGGGGTACGGTCTGCGGAGTGGCACGCGGCAAAGCTGCGTTCGCCGGAATCGGATCCAACATGATCTTGCGCAACGCGCTCGGGGGCATCCTCGGGTACGTGGTGGCAATGCTCATCCTGGGTACGGCTGCGGCACAAGAGTTCGGGTACATCGGGCTGTGCTGCGGCATCGTCCCCATGGTCATCCTCGAGAACTACCTGCGCAAGCGGCTTTCACGCTAGCAAGCGTGCCATGGTCCGGGCCAGGTTTCAGTCAGTTTGAGCACCCGAAAAGGTGTTCGGGCGGACTGTCTCTTTTGGGTTGCGCTGTGCGCAACTGGCCCGGAGTGCGCACGCGCATTCCATACGCATGGCACCGCGTTGGTGCTGAGCAAGCGACTGCATATCGTCGCAACTACTGAAGAAAGCGAAGGTGTAACTATGATTCAAATTCGTAACGAGGCCAACTTCGTGTTCGGTCTCAATATCGACGCCAAGTCGGCGCGGGAGTTCGCCATCGAACTCTACAACTGGTCCGAAAAGAATCGTGACAAGCCGCTGCGCATCAATCTGCACTCGACCGGCGGCAACATCGCCGATGCGGAACTGCTCTACGAGTCGTTCATGCATCTGCGGTCGCTGGGCCACTTCCTGACCATCGTCATTCACGGCCGGGCTGCGTCCTGTGCCGGTTGGCTAGTTCAGGCGGCGGATCTGCGCGTGATCGGCCGGCTCTCCGAGTTCCTCATCCATGAGGTCAGCTCGGCGTGCGACGGCGGCCTGACCAAGTTTCGCGAGGAGCTGAAGCGGATGGAGCACTTGCAGAAAAAGACGATCGGCATTCTCTGCGATCGCAGCCAGAAGACGCCCGGCGTTGTCATTCCGCTGACGCCCAAGATCGTTGCGCGCAAGCTGCGCGGCGGCAAGGACTGGTGGCTGACTGCGCAGGAAGCGCACGACTACGGTCTGGTCGACCGCATCGAGGACACGACGCCTTTCCGTGAGGCTGCGTGACTCAGTGAACTGGCTTCGATGACCGCCACTAATGAAGGTGGCGTCGTCGAAACCCAGACACAAATGCAACCCCGCTTAAAACGCGGATAGTCTCAACCTTCGTTCACAGGAGAAATAAACATGGACGGAGCAGCAGTACCTTTCATCGCGCTCTTCTTCCTCGTCATCCAGGGCGGCATCGTGTCCATCTGTCTGACGGAGTTGGCGCGTTCGTTCGGCAAGCAGGCGGTCGGGCTTGCGGTGATTGCAGCGGTCATCGTTGCAGCCATCGCCGGCTATGCCTGGACCTATGTCCTCAACACTTCGGTGGTGTACACCATTTTCGCTTCGGTTCTGGTGGCAGGCGGCATCGCCTACACCTGGGCCAAGAAGATGGAACGCGACATCGCCGACCAGCTGCGGATGGCCAATACGGTCGCCAGATTCGGTCTGGACAATTTCGCTCAGATCGACCTTCGCGGTGAAGGCGAATTCGGCATTGCCCATCTGGAAGCAGCGCTTTCCTCGCGTAAGTTCACCGAGGGCGGCGAGTGGCTTCTCAGGCACATGGAGGCGCGCATCAGTGACATCGGTCATGCGGCCGGTGTTATAACGGCTCCAGTGGTCGCCCCCCATGGAGGCGGCTACGCGTACACCGTCTATCGCGTCTCACGGCGCGATCTGCAGACCTACGAAGACCGCATCCATCGCAAGTACAGAGCCTGGCAGTAAAAGCCCGTCTCCCAACACGGTGCCAAGAACGCGCGTGTCGTGAGTTAGTTGACAGAGGTGCAGGGCATGCTCATCTAGTCGTGTATTTCACCAAAGCGGGGGAGGGAGCGCCATTCGGGCGTCTTCGCTCCTTCGCTGCTTCTTTCGCAGAATATTAAAGTATATAGTAAAACCGGCCGACAAAAGTCTGCACCGCGCCAGCCAGTGTGCTTAGACAGCTATTCTCATTTCGCGTTCTCCTTCCAGCAGGGCGAGAAATTCGCCTGGCGGTGTGTAGCCCGGGTTTTTCACTATCTGCCCGCCATGTAATACGGTCGGATGGGTCTTGATCAACATTTTGACCGCGTCTGCATGAAAGCGGCCGGCGTCATACTGGCACATGCTCATGAAGGGATACTGCTCGAATAGTCGGTTGATGTTGCATTCGTAGGCGAGAATTTCTTTGCCGGTCACTTTTGCGACCAGGACCCAGGTCATGTCGCCGGCGCCTCTCAAGCCATTGAATCCTGCCGCATAAGCGTCTGCAATCAAATGTTCGATGAGGTCGATCATTGCGTCTCCCTTAAAATTGCCCGTTGCCAGATATGTTTCTTCCGGCGTCAAAAAGCGCATCGAGCCGTCTGTCAAATCGGCTTCCACATTCATTCCGGAGCGCATCATCACGTTTCTGACAAAGTGTGCTGTGCCGACATCTGACACATAGATGCACTGCTGTCCGAGTCTGAGACCGGTCTTGAAGTACTCAGCCAGAGCCGTAATCTGTTGCTCGCGGTCTGCATAGACCATGCAAATATGACTATGTTTGCCCATTGAGGAGACATAGTTTTTCAGGTCGTGGTAATGGTCGTCGGCATGCATGTTAGAGAGACTCTTTCCAACATTATAGTGCTGACTGTCTTGATAGCAGGTAAGAATGCTCTAGGATGGCGCAAAGGCACACATAAGAGTGATTATGCCGGAGAGAATATCGGCTGGCCGACAAAGAACGGCTGCAGTCGGACGGTCCTTACCGGATCAAAAGCAGTGCGCACGGCATCTTGCGGAATCGAAGCGAGCGTTTTTTGCGCTTCTGACATTGTGCAAATTAGCTGGCGAAGCTTCTTGCTGTTAGGCTTTGCGCCGAATTGCTTTTGTTCTGCCAGCTTCAGATAAGCGCGGCAGGAAGGATTGACGGCTAGTTTCAGGCTCGATACGGGCATGCGTTGCGGTGTTTGCTTAACATGGTTGACGCGAGCTTTGAGCAGGCGGAAGTAAGGACTGTTGAGACTCCTTCTTTCCGGTTTGTTGCCGCAAGCAAAGATGAATTTGCGGGTCGGATGAACGGCCAGGGTCTCGAAGATATATCTAGTTCTTGCAGCATCAGGTTCGTCGTCCACCGAAGCTGCCAATTCGAGGCACCAATCGGAATCAATCTGGAGCGCGGATGCCTGATGGACGACAGGTGTATAAGTAGTAATAACGAGCATAACGTTAGAAACGGGTTCGGTCATTTTAAGGAAGTCCTTGTCCTGTGGGGGGACTTTAGAAACTTAGGGCAACCTGCATCAAATTATCGTGAACCCTGGACAATGAAATTAGCGTTTAGCGTTCCGGGGTAGCATTATCGTATGCAACGATTGTTTCATTCGTATAACAAGAATCTGTCAGGCGCCTGCATCCTGAAAAATTCCCGGGCGCTAGTGGTTGCGCCTTTGCTGTGTTGCCTTCTGGCGAATCCCGCGCAACCTGTTCAGGGCAAAGATGAAATGGTCTGGCATCTCAAACAGCTGCATCGTGCTCTCGGGACGGCCGACATTTACATTACCCCTCGCTTGATGCGGCTCGACAAGGGAGAGGGGGACATCGTCGTACTGTATCGGCAAGACACAGGTATGATTCATATCTACAACCCTGCTCACAAGGCGATCTCCAATATCACGCTGGAAGCGTTTTACAAGCGCGGCTTTATCATCACGGCCGGCGGGCTGGGGCCGATTAGAACCTGGTATCCGAAAGAGTCGAAGAACATTCAATATAAAGGACAGCCGGCATCAGTCGTTAAGATCTATGCCCGCGGACGCAATCGCTCCGGCAGAGCCGCTGAAATCAACTGTGCCGAGATGTTGGTTTTGGCGTCTAGGGAAGATTTTCGCAAAACCGTCTCAGTGATAGAAACTCTCTATGCAATTCCTACGACCGGTTTGGTGCCGGTGGAACTGAAGATGAACTACTCTCAAGAAGGTGGTGAATTGTGGTTCCAGACGCATGAAAAGGAATTGAAGGAGCACTTGCCAAACACATTTTATCGACTGCAGACGAGCAAAATTTCACGCGAAAAAAAGCCGGCTCAGTTTTTTGCCGTGCCGAAAGATTTTAAATTGATGAAAACGGACGCGGAGATAATGAACCTGACTGATACGGCAAGCGACCTTACCAGGTTGGTGTTGCCCTGATTACGCTGATCTTGGCG
>JADZFV010000606.1 GCA_020854255.1 Candidatus Melainabacteria bacterium | reverse complement strand
TGTTTGAACCATCGTTTTTCTTTTGATCGCAGGGTTCGCCAGGAGCGTGAGTGCTGTGGCAGGCAACAATTTCCACAGGTCTTGCCCCCTCCAAACCACTCTGAGCGCGAACTTCATTTTCGCGAATATCCACCACTTCGAACTCAACGTTTGATGGGCAGCAATCTTTGATGTCACGCAAGTGGCTGCCGATGCGGTGCGCCGCCTCACGCAAGTGTGTCAGGGCGCGCCTGCTCATTTCCAACGACTCGCCGGTTTTGGTCTGGCGCAAGGACACCATCGCTTTGACGAGATTGTCGCAACCGTCGCACATCTCGGTCAGCCCGTGATTGATCTCGCGCACTTCAGTGGGATGATCGTCATAGTATTCGCCCAATTCGACAAGCGCGCGGCGGATCTGGTTGTAGCTCTCCTCAAAAACTTCCAGCGAGCGCACCAGTAACGAATATGCTACTCGATAATTGCCGGCACGCAATTCTTCGACCAGGCTCTCCACATAGAGCAGACCCTGCCTCAATCCGGAGTGCCCGGACATGAGTTCTTGAATGCCTGAGGAGCGTACGACCAGCCGATAATCAAAAAAGTCCACATCCGACATCTGGCTGACCACGTGTTTGACTTCGCGTGACCGTCCATGCATTCTATCGTCGTCTGAGGGCTTCTTTTTGTTGGCCAACGCCTGTGTCCTGTAGGTTTCCCGCCCAGATAGGTTATACCCACTGGATTCGCAGACACGAAAAGTTTGGCGAACGATTTAAGGAATTATAGGCGGCCAGCCTCAACGCAATTGCAAAAGGCGTCTGGCCATTCTGGTGATTTTCTTCGTCAAAATCTTCAGTTCCCGACCGAGTGTCATGCTTTCGTCATGGACGAAAAATGGATGAATGCCGGTGCCTTTATAGTGAGACTTCGATGCAGCCGAAAGTGCCGCCAATGCCGCGTGCGTATCGTGGTTGCTAAACAGTCTGTCGGCGTCGCGATGATAAAGAAGTTTGCCCTGGAATCCTACATATTCAACTTCTCGTCCGCTGCCGCATGTGGTATCACGATCAAATCTAAGTAAATTAGTGTGGTCGTAGCCAAAGAGGTCGGAGTTGACTCTGTCAGTCATATCAATGGCCATAGAATTCATCGAGCGCTCCTCGGGAAGAATGCGATTACACGGGAATTGTGCTGCCTGCCAGTTCATACTCGTTACAAAGCGGGCTCTTGTCAAGGACCACTTCCGGCAACCCGGTACAGACCACCTGATTAAGCAGTACTCAGAAAACCAAAAACAGTGAGTGGTGCACTCGCTTACAAAAAAAACCGGTTGCAAAAAAACCACCTGGAGAGCCAGGTTTAACACGGTTTAAACAGCGGAGGGGACCGAACGGTCAATAATAAGCAATACGCACGAACGCGCATCACGCCAACGCGCTCACGCGAGCATTCGAAGAGCCGCTGACAGACGGCAGTTCGCTCGATGAATCGAACTAGAAAAAAAGGCACATGCAATGTGCCACTACGAAATCAGGCGCCTGACTCGACACCCTGGTCTGTTTTTTCCTCCCTTCTATCTCACGCCTGTGGGTCGCAACCCAAGCGCTTTAGCGAGCGATCGAGCGTTTCCAGCTGCGATACCAGTTTTGATACCAGAGCCAAACCACCTTGCCCACGTACGCGCTCCAGATGCTCGAGAAGCCGCTGCCTCTCTTTCCACAATTTTTTCACTTCCAGTGAATCGTTCTTTCTGACTACGACCGGTGTTTCAGCCGCCACAAAGCGATTGACTTTCGGCTTCTCGGTCTTCTCGGTGCGCTCCATCTTCTGGCTGAATTTGGTGGCATTGACGTCAGTGACATTGGAGATATTGGACTGTTTTGTAAGGTCATTGCGCTCCATCATTTCTTTGAACTTTTTGTCCGCCTGCGCACGGGCATATTCGCTCAATTCCGTCTGCTGAGCGCTCTTCTTGCGGGCTTCCAGTAAAGCCGGATTCTTGCCCTTGCCGGCAAAATTGTCGAATATCGACATTGCCGCGCCCATACCGAACAACATCAGAGGAGAACAGAAAGCAATTGACGTCAAAGACATCTCGGTGCGAGACGAAAACGCTCTTGCTTCCTCGTCCTTAGCCAGCTGCTCAGGAGTCTTTGGCGCCGCTTTGCCCACCTTCTTGTCTGCGGAAGTCAGCTCTTTCTTTGTCTCTCTGGACGCATTCGGCTTGCTTTGTTTTAAGTCATTCTGGCGCGCACGCTCTTCTCTCAAACGAGCGGCCAGGAGCAATTCCTTTTGAGCCTGCTCCTGCCTGAGCTTTTCCTCACGGGCGCGATCTTTCTGCATTTGCATCTCTTGATCTTTGCGCGCCTTTTCACGTTGAATTTGTTCTTGCTTCAAACGCGCCTGCATCTGCTCTCCGCGCTGAATCTGCTCCTGCCGCAAACGTGCTTGCTGCAACTGGTCGCGCTGCATCTGTTCATTGCGGCGCTGCGCTTTTTCAAGCTCACCGCGTTGCGCTTGCTCTTGCTTCAGCTTTACCTGCTGCTGTTCGTAGCGTTGTATCTGCTCGGCTCGCAATTTGGCTTGCGTCTGCTGATTGCGCTGAGTCTGTTCCTGTTGCGCCTGTGATTGCTGAAGCTGCGTTTTGTACGCTATCTCGCTTCTCAGGCGGGCTTGCTCCATCTGATCCTTGATCATTTGATCCTGGTTCAGCTTCACTTGCTGCATAAGGTCCTGGCGCAGATTGTCTTTCTGCATCATTTGCGAAGCCAATACTGCCGATGTTCCGTCGCCGGGCGCGGGCGGCTTGGCCATAAGCCTTTCGATCGATGCTTCAATTGCTTGGATTTGAGGTGTTGTGTCGGGTGAGTTCATCAAATAGTTTCGTCGCCAATGCCGGAGGGGGTGTGCACCGAGTCTCTCCACAGGGCGCACTTTAGCCTGATGCACACATTCTCGATTTCGGGACGCTAAAAGTCGATGGGAAAAATACCCTCCAAACATTGAGCCACAATGGATTTTGGGCGTTTCTTCCATGTGAAGTGGGGATTGTCCCATAAATATGACATTTTATAGTAGTCCGGGTTTGAAAACCAAAACAGAGAAAGGCTAAAACGGCGTGGAGTGTCAGACCTATGCAAATGTCCGCTTTTTCTCCACGCCGTTCGCCTGCTACTACTGTCCGGGTCTGTCATAAAACCGTCCCCATGAGGACAACGCTCGCCACGCTGAAGTAGATGACCAGTCCGGTCACGTCCACCAGAGTCGCGACGAAAGGCGTTGATGCGCTCGCCGGATCAAAACCGAGCCGACGCAAAAGAAATGGCAACACGCTGCCTACGACGGTGCCCCAGAGGACAACACCGACCAGGCTTACTGCCACAGTGAGCGCGATGAGCATGTAATGCGCACCGTAGATGTGGAACATGTGCTCCCAGGCGACGACACGGACAAGTCCGAGCGTTCCCAGCATCAGTCCCAGGCAAAGACCGGTGACCAGCTCGCGCCGCATCACCTTGAACCAGTCACGCAGCTTCACTTCGCCCAGCGCCATGGCGCGGATGACGAGCGTGGACGCCTGCGAACCGGCATTGCCGCCCGAGGAGATGATCAGGGGCACGAACAGTGCCAGAATCACCGCCTTGGCGATGGCGTCTTCGTAATGGCTCATGGCGCTTGCCGTGAGCAGCTCTCCGATGAAGAGCATGACCAGCCAGCCACCGCGCTTGCGGATCATGTTGGGCAAGCTCAAGGACAGATAGGGCGAGTGGAGGGCTTCGGAGCCGCCCATCTTCTGCATGTCTTCGGTGGCTTCGCTGCGCACGACATTGACTACGTCGTCGGCAGTCACCACACCCTTCATGCGCCCTTGCCCGTCGAGGACAGGAACAGCAATGAGGTGGTTTTTGGCAAAGACGTTGGCGACTTCGTCCTGCGCGCAGTTCTCAGGCAGGGTGACGACATCTTTGCGCATCACATCCTCGATCTGGCGGCTGGCATCCAGCA
>JADZFV010000605.1 GCA_020854255.1 Candidatus Melainabacteria bacterium | reverse complement strand
CGGAATGCGCAAGACTGGGCACACACGATGTTGAAATCATCGGACTGGAATTGCTGAGAATGCACTCCAAGGACGAAGCCTGCATGCGCCACGCCCACTTGAACGGCTGGCAGCACAGACGTCATGCATAAAGCGCAGCATTCGCCTAATAGACCATCAAGCCCGCGCCGCCCAAATCGATTGCCGAATAGGGCTCGACATCGACCTTGAGTTTCCGGAAGTTGATTGTGCCGCGAGCAACCGACGGACCAACTCCGCTGGCTTCAGGCCACGGACCTGGATACAAACCTACGGCAAGCAAGCTGATCGGCTTGGCGTAGATGTTCACCGGGACGACATCCTGGACTTCGAAGCGACTCCACTCTTTTGTCGCCGGCACGGAGAACGGCACATTCGGCAAGAGCCAGGGAAGTCCGCCTGAGTCTGCTGTAGTGATGGCGATACCGGCGGGACGCCCGTCGCTGTCAGCCTTGAACTCGCCAGAGAATCGCACGCGCACATGAGTGGAGCGCCTAAAGGGCGGAACTTTTATACTGATACCGGTTATCGAATGGGAAAGAATGTACTTGCTCACTTGCACTTCGTTCGTATTTGCAACGCGCATCAGCAGCGGAAATTCATCTTGCTTGAGCGACACGGATATACCGGCATCTGCAGAACTTGTCTCGTTTAAACCAATGGACGCGGAATTTCTTTGACTTACAGCCAGGTGCATTCTCAGAGGCTTGATTGTTTCAACAGCCGTCCCTGCGGCTTTCAACAATTCAAAACGCTTGTCTGTCTTCGCACTGAGAACTGAATCGATCGGTCTATTTTCATAGCCGGAAGGCAGGTTCAAAAGACGATTTACGCTCACCATTTTAGTGTCCCGGTGCCTGCGCCGCTCCGGATGAGCATCTTCATAGATTGATGCGGCGCTCTTGCCGGCTTTTACTTCAAACGTGTTTTCGCTTCCAGGCTTCAAATACTGAACAGGAATAACTGCGGCACGCCATTGTCTTATTTCGGAAACTCTCACTCCCAGCCCGTATGCACACTCTCTCAAGATGTTGTAGTTTCGGAATCGCATCGAATCCAAACTATTGAGAGGCAATATGGGTGTGGTTATGTCTTTGCCGTTTACCGAGACTTTCGCATTTTCCAGCCCACTATCGCCGTCGATAAGCAATAATGCGATTTCTTTGGCGGCAAATGGACGAGCCAGTTTTTCACTCAATTTAAAAGTGCATCGAGCCGAGTCACCTGCGGCAAGGCTGATGATCTCGTCTTTTTGTATTCCATGTACTTCTTGTACTCCGGCCTGCACTCCGGCGACAAGTTTTTCACTGGATACCACCAGTCCGGTCAAAATCAAAGCACCGGCAAAAATGAGGAATGCGCGAGAGAAGTGACGGTTTTTGATGGTGTGGATAAGCAGATAGACACCGACAACACCGAATACAGTAATTAGTGGAAAGCTCGTAAAACCAGGACGTGCAGTCGCTTCAAACATAAAGAAGCACTGCATCAACACAAGGTAGAGCAGAGAGAATTTGCAAAGCAAGCGCGAATTTTCAGGAAGGCTGCGCCACCCACCGAATACGAATAGAGCAGCCCCCAGGATGCCCATGAACAAATACATCCACTGCACATACATAATGGCAATTGAATTAAGCCCCAGGCATCGGTGGCGAAAGTCATTGAATGGCTGCCCGTAAAATCGAGAGAATTTTTTGGCGAGAATCGCTGCGCTTGTTTTAGGATCCGCCGCAATCATGCCATACATCACGGTCAGCGGGCTCTGGTTCGCGACCATAACGTCTCTGTAGCCGCCGTCAGTATTTTGAATACCGTCGGTTTCCGGGTCAAACCCGTTGACGGCATTCAGCACAGCACACCTTTCTGTAGTCAGCATTGTTCTGCCCAAATAGGCTGTCGAGAACAAGGCCCAGGGCGTGAGCGTGGCGACAAAAGCAACAGCTATAAGAGCCAAAGCAATCAGCTTCAATTTCTTCTGGAAGAAAATCAAACCAATGCTTGCAACCACAGGCGGTGCCAGAAGGGCGCGATTGATAAATGAGACACCGCAGATGAATCCAGTGACTATGCCCCAGAGGGGTCGCTTGATGCTCAGGCTCAGAGTGCAAATTGAACTGACTATGAGAAGATTGCTGAGAGTTTCTGTCATCAATCTGCCGGCAGCTATTAGCGCAGGCGGAAACAGTGCATAAGCCAGTCCTGCAGGCACCGCGTATCGCAGGCTGGGATAGATGCGATAAACGATGAAGCTGATGCACAGAGAGCTTAAACCATGCATCAATGAGTTCACAGCAACGAAAATTTTCCAATCGTCTGCTTGCGGTGTGCGTCCCATCGCAGCAAAAATAGAACCGAAGAGCGACGCCAATATTGGTCCGTCTATTTCAATCCTGCCTCGAACAGACGGATCGCTCAACAGCTCCGCCGGGCTTTTCCCTTTCATTGCATCGATAAATATAGTGCTGAAATTGGCTATGGAAGCCAGATAGTTTCTCGAATCAGCAAAATAGAAGGTTTTTGTATTCGGCTCGAAGATATTGTGAGACAGGCAGGCGGCAAAAGCGATAACAAAAACACCGGCAAATGCACAAATCAAGTAGAGTGTTTTGGTTTTCGTCCGAGCCGAAGCAGGCTGAAGTGTTCTCTCCAGCTGCTTTTTTTCCAGGACTTTCGATTCGGCGATCATAAAGGTGACTCGTTTGAACTTCGAAATCGTCCGCTAGACAGGCACGGGCGCGCGCTGACCCCGTAGTTTAGCAAGTCAAGACATCCGGTACATAAAGCACAGTTAACGAGTCCGACAGGCTAAATAGCAGACAGATTCGGGAATGTGCCCGTCCAGTCTTTCGGTTGAGCTTCTTCTATTTTCAAGCGATGAAATTCAATCAATGCTTGCTCTATCGACAAAACCTGGTCGAGAACAAGCTTGTACGTAT
>JADZFV010000604.1 GCA_020854255.1 Candidatus Melainabacteria bacterium | reverse complement strand
TCAGCCCATTCCTGACGAAATTCTCGCCCGCACCCAGAAGATCGCTGAGAGCGCCGGATTGTCCGAGAGTTCTCAAGTTCTTGATGTAGGCACTGGCACCGGTGCCCTCATTACTCACTTTCTGTCGCTGGGCGTCAAGCAGGAAAACATAACCGCCGTCGACCTCAGCGCTGAAATGTTGAGACGCGCGAAAGAACGCTATCCCAAAGTCGAATTCATTAGGCTGGATGTGCTGGATGCCGATGCCTTGATCGGCAAATCAGACCACTTCGATGCAGTTTTCTTCAATGCCTGCTTCGGCAATCTCTTCGATCAAAAGTTGGCTTTGCAAAAGACCAGTGCGTTGTTGCGCTCCGGCGGCAGCATCATAATCAGCCACCCTCTGGGAAAACGCTTTGTCAAAGCACTGCATGACGGAGATCCGCAGATAGTACCGTACTTGCTTCCGGAAAAGGATCAATTAGACTGTTGGGCAACAACTCTTGGCACGAAACTAGTCGAATTCATTGATGAACCTGACTTCTACCTGGCACGACTGGCAAAGCAAGAAAGCAGCTAATACCTGCTTTTACAGGTCCGCGTCCGCCACTCCCGCATTTCGGCCGGATCTGGCGAAGCGAACTCTTTCGACACAAAAACGCGATTCTTTTCGCTCAAAATAAAAGCGGCCTTGCTCATACTTGTTCAGGTCTATGACCGGGCCGGGCGCCGGCTGCTCGGAAATTGCGGTTTGACTCTCAAAATCATGAACGAAGACCCTCCTTTCGCGACCAGCCTCGATAATTCCTCCAACCACATCGTCGAAATAAACACGCGGCACACCTCGATTTTTCATCATCGTTCTGCCGCGCATCGCGTATACGTAATAGGACATTGCGCGTTTGTCAAAAGGCATATAATTAGGGTAGTCGAGCCTTAACCCGGAGAGATTTATGCGCTCCTGGAGATTGGCACCGTCCAACTCGATACTGACATATTGCCTGGTTCGAAAGTCAGCGTAGCATCGCAGGCGGTACCAGGTATTGGGCACAAGTTCACGGTTGAGTTTTTGAATCTTCCACTTGCGCTCTTTGCTTGGCGCCCCCCTCATCGTCGCATCGGTTCCTTCGGCAATCCAAACAATGCCGCTGCGCTGCAAGCCGACAAATGCCATCCAGTCACCGCCCTTCGTGTAAATCGGGCTTCCAATTCCGTCAATCAATTCTTGATCTACTCCGAAGATAACATCATCGGCAAGGTCCGGTTCAAATAGAAAATAGGTCTCGACATAAGAGACGGCCGGCCGTTTCAAGAAGTTCTCGATTGCTTGCCCCCGATAGACAAGCGCCACCACTGCCGACAATCTCGATTGGAGGGCCCAGGTAACAAATGGGAATGCCAGCAGCAGCAATATCCCCGCCAAAACTGCCGTGAGGGATTTCATGTGACCGGCTCCTCTTGCTGTCTCTTCAAAGCATAAGCGAAGCGCTTCTTCAGTTTCAACAAGTGTGACTCAAAAAATTGCCACGACAGAATTGACCAAGCAATGGTGACGGCAAAGGCAACAAGCTCGCCGTTGACGGCATTTAAGGCCGGGACGAGATAGCAGATTACGGCCCGAACCACGAAGGCAAAAGGATGATACAGGTATATTCCATAACTTATTTTGCCGAGGTAGGCAAACGGACGATAGTTGAAGACCTTGAGAATGAGGGTGTTTTTGGTCTCCCATAACCCAAACACGATAAGGGCAAGGCTAAATGCGCTCAAAGTGTAAGGGCGAAACCAAAACTGATCATTAATATCCGCGATGCTCTTAGAGCCGAACACAAAATACTGATCGATAGCCTGCAAAATCAACCCGAAAAAGATGAGACAGGTACTGTTGGTCTTCTCTCCCCAGCCGCGCAATTGGGCATGTCCAGCCAGGCATCCCCAGAGTAGAAATTGTCCGCATACAGGCAGAAGCATGTAGTAAGGGCGATCCGAAAAGTTTTTACTGGAATAAAGGTTCGCCATCATTGACGCCACTATGAGAATAGACAGCAAACAGATGCGCAGTTGCTTCGGCGTCAGAAGAAGGGCCAGCGGATACAAAAGATAAAATTGCTCTTCCACGCAAAGCGACCAGAAATGAACGATTGTGCCGGTAAATCCTTTGTCGAGAAACACTTTCAAATTGAAGAGATAAGTAAATTGATAAACTGGAAAGGGCAGTTGTCCAATCAGCAGAAGAAACGCAATGAGCAAGTAATATGCCGGAAAAATTCGCAAACAGCGGCGGACATAAAAGGTCTTCAAATCAGTCAGAAGATTGCCTGTTTGGTTTGCTTCCAAAATTCGCGTGATCAAAAATCCGGACAGCACAAAAAAGATCTGAACGCCTAGCGCACCAAAAGGAAACATATTACCGTCGTGCTGCAAAAACACTCCGGCATGGAAGTGAAAGACGAGCATGACCGCAATCAGCCGCAACGTATCCAGCTGAGACTTGTAGCCGAGCTTCTCCGGGTTTTCTGCAATTGAGGTTTCGCTGGTCACTGAAAAACTGTAGCAGCCCGCGAGGCTCTTAGCGACTCTCAGACAATCCGCAGGCAAAAACCGCGATATTCAATTCAGTTCGAAAAGTTCGGAGAGGGAGGGATTCGAACCCTCGGTACAGCTTTTGACCGTACAACTTCTTAGCAGGAAGCCGCTTTCGACCACTCAGCCACCTCTCCAGGAACGTGCCTGTTAAAGCCAGGCCCTAT
>JADZFV010000603.1 GCA_020854255.1 Candidatus Melainabacteria bacterium | reverse complement strand
GGCAGCGTGGCGTTGTCCTATTTCGTCAGCCGCTACCAGATCGGTGTCGGCAAGAAAACCGGGCATGACAGCCTGATTGCAGACGGAGAAGAAACAGCAAGCGACGGTCGCATCGAACTTGTGGCCTTGGTCGGCGTCCTGGCGGAGTACATCTTCCACGCACCGTGGATCGAATATCCGCTCGGTATCGTCATCGCTTTCCTCATCTTCCGCACCGGCAAGGAGCTGTGGATGAAGGCATGGCATGTGCTCCTGCAACACAGCATCGGTCTGGAGCATGACCAGGAGATTCGCCGCATCCTCAGCACGTCACCAGGCGTGATGTCGGTGGAGTCGGTGAAGTCCTTCCAAGTTGGACGCATCGCCGTTTGCCACCTGACGGTGACGACGCGGTGCACGACACAGAAGGTCAATCACATCAAGTACGCCATCGAGTGCGCAGTGGAGCGTTATGTGCTGGCTCAGGATTTTCACAAGGTCGAAACGCACATCAACTTCCAGCCACCCGTTCCCGGCAGGCACAGGGAGGCACTGGCGATCGTGCGCGGCGAGAGCAGCATCGCTGTTGCGCCGACAGTCGAGGAAGCCACATCCTTCCTGATCCTGGACTTCGAGTTCGGTCGCATCGTGCGTGCCACCGAAGAAAGTGCCCGGGACAACCTACAGATGCTCGCCGTCAAGCGAGTTTCGCGTGTCCGACAGTTCTCCGCCTCCTCAGCGCTCGACGCCCAGCTTCGTGGTTTGGGAATCGAAATCGACCCTGCATCCAGTTACCTGCCGTCGTCGCTCGGGTTTGCTCCCAGCGTGCTGGCATAACCGGCAATTCAAAACCCTTACCGAAAGCAAGAAAATGAGACAGTATCTCATCCTGGCAGCGGCTGCTTTTGTAGCCCTGCTCACTGGTTGTGCACACTCACCGGAATGGTTGCGCCCGCCGCAGCAATTCCAGGTGTCGGTGTACCAGGCGGGTGCGCAGGTGAAGTCTTTCCGCGACACGAAAGACAACACCTCGCCCACGTCGAACTACGAACTCCAACTGGCCGAAAGCATCGAGGATACGTACTCCCCGGCCGACGGCTTCAGCTTCGCCATCGAACCGACCGGCATTCCTTCCAATGTTTCGGCAGTCCATCCGACTGCCACCACGAAGGTAAAAGTGACGCTCTCCAGCGGCGGTAAAGCAGTGCGCGTTTGGTACGCCGAGCAGTTCTCTGAGCAATACGGCAACGTATATCTGCAGACGCCCGGCGCCAGGTACTGCGTGATCGTCAATGGCGAGGTCACGGTCGAATCGGTGGACAACCAAGGTGTGGTCATTGCCGGTCAGCCGCAAAGCGAGACTCCTCGCTGTCTGCTGCAGCCCAAATAAAACCGGAGAAATCCAATGTTTGATAACCCCCTCGTGTGGATCGGCATCATCGCAGCGATTGCGCTTGTCAAGACACTTTCACCCTCACCTTCTACGAGCCGGGCCCTTACACGGTGTCCTTCTCGGCGGCGCCTGGTGAAAGCACTCGCGGGCAGCAATACAGGCCGCAAGACTTCGAGGTCAAAATCGAGCAGGCTCCTCGCGTTCGTGTCATCTACCAATACATTCTGCCTGTATATTTGCGCGTGGCGATCACCCGCAACGGTGTGAGCGAAACGCACGACTTCAAGTAAGGCAGCATCTCGCCCTCAGGCGGCAGGGGTTCTTCGCGAACTCCTGTCCGTCTGAGGGGCTGTTCTCACACACAAGATGCAATTTTTTCGACACTATTTTACTACTTCATGTAGCATTCTTATCAGACCAGTCTATTCCGTTCCAAGCAAGAAATACACGCCAGGGCGACGATTGTCTGGGCTATGTGCTACAGCCATCGCCGAACTTACCAATATCAGTTTTAGTTTCACTTGTCGCTCGTAAGCGCCGACCTTATCAGCGGTTCCCAGGCATCCTGACCGGCTTTATTCATGTGCAGCCGATCGAAACCAAAGAGTTGTTTTTTGAGTTTTCCGTTGCTGTCGTACATGACAGGGCGAATGTCGACAAACTTGAATTTGTGCGAGCGCTTAGCTTCTGCACTGATCAATTTGTTGGTCTCATCGTATTGCTTTTGCAGACTCAAACGAATCGGACCAGGACTGACCGACACGAAGTAAATTTTGGTATTGGGCAGACTCTTGTGCACGATGCGCTCGAATTCCAGGAAGTCATGGTACACGTCTTTTGCGGAATCACCATTGGCGAGATCGTTGGTTCCGGCGTAAAACACAATACGGCTCGGCTTGTACGGAATCACTATGCGATTGACATAGTGATTGATCTCATCGATGGTTGCTCCGCCAAAAGCGCGATTGACGGCGTGCAAATCCTGAAACTCGCCTTCCAGATTGGGCCACAATCTGAATGTCGAGCTGCCAACAAAAAGCGTCTCGCCAGGCTTGACGGGCTTCCGTTTGTCTCTCGATTCAAAGGCCTTGATTTCGTCTTCGAAACGATCGATCTTTTCTGCGGCACTGGGCAAGTCCGGAAAAATACTTTGCGATAAAACGGGAGCAAGGGCCATGAGCAAACTTGCAAAGAGCAAGGCGGCGCCTGCATATCGGGGTCGTGTCATTTTTCCTCTCAAATAATGTTGATTTGAGTTTAGCAAATTGAAAGCCGGTTACGAAACCCGTAATAGGTGACGCTTTCCGCTAAGGAACTTCCATGGGAAGGCGGCGTCTGATTTGCTAACGAGAGAAAGGGGAGAGGTGTAACCCACGCACACCTCTCCCCGATTTTTTTATCATTTATCGCCGTCCGTCAGTGGGTCCGGTACGGGAGCAAACAAAAACTGACCGTCAGCCTGTAGCTCCAGCACACGGTTGTGATGCTTGAGCAATTCGCTGCGATGCGCGACAGACACGACCGTAATACCGCTGGCGATGATGAGGTCGTAGAGTCTGGACTCGTTTGCAGAATCCAGCGAGCTTGTCGCTTCGTCGAGAATCGCCAGTTTCGGCTTGGCAATCAGCATGCGCAAAAAGGCAATGCGCTGCTGCTCACCGAGCGAAATCGTATCGGACCATGGATATACTTCATCCAGTCCGAAGCGGGAGGCGAATTCCGCCAGATTGACCATACGCAAAAGTGCGATCAACTCCTCATCCGTCGGGGTTTTACCTCGTCCAGGATAAGTGAGCTGGTCGCGCAGCGAGCCAAGCGGCATGTATGGTTTTTGCGGCAGAAAGAGAACATCTTCGGCAGCCGGAGCGACGATGCGCCCGCTGCCCGCGTTCCACAACCCGGCTATGGTTTTGAGCAAAGAGCTCTTGCCGACGCCGGAGGGACCGGTGATGATCAGCCTGTCTCCGTGATTGATGCGGAAGTTTACCCCCGACATCAAACGGCGCTTGCGATCGGGCGTCAACACCGAGAGATTCGTCGCCTCCAGTCCGTTGCTGTGGCTCAAACTGCGCTCAATTTCGCAATCTCTGTCCGATTTGCGATCGTTGCGCTGGTCGAGTATTTCGTTGAAGATGGCCAGGCGCTGCACGCTGGCTGCCAGTTCGGCAATCAGCATGAACTGACCGACGAACACCGACAGAGCCCCAAGCACACGACCGAAGGACGTGCCTGCCTGAAAGACGGCACCCACATCCACCGCTCCAGAGAAGAACAAAGGCGCGGTAAACACCATCGGCACAACGATGATCATGTAGTCGTATCCGACGCGGAAAAGCGTCAGATTGCGTTGCCAACTGAGAACTCCGTTCCAGTTGGAAAGCACCTGGCCAAAGCGCTCGGAGACGCCTTTGTGCTCACGTTCGGCACCGCGGTAGCTGGCGATGGAAGTAGCATTCTCACGCGTGTACATGAGGTTGCGCCTGAAGTCGGCTTCCAGCTTCTCTTGCTCGAAGTTTAGCCCGATCAGGCGTTTGCCAAAGAACATCATGATAAACGTGCCGAGCGCGGAATAGCCCACCGCCACGAAAACCAGCGTAGGCGAAATCAACCAGAGAATAGTGATAAAAGCGCTGAACGCCAGGGCGCTGTCGATAAGCGCCAAGGAAATCGTCATCACTTTATCGCAAACCTGGGTGACATCCTGCTGGAGACGCTGATCCGGGTTGTCGACTCTGGGGTCGCTGTTGATGTCGTGGAAGTGATCGTTGTCGTAGTACTTAGCCATCAGATGCCTGGTGAGCCAGTCTCGCCAGGCCATGTGCAACTTGCCCTTGACCCAGCCGAATAGACCGACCAACGGGGTACCGACAACGAAGATCAGGGCGTACCTGATGATGCTGTGCCAGAACTCCAGCTGGTGTTTTTCCTGCAGCGACGTAAGAACGGCACGCTCAGCATAGCTGATCTGCACATTCAAGATGTTGATGCCGACAAGCATTGCCAGCACCAGCGATAGCCAGCCCCAGGCGACCCATTTGCGGTCGCCGAGCCAGAACAGTTTAACGAGCCCGAGGGTTCGCTTTATCGTATTACCATGCGTATTCATGCTCCTCTCCTTAACTCTACGAACTGGAGAAAGCAGTCCGCGGAACCCCGCCGGTCATGCTGTTCTCCGTGAGAGATTTGCAGACTGCCGGGGCACAACATGTCCCCGGCAGCATCACATTTGCATTTCAAACCAGCGGACATAACCTGCAGGGGCGCCACTTTCGCGAAGCCCCCGCAGTTTCATTTGACGAACCTCAGGCCAGCTCTACGACGATATCGGCAGGCAATTGCCCGACCGGTATCTCGAGAACACCCGGACGTCCGTTGATGCTGACACCGTGATTCCAGTACGGCAGCGCCAGCACCACTTTGTTCTTTACATCGCCTTCAATGCGAATGAAGAGACGATAGCCGCTGCGACGAGCAGAGAAGCTGATCTTGCCGAATTCAGTCGGCATGTCGACGATCTTGGTTTCGCCAGGATGATGCATCCAGTCAAAACGCCAACCGCCGCCTAAGACCAGCGCGCCGTCTTCTCGCTCATAGGCAATCATCGAACGGACCGAGCGCACGAAGTCGGAGCCGACCCATGTGTGCGGCATGTCGCCGATAAAAGCCGGCTTGAGCGGGTCTCTGAAGACGCACTCAGCCCACTGACGCCAACCTTGCGGGCGGCGATGCGGCATGAAAAATTTCAGAGTCTTGTGCGCCCACTCGCGATAGCCCAACCGAATCAGCGCGCCGATGGCCCGCGTCTCGTAAGGCGTGTAACCGTCCCACTTGCCGTAGGGCGCCATACGCGAGTAGAAGAACGACCAGTATTCGTTGAACGTGCGATCGAGATCTGCGCGCAACTCAGTCGTGAGCAAACCCGGATCGAGCGCGATTGTCGTCGAGCAAGCGTCTTTGTCGCCCCGGTCTGCGGCACCGACGATGGTGTCAAAACCGTACTTGACTTTGCACGCCTGAATGGACGCAAAGAAGTCCTTGCGGAACTGCTCGGCGATGCGCTCGAACTCGAGAGTCAGCTTGTGCGTAGCACCGTGAAACTCCCGGGACAGAAAGGCTGCATCGCGCAGTCCTTTCAGGCACCAGAAGTCATCCCAGTACGAATACGCAGGCTTGTCCGAATACCCTTCATGCGAGATGGAGGGCGGCAGAAGTCCACGCAAGTGGCACTTCTCGTCGGTGTTGAATTCGGCGGTGCGCGTCTGATCGAGCAGACTCTCGATGTAGCCGACGGCGCGCAAAACGCGATGCCACATGTTGCACAACATCTGCCTGTCGCCCGTGTACCGGTAGTACTCAGCGACCAGGTAGATGAACTCACCTGAGCTGTCATGCTCGGGTGTCGGATCGGCGCCTCGATGATCGACGCAGCAGGGAATCTTGCCCGAGTCGAACTGGAAGCTGGCATACCAGTTGATGAAATCGCGCACCTCTTCGTTGTATCCGAGCTGCAAGAGCGCCGACGACGTGAGCGCACCATCACGTGCCCAGGAGCGGTCATAACAACGCACACCCGGCTGGATGCCGACGCCCTTGCGATTAAGCAGGATGTAACCTGCCTGCGCTTTGTACGTCAGTTCCAGATCTTCTGCTTTAGGCGGCAGCGTGATGTTCACTCGGGCCAGTCGGTTGCGCCAGTAGGAAACTGCCTGATCGCGCGAGTTCAACGCCAGCTCACCGACAAGGTTTTTGTCGTGCGAGGCATGAAACGGCACAGCCAGAAACACCCTCTTGGTGGCGCCGGTCGGCAAGTCGAACGCGTAGGAAAGCGCGCCTGAGGCAAAGCCGTTGGCGTCTTCCGCTTCGCTTGCCTGAGGCAGGATGCCCTTAGCCAGGTGCTGAACGATGTCGCCCTGGTCCAAAGTGGTGGCGCCGAATTCGCCACGTTCGATCGAAGTCTTGAGCCTGCTCGGGTCAACGACTCCGCACTCGATCACCTGCTTGTCACCGTTGACGACTACCGTATTGCCTTTGCGCTTGATGGAGCGAATCGGTGAGAAACCGCCGGGCGCGTTCAGAAATTGCCAGGTGGGATTGACCTGGAATGGACGAACGGCGAGCATCAGTTTGCCGGACTGCGCTTCGCCGTTCGTATTCGTCAGCTCGTAGCCGACGAAGAGAACAGACTGGCCGGGTTTGCCCAGAGCCCATGTCTGCGTCTTGAGCGACAGACCGTCGTGCTTGCGTTCCACCGCAGGAACCGGTAAATAGCCGTCGGCAAGCGTCTGCTCGTGGGTGCCTTCCTTCCAGGTGAGCAGACCTTTGTCCGCCGTGTGGATGAAAGGCTCCAGCGTAAAGCCAAGCTTCTCCGTCTCGACAAGCGCGTCTTCGTTGATGAGCGCTTTGCTGACGTCGGTCTCGACACCGGTGATTGTCCAGTAGCACTGCTCGCCGAGCAAATGGCGCGGATAGAGGCCGTGTCTGCTGTCGGCAGCGATGTTCATGAAAAAGTCGCTGGCTGTTTTGCCGAAAGCGAGCGGTTTCACTTCCACGTGGCCGACACTATATCCGGCATCGCGACTGGATTTGCGCATCTTGATGCGCAGGAGACGACCTTCCGCCTCGGTGGCTAGCACATAGGCGCGCCCGCTCTTGCCGTTCTTCACAGCATGCAGACGAGTCCAGCGCCTGGCGCCGTCCAGGCGGGTTTCCACTGAATAGTCTCGGGGGAAATCTTTGGCGCCGAAATCTATGACCAGCCCGCCGAATTCTCGGTTGGCTCCGAAATCGAGCGTCAGATCCTGGCGCTCGCCTTTTCCGGAGTGCCAGAAAGTATGGTCATTGCCGTCGACGGCACACTGCGCATCATGCTTTTCGGAAAGACGCGAAGTTGCCGATGCGCGGACAGGAAGCTCGGCTCCAGGCACAGGAAGGTCAGCGAAGGTAAGGTTTTCGAACCACACTGAACCCTTGCCGCCTTTAGTGGCAGTCACACAAAGTTCGATGTAACGCACATCGACAAGACGTGACTTATCCGGGCCCCAGGCATACGAGAAGTGGCGCGCTTTGTTGCGCAGCTCGACTGTTTGCACGGGGAATTTGAAGCTGGGGCGATGCACCCACCAGACTGTATCCCGAGCTTGGTTGACCAGCTTGATCTCCAGCGTGTTATCGGGCGACTGCCCGCGCACACCGAAAGTCAACGCATAATTCTCGGGGAGTTTCAACTCCACCTTCTTGCTAATCAGCGCGTATCCAGCGCGTCCGCGAAAGTCGTAGTCCAGACGCAAACTTTTACGTCCGTGCTTGTCTTCGATTTTCTCATCTAACTGGATCACTGCTACGACACCTTCGGTGGCGTGCACATGCCAATTTGATACATCACTGAAATCGTCGAGCACAGTGGCTGCGCCCGACTTGCCTTTGTCGTTTTCTTCAGACATGGCTAGAACCCTGTTTGTTGCTTAGATTCGGCGATTGACGCCGTCCATTCGGAAAAGCAAGGCGGGCAGGTGGAAACGCTCAACCATTGAACGTCCCGATCCCGCCCTCCGCTCTTCTTGTAGGCGCTCTGGGTTCGGCTACGCCTCACCCTCCGCTCTT
>JADZFV010000602.1 GCA_020854255.1 Candidatus Melainabacteria bacterium | reverse complement strand
GGCTGCAGCCCGATCGATGTCTAAAGAAGTGATTCTTGATTTGATTGAAAAGAGCATTGAGCCGAGACAATTTCAAATCCTCGGCGAGCCAAGAATAAATGTGCTGAAACTCAATTTGCTGTTAGACAGGCCGAAATGATGACTTCCGAAGAGCGCGATCCGGGAGCATTCCTTGCTCGTATAAAAGAGGAGAAATCCGAGGGAGCGCCCGGCAGACTCAAGATCTTTTTCGGAGCAGTTGCAGGAGTTGGAAAAACTTATTGCATGTTGCAGACCGCCCGCAAATTAAAGGCGGATGGGCTGGACGTAGTAATCGGTTATGTCGAAACTCATGGGCGTGCAGAAACCGCAGCATTGCTGGAAGGGCTGGAGCAGATACCGCTGAAAAAACTTGAGTACAGAGGCACGCAACAGCTGGAATTCGACCTTGATGCGGCCCTGTCAAGAAAACCTCAAGTAATACTGGTTGACGAGTTGGCGCACACAAATGCACCTGGCTCGCGTCACATCAAACGATGGCAGGACGTTGAAGAATTGCTGGACTCGGGAGTAGATGTTTTTACAACTCTGAATGTACAACACGTTGAGAGTTTAAATGATCTCGTCGACCATATCACCGGTGTGCCCGTTCAGGAGCGGGTGCCGGATTCGATAATCGAAAGGGCCTATGACATTGAGCTTATCGATCTACCGCCGGATGAACTAATTCAGAGAGTCAAGGAGGGGAAGGTTTATTTGCAAGAGCGAGCCATGCATGCTCTGGATAATTTTTTCCGAAAGGGAAATTTGATTGCACTGCGTGAACTGGCGCTGAGAGTGACTGCCGATCGAGTAGAAGCACAGATGGATCAGTATCGCCTTTCCAGGCAGATAAATGAGCCGTGGCCGGCGTCCGAAAAGATCCTGGTTTGTGTCAGTCAAAGCCCATTGTCTTCCACGGTCGTAAGAGCCGCCAGGAGAATGGCAGCTGGGTTGCGTGCCAAATGGATGGTGGCTTATGTGCAGACACCAAAGTCCGCTTCAATGTCGGCACCGGATAGAAATAGGGTGGTGCAAACACTACGACTGGCAGAACAACTGGGAGCGGAATCTCGCGAGCTGATCGGCAGTTCGGTAAGCGAGGAAATCGTAAAATGTGCCAGGCAAAACAACGTATCCAAAATCGTCGTTGGCAAGCCCGCGCAGGCTCGTTGGAAAGAGATGCTCTTTGGTTCTGTAGTCGACGACATAATCAGACGCAGCGGCATCATCGACGTCTACGTAATTACCGGAGAAAAACACAGTCACGAAGCAGCTCAAACGTTTTCGTCTCGGCAACGCACCAAGCCCAATTCATACATCAAGGCACTTGTTGTCGTGGCGTTATGCACAATTTTAGCCAAGCTGATGTTGCCTTACTTCGAGCTCTCAAACGTAGTAATGACCTACATGCTCGGCGTTGTAATTACTGCAAACCAATACGGACGGGGACCATCGGTCCTGGCGTCGATTTTGAGCGTGGCTACATTCGATTTCTTTTGCGTGCCGCCCTATCTGACTTTTGCCGTGTCTGACACACAATACGTCGTCACATTTGCTGTGATGCTGACAGCTGCCTTGGTAATCAGTACCCTTACAACAAGAGTGAAACAACAGGCTGAATCCGCGCGGCAGCGAGAAGAAAGGACGTATGCCCTTTTTTCGATGAGCAGAGAACTGTCTTCCACGCTGGATTCACAGGGTCTGTTCGAAATTGGCTTGCGGCATATTTCTGCAGTCTTTCACAGCCAAACCGCTCTTTTCCTTCCCGATGAGAAGGAAAACTTGACCGTGCATGCCAGAGGACTGGGACGGCATGCGCTCTGGAATGTCGACAGTGGAGTCGCGCTCTGGGTATTTCGCAACAAAAAACCTGCCGGTGCCGGTACAGACACACTGCCCGCTGCCGAAGCGATCTATGTACCGCTTCTGGGCTACAAAGGAGTTATTGGTGTTCTAGTTGTCAGTTTTCTGGAAGAAGGTCGATTCGTTTCTCCTGATCGTCTGCGTTTGCTTGAAACATTTGCCAGTCAGATAGCCATCGCCTGTGAGAGAGCCGACCTGGCTGGCGAAAGTGAGAAAGCCCGTCTGCAAATGCGCTCAGAGCAACTCAAAAATACTCTGCTCAGTTCCGTTTCTCACGATCTGCGCACACCACTATCCACTATTGCCGGCGCCGCCAGCAGTATCGCCGAAGACGCCACAGGCTTGAGCGCCCACGACAGAAAGGCTCTGGCCCAGATGATCTGCCTCGAATCGCAACGACTCAATAGCCTGGTTACCAATTTACTGGCAGTCACAAAAGTTGATTCAGGCGAGGTAGAGTTGAGCATCGAGGACTATCCGCTCGACGAAATAATCGGCTCTGCGGTTTCTGCGATTATTCCAGCGATCGGGGAGGGGCGGCTGGAGGTGCGCTTAGACGATAACGATGCCGAAGTGTCCGTAGATGAGCCTCTGATTCAGCAGGTTTTTGTAAATCTGCTTGAAAATGCTCTCAAGCATACTCCTGACGAATGCAAGATCGAAGTCACTGCCACCATAAGTGATACCGAAGTGGTGGTCTCGGTCAGGGACAACGGACCCGGTGTATCGGACCGAGAGAAGTGCAAAATATTTGAAAAGTTTCAGCGGGGAAGCAATGCCGGCAGCGGCGGATCAGGATTGGGGCTGGCAATCGCTAAAGGCATCGTCCATGCTCACGGAGGAAAAATATGGGTAGAAGATGCACCCGGAGGCGGAGCAATTTTCAAAGTAGCGCTGCCGCTTGCCGCTAAGGGGAAAAGACGATGCATCGCTTCAGGCAGTTAAGAGTGCCTAAGCTGTGCGTACAGCATCGAATTCTCCTCGCGCTCAGGCATCTGGACATCGTCGGTCGGGAGTTTGCTCATCCTTTCTTTGCTAACTAACCTTCAATCTGTAGCCGACACCGGGTTCTGTAATAAGGTATTTCGGTTGCGCCGGATTTTTCTCCAGCTTGCGCCGCAGCTGTGCCATATACACTCGCAGGTAATGAGTCTCTCCGGAGTATTCCGTACCCCATGCGTCACGCAATAGATGATTGTGAGTTACTACCCGATCGGCGTATTTGATGAGTGTTGCAAGTAGCCTGTATTCTATTGGGGTCAAATGCAGTTCTTTGCCCAAAACCGTTACTTGCCGTTTGACAAAGTCTACTTCTACGTCACCAAATTTGAAAACAGATTGCGATTCGCCGCTGGCTGATGTGATCGATCGCCGTAAAGCAACTCGCGCTCTAGCCATGAGCTCGGCCACACCAAATGGCTTTGTCAGGTAATCGTCGGCGCCGGCGTCCAGAACATCTACTTTATCCTTTTCCTGTCCACGCGCCGATAGCACGATAATTGGCACTGAGGTCCACTCTCTCAATTGTTTTGTGACGTCCAACCCGTCCATATCTGGTAATCCCAGGTCGAGTATGACGATGTCCGGTTTTTCAGAGGCAACTTTCAACATGCCCTCTTGCCCTGTTGATGCTTCGGAGTACTCATAGCCATTGCTGGTCAAAGTCATCTTTAGAAAGCGCCTGATAGGAGCTTCGTCTTCGATTACAAGAACCGCGATCTTTATTTTAGACATAGTTGGTGCAACTAACCCGATATCCATCGGCATTTAGCCTACAAGTATTCGCGGCCTGCTTGCCGGATCGCGCTCAACCTTCCTGAGAATCTCCCGCGTCAATGGCGCTGTCTCACCCTCGCCGAAAAACAGGAATTTAAAAATGTAAGCAAGCGGGTTTCCCTCTGTCCAGCCGAAATATGCATGGGGAAGGACGCTGTTTTGATCTCGCAAATAAAGAAGCAGGGCAGCAATGGCGTTGGGAATAGCCGGGCTCGTACACCTGAGTACGCGTACACCGTCAACTTCAACGCCTTCTACCCAGAGCTGATCGCCGGCAAAGTCAGAAGAATCGCTGACTTCAACTTCAAGAAAGAGGAATTCCGCTTCCTCAATAGTAAGTTTGTGGATCTTTCTGGTCTCCTCTTCTTTTTCTCTGTAGTCGAGTCCCATGGGTCGATGCGCAAGCAGGCAAATTCCGCCGGTTGTATGCATAGTGTCAGAAATGAATCTCTGAGCCATTGCATCAAGTTTGACTTCTCCAGTGCGCAACTCAACAGATCGAATTGCTCGTGAGATGAAAGACGTCACCAGTATTGTACCTATGAAGAAGGAGGCGATATGGAGTCCTTCCGGTCTTTCGATCATGTTCATCACAGATGTGTAAATAAAGACCATCGTGATCAGAAAGAAAGCTCTAGCCTGCCATTTCATATGGCGCACACTCAAAAGCACAGCAAATGCAGCAGAGGTCATCAGTACGAGAACACCTGTCGCGTATGCTCCTGCTTGCGCATCGACATCAGCACGAAATATCATCGTGACAGCAAAAGCCACGATAGAAAAAAAGATTACCAGAGGGCGCGTAGCCTTTGCCCATTCAGGAGCCATGCCGAATCTTGGCAAATATCGAGGCACTAGATTCAGGAGTCCGGCCAGAGCAGAGGCACCGGCGAACCAGAGAATCAAAATAGTGCTTATGTCATAAGCGCTGCCAAAACCGTGTCCGAGATAGAGATGGGCAAGATAGGATATGGCTCTGCCATTGGCTTGACCGCCTTCGAGAAAAGCTTCACTGGGAATCAGTAGAGTGGTTGCGATAGAACTGACTATTAAAAAACAACTCATGATCACAGCAGCAGTGAGAAGCAACTTGCGCGTGTTTTTGACTCTTCCTTCAATATCTGTGTCCGGATGCCCTCCTTCTCCTTTAACTAGAGGCATGACAGCAACGCCCGTTTCAAAACCCGACATGCCAAGGGCAAGCTTCGGAAATAGAACCAGACTGACGCCCAACATCATCCAGGGCGAGCCGTGCTGGGTCAACAGCTTGCTTTGCCAATCGACGAACAATTGCGGCGCGACAAATATATGTTGAAAGCTTACTGACAAAATTACAGCGTTCAGGGTCAGGTAGAGTACGACCACTGCCACCGATATGCCGATTGCTTCTCTAAAGCCAAGCAAAAATACGCCGCCCAGGAGAGCAAGAAGTATCGAAGTTACGCCGAGGCGATTGAGCATCCAGGCGGGAAAGCTTTGCAAAAGAGGATTTTCTACGATGTGAGCGGTTGCATCGGCGGCCGAAAGGGTGATTGTGATGATGAAATCGGTGGCAGCAAAACCCAGAAGTATTAAGACCAGTGCTTTACCCAACCAGCCAGGCAAAAGCTTTTCCAGCATGGAGATTGAGCCCTGTCCGTGTGGGCTCGATTTCGCCACCATGCGATATATTGGCAAACAGCCGCACAGGGTGACGATGACCAAGACCATAGTCGCTACGGGCGAGAGCAATCCGGCGGCAATAAAGGCGATGCCGGGCTGATACCCGAGTGTGGAAAAGTAATCGACACCAGTCAGGCACATCACTTTCCACCAGACGTCCTGGTGGTGTTTTTCAGGGCGATTGTCGCTCATTCCCCTGAAAAGCCACTGCTGGAATTTACTGCTGGACTGGTTTTTGATTCTTTGTGATGGGCTAACTGATGTTGTCATTTAAGGTTGCCTTGGATCTGCAGCACCCATTAACAGGTGCAGAGTCTTCCAAAAGACCAGCCCCTTGGGGCGAAAAAACATTGTTGTTCGGCTGTTGCGAATTGAGAGAATAAGGGCCCGAATATCTGCGCGCTAAGTTCTTCATCAAACCGCTAAACCCGTAAAGATCTCATCAGAGGTTGGGTATTGTGGATCAAGATTTCGTAAGGAATTCTTTTTTTCCAGCCGCCGTAACCGTGCGGCCACGGCAATGTCTTTATCGACTCGCTGGCTACCGAGCTCTACTTTTTTCTCTTGAAAACGACGCGTTTTTTGATGTTCTCTTTATCCCTTGAGCAAAATCCTTGACGCCTTTCCGACCTGCCATGAGGTCTAATGAGCTAGAGGTCTTTGAGATTTACGAAGTCGGTGCAACGACTTAGGTTTGCCGAAACAACACATGCCCGACCAATGGTCAACCAGATTGCCGGATCGTGAAAGAAATAAACAATGAGTCTGCTCTATTCATCGCGCTAGGACTGTTCTGCGCGACGCTCGCACTGGCTGGAGTCTATTTGTTTATTTCCCGTGCAACTCAAGACTACGGCTTGGCATTTTTCATCGCCTTATTTTTTGCTGCTCTAGTCCTTTTAGCATTCCATATTGTTGGTCGATAAAAAGCTCAGTGATGTCCCTTGCGGCGCGATTTGACGATCTCCACTGCTTTCAGTCGAGCCATCGCTTTGGAAAGGGCCATTTCGGCCAGGTGCACTTCCAGCTTGTCTGTCT
>JADZFV010000601.1 GCA_020854255.1 Candidatus Melainabacteria bacterium | reverse complement strand
TAGAGCAAAGAGACGATCGAGACGACGAAGTGACACGATACGAGTGCGACAATCAGGGAAGGCTAATCCGCGGCAACCTTGGTCCGATTACTTTCCGGCTTGAAGAGGAAGCTACGGCGCGCAAACTAGGCACGGAAGGCGTTGACTTGATTGAAGCATCTTCGGTACCGACAAATGTTCGCATGGGAGATCCGAGAAAACTCAAGCAAGTCTTTTTGAAAATCTCTGGAGTCAAATACAGCCTTCCGAATTCTCACCGCCAATTGCAAACCGTAGACGGAAAGGGACAGGGATGGACGACGCTCATGCTCACTCGCGATTTCAAAACGCCTGACAAAGAGCCCTTGAGCAAAGAACAACTGAAAACCTATTTGAAGGCGACGCCTTTAATTCAATCGGACAACACTGAGATAAAGAGCTTTGCCTCACGCACGATCGGCAGTGAAACAAATGCGATCAAGAAAGCGGAACTTTTGCAGGCGGCCGTTTTCCAGCTCATTGGAAAAGACGTCAACCGCAATTCCAATACGGCGCTTGAAGTACTGGAAAGAAAGGCGGGAGACTGCACGGAACATGCGCTCTTGTTCAACGCTCTTGCCCGCGCGGCTGGAATTCCATCGCGTGAAGTGACCGGTCTGATGTACACGCAATCACCAGAGCCTCAGTTTTACTGGCACGTTTGGAACGAAATTCATGACGGCGAAAGATGGATATCTGTCGACCCGACCTGGGACGAGGTTTTTGTCGATGCTGGACATTTGAAAATTGCCGACGACAACACGATAAAAATTGCCAATTCATTCGGCAAAATCAAAATCGAGGTTCTTTCCTTTCAGACAAGCGATGCCATTCCAACAAAAGGCGCATTTAGAGAACCGACCAGGGCACAGGCGCAGGAAAAAGAGTTGGTGTTTATGGACAAGGTGCCTCCCCCACCACAATCGTTGCATGCGCCGCTGCACACGGCCCCTCCGGCAGTCAATCTCGAAATGAAAGGCAAGAGCGATGTCGACGCCCTTAATGCGGCTGCTAAACCAAAGCCCGAAAAGAGAAAGGACCTGGGAAAGGCGATCGAACAATTCAGGGGAGCGCAAAAGCAGCAAGTGCGATTCGACCGAGACGGTCACCTCATTCAATAGATCCCTCAAGCCAAAGTCATTCGGAGCTGGAAGAGGGATACCTGCGTCAGACACTTCCTGCCGTCATGTCCGGCACCAATTGCAAGGTGACGTACAAAACGGTGACTATCCCGAGATATCTAAACTGCCTCTGCTGCGGCGACGCTTCAGACATTCTTCTCACGACCGTTTCGCGCTCTGGTCGCGGCGGCGCTGATAACTTCCTTTAAAGGCGTTCCTGTTGCGCGCGCATAGGAAGCGCAGTCTTCGAACTCCGGTTGAACGTTGATGATATTGCCGTCCAGATCTTTGCCGATCTTCACCCGCACAGATTGAATATCATCATCGTCGGAATTCAATTCGACTTTTTTCATCTCGCGCTCGGCAATCAGTCGTTCTGTAACATGGCTGCGTACACCCAGAGTAGACGTTTCTGCCAGCAAAATTTCTTTGACGCGCAACTGATCTGCCATTCGACAGATGACGGTGAGCATGTGGCCGGAGCGTCCCTTCTTCATGGTGCAGGCAGTGACGAAAACGTCGAGCGCACCCTCAGCCAACAACTTCTCGGTTGTATAACTAATCACTTGCGGTGACAGATCGTCGAAATTACATTCGACAACCGCGACAAGCTCACTGCGATAACGCGAGGACGGCGCACTTTTCTCGCTGCCCTTTTTCGGCATGGACTGACCGATCACAACCCTGCAAACATTTGGGTGTGCGGCAGGATTTAACGAACCGGCACCATATCCGATGGCATCGATTGCCGACATATCAGGCTGCGATCCAAAACGATCGGCAATGGTTGTGAGAATGGCCGCACCGGTTGGGGTCAAACATTCATAGTCAATTGGAGTCTGGGCGAGCGGAGCGCGTGACTCTCTAATCAATTCAAGCGTGGCAGGACCGGGCACGGGAAACTCACCATGCATGCTCGCGGTTGTGCCACAGCCAACAGGCAGGGCGGAAACAATGCATTTTTGAATTCCCATCAAATCATATGCGATGGCAAATCCAACGATATCCACAATTGCATCAACAGCGCCCACTTCATGAAAATGAACGTCATCAGGCATTACACCATGGACTTTTGCTTCGGCGACACCCAGTCGAGTAAATATGCGGGCAGCAAGTTTTTTGGCACCGGCCTTTATTGAAGACTGTTCGATAATGCGAAGAATTTCTGACAGACCCCGATGCGGGTGCTCAGCGTGGTCGTGGTGGGAGTGACCGTGGTCGTGGTGGGAGTGACCGTGGTCGTGTTCATGAGCTTCTTCAGCGGTGAGGAAAACATGAAGTTTGGTGGAGTGTACGCCGCATCGCAAAAGTTTTTCCGGGCGAACTGAAAAGCTTCCTTCCGGCAGATCGATCTTTGCCAGTTCCTGCTTCCATTGCTCGACGTTCAAACCTGCATCAATCAACGCCCCAAGAAGCATGTCTCCGGCGGCACCGAATGGACAATCGAAATAAGCTGTATACATCGTCCTTACCTTATGTGTGACTAATTTCTGACGCTGTGCTTCCACGGAAGGACAATGTTCTCCAGAGCTCCATCCGACGTTACTTGAAACTTTTGCACCAGATGTTTCACAAGCGCAGGATACTTCTCATTGATGATGGTCAATTTTTTCTGACCGGGAGTAAGACACAGTCGATAGTTGCCATCTTTGGCTGTAACCGCGGCACCGCCGCCATGAATTTTCGCCGAAGAATCGTCGCTCGGGTCGGCGGAAGAAATTTTCACGACAATATCTTTGAGCGGCTTACCGTCTGCGGCTACGACCGAGCCGCGCACAGAAAAGCCATGGTGAAGCTGAACGAGAAATCTGTGATTGGCCTTCCCATTTATTTCCTCAATCAACGCAGCTGCCAATTCGCCTCTCTTTCGCGGTGTGATTTCTACAAAGCAAGAGGTGCACGGCTCATGAGTGATTGAAAACTTCCCGTTTTTATCAGTGAAATCGGAAACCGACCATGTCGCTTCATCATCGAAAACGACGACTTTGGCACCGACAACGGGGCTTTTGGAAGGATCGGTAATGCGACCGCTAATGATGACGTCAGCCCAAGCTGGAAGCGCGGACGCCGCAATGCACACAAGTGCTGAGCCGATAAAAGTTAGACGGTGATGAGGTAGCAAGGTACTTTCTTTATGCAAACACGCCAAATATACATCAAAACGGTGTCTCAGTTAACGCCTCGATCCAGATGCTCTCCACCACCTGATCGAGGTCGCTGCAGCAAAAGCTGTCTATCATTTCTATGACGTCCGCATAAACGTCGGAAAAAGGACCTGGCCCGTTTATCAGTTTTTCTACAGCCCAATCTAAAATCAGGAAACAAGCTATCGTCACGTAGTATTGTAGCCTGGGCACAAGAAATGAAGCCATGAGTTCCGCCTTGCGGATCTTCAGTTCGTCCTTCTCAGCCGGATTCTTGTGCAATGCCTGAACATATCCTCGCAAGATGGCTTTTCCCAGTTGCCAATCCAACCCATGGTCAGATGTTTGCTCTGAACTATTCGATTCCATAAGCGGCTGGCTTCGTGCAAACATGAGCAGCGCGTAGCCCAAATCGAAAAGTGGATGCCCCCTGCGGAGATAGTCGAAATCCACCAGGCTACCCGCGCTGGCGCCTACTTCGTTTTTGAAGAACAAAACATTTCCGGGATGAAAGTCGCCATGTACAAGCAAAGGAGTGGCTGATTTTTCAGTGAGACTCACCATTCTTAAAGCGTTGTCCAATCTTGCTTTAAGGTGATCCTCGTTTTTTGCAACACTCAGTAAAACAGGGTATGAAACCGCACTACCGCTTTGGATACGCTGAAACAGCGCTTCGCAGCTTGCCTGACATTCAAAGGGAATTGAAAGAAAGGTTCTCTTATCCGTGTTCTCACGCAGATAATCTGCCGACGCGAGGTGCATTCGCGCCAACAAGTCACCAGCGAGAGTGCAATCCTCTTGCGAAAGGTGAGAGCGCATCCATATTTGCCGCTTCTCCTGTTCCAGAAAATCGAAGAGCTGAAAGCGGTTTTCACCGACCGCAATGTGTGTCTGCCCCGCAGTGGTGACCTTAAGCGCTGGAGAGAGCATGTAATTTCGTGCCTCTGTCCATCTGATGAACCCTTCGATTTCAGAGAGACGGCTTTCGGCGATCCAGTCACCGACGCGCTTGAGAAAGTAATCTTTACCGCCAGTCGAAACTCTAAAGCTCGTTCTAAAATCGTCCTCAGCGCCTGAGTTTGAGACCCCGAGCAAAGCTCCGGATTTCCC
>JADZFV010000600.1 GCA_020854255.1 Candidatus Melainabacteria bacterium | reverse complement strand
GTGTATGACCTAGTTGAGGTGGGGAATTGGGTCCGCACACGTTCTTGACGCGCGCGCGAACCCTTCGTCGTGAGAGTGCCCATGCCATTCTCGTGACGGACACTCTGCTTTCTGCAAAGTAGTCCATCACGATCCTGCCATCGTCAGTCGATTTCTCACACCGGTGTAGGCGACAAGTCCGAGCCGAGCGAGACGATCGAGTTTGAGGAAACGCACCACCGCCATTGCCATGCCGGCGAGAAGCAGGCAAGCTCTGACGACGAAACGCACCGTTGCCTTCAGCCAGGCTGGAGCGAAACGGTCATAACCGGAGGCTATTGCCCTGCCGGCTTGCGTGAGCACAGGACGGGCCCACTGAACCGCGATCTGCCAACCGGTCTTTACCAGCGCGACGCCGGCTTGGACCTGCACAGCGATGAAGCGGAAAGCGCCGACAACACAGTCGCATGCAATCTCCGCCAAGAGCCTGTCTTCTTCTTTCGGCACAGGCACCGTCACAGGTGATGCCTTAACCACAGGCAAACGCCGGCAGGCGATGGCGATGGCGACGGAAGCCACCATCAGAAGCAGAGCCACCGCGTAAGCATTCACTGCCTGCAGGATTCCCATCTGCAGATGGAAGAAAGCCACACCACGCTCGACCGCGAAGTCGATCAGGTATGCCGCAATCAGCACAGCCACAGGGGTGCCGAGCTTCTTCCACCAGCCAGAATAGGACGGCTGGAAGAATGAAGCCCAGACGAACACGACCAGCGCGATCGCCGAAACATGCCACATCCAGTACGGCAGGCCGATCAGGCCCGGCTGAACGATGGCACCGGCGACAGCCAGCAATGCCAGCCCGTAGAAGAGCATGTCCCTGAGCCGCGCCCGCCCGACATCGCCGACCAGCATGAGAGCTGCCACGACCATGCCGAATGCCATGCCGCCGATGTGAGCGGAAAACGCCACACCAGCTGCCTGCCCGGTGCCGATTTCCATCGACAGAGAGAGCCACTGCATGACCAGATACTCGGCCAGGAAGAACACACTCAGCGTGGAGACGAAGTTGAAGGTCGGTGTCAGACCGTCAATGCGAGCGCGCGGAAAGTAAACGACATAGGCGCCGAGCACACCGCCAATGGCACCGGAAGCGCCCAGGATGTGACCGATGCCGGAAGTGTCCGTGGCGAGGAACATCACTGTCGCCATCACCCCCGATACCAGGTAGAAGGCCAGGAACTTGCCGTGACCCATCCTGGCTTCGAGCGCCGGAGCAAACGCGAAGAAGAAGAACATGTTGCCGAAGATGTGAGCGAAGTTGCTGTGCAGGAACATGCCCAGGAAGACTGCGGCAATGCTGCGCAGAATCAGCCACGGGTCGCCGTCGGCTACGCCCTGGGTGAGAACTTCACGAACAGGCAACCAGCTCGTGATGGTGGAGTGCAGAATGCCGGGGTTTTCCAGGGTCATCTCGCCGATGTACATAAGCACATTGAGCGCGAAGATTGTCACCGACACCCAGGCGAACGAGGTGTAGCGCAAATTGTCCTTGATCGGAATCATGGCTGGACCTCCCGGCTCAGAGATTCGGCGGTGATGCCGAACTCGGCTTCGTGAGCCGACGGTTGACTGTTCTGTTTCGCTTCAGCCTGATTGCGACGCTGGCGGCTGAAGTGGAAAGCGACGTAGCCTACGAGGAAGAGCAGCAGTGCGGCGACCTTGAACGGAGTCCAGAGTGCCGGCAGCACGGAAAGGAACGTCTGGATGACAGGCTGTTCCTTGATCCACTTGGTCTTCTCGTCGATGAAAGCGCGCACTTTGGCACGCTCTTCGGCACCGTCGGGTGCCTTCACAACAGGCTCATCCTTCTTGAGGGCTTGCTGTGCCAGCACGATTACGGACTTTGCGTCCGCGGCGATTGCGCTCGGCATCTGCTTCACCGTTTCCTGACCCGACGCCGAATCGGCGCAGGCAGGCGGCGGAGCTAATGCGAACACGACCGCCAATGAGAGCGCTGCCGCTCTCAACAGGTGGAGTGTCTTGTCGATCATTTTCGGACCTCACATTGTATAGGGCCGCTTGATCAGCTGATCCACCTCCGTGAGGAGCTGGGCTTTTTCGGCGGCGGACAACGATTTGCGATCAACCAGAACGCGATCCAACTTACGGAAAACGCTCTTCAGGAGGTTCGCCCGCGGTTCGTCGGGCATGTCCTCGATTTCGGTCTGCGTCTTGCCTTCCAGCCCCGGATACTGGGTGCCGAAATACTTGCGCAGAACCTCGTCCATGCGGTTGTAGTGCGGAACACCAAAACCGATCTGCCGGCCGGACTGAACGGCCTGATGCATGGCCAGCCAGGCAGCTGCATCACGCGACATCGACTTGCCAGCGCGCCTGCGATTGGCATACCGCACCATGGCGATCAGAGGCCAGGGCAGCATGAGCAGGACGATGACGATCCACATCGCCGGCACCGCCCACGATGTGCGGGGCAACATCGGCGCGCCGTTACCGAGCGTCGAGGGACGATCGATGTTCTCGTAGCCGCCGTCTACGCTGTTGAAAAGCAAGTACGCCGGGGTCGTGAACGGCTCCCACTTGGGGCTGCCGTCCGGCAGATTCTCCCTGGAGAAGGGAAGCTGCATCGAGAAGCTCAACACCGGCTTGATCTCGAACTGGCGCACCTCGATGGTGACATCGTAGATGGTGGCGCCGTCCTTCTTCGCGACGCGGATGATCGGCTTGCCGACCGTCTCGAAGGGCGTCTTGAAGTCGGGAGCCAGAGTCAGCTTACCCTGCATCAGCCGATCGGTGTTCAGCTTGATGGCATCAGGCACGGTGAAGACGAGGTTGATCGGTATGACGTCGCCTACCTGCCAACCGAAGTGGCGGGCGGAGATGACGACCTTCACCTTGTCGTCGGCGCAAGTTGCCTTCATCTCGGGCACGACAACGGTCCGCGGCACCACGACCGGCACCGGAGTTGCAGTGTCGCCGGGGTTGGCGGTGACGGGCTTCGGCTCATCCCTGGCAGGAGCAGGCACTTCGATCTTGCAGAAAGGCTTGAGGGCTTCGATCGCGGCCCTGGCTTCCGCCTCGCCGCTGTTATCATCAGCATATGCCGGCGCAGTCGCAGTGAGCGCAGCGCCGGAGAGCAGCATCATCGCTGCCAGAGTCCACACGAAACGAGTCATGACTCATTCTCCATTGGTCTGTGTCCGGCGTAGATTGGCAGAATCTTCTCGTTGAGCCCGAACTCGTCTTCATCGGTCCAGAATTCCTCCATGGAAATTCCGAGATCGACCAGACGCGCGCGGAGCTCCTGACGCTGGCGATTGAAGTTGTCGCGCCAGTCGCGGCGGGTCTTGTCGCTCAGGTAGACGCCGGAAACGCCACCCGAGCCAAGATCCTCGAGATCACGGAAGCCCGTGCCGTCGGGAAGATCGCGCTCGCGCGGATCACCGACGACCAGAGCAATCACGTCGTGAGCATTGCCCACAACCTCGAGCATCTCTTGGTCGGAGGCGCTCAAGTTCTGGAAGTCGGAGATAAGGAAAACGAGACACCGCCTGTCCAGAGGCAAACGCTCGAGCGCCTGACTGAGACCGGACTGTGTTTCGCTGACCTCGTTGCCGTCATCTTCGGCGTCCTCATCGAGGTAGCCGAAAAGTCCCTGCAACAAAAGACGTCCCGCCGGCTGATGCTGACGGAACTGCTTGATCGTGTTGCCCGACCAGATGGCATAGCCGGCCAGGTCGCGCGTACAGGCGGTGTTTTGCAACACTGAGCCCATGAGCCAGGCAGACAGCTCCTTTTTCGTGTGGTTGACCACGCCGAAGTCGACCGACTTCGAGTCTTCCACGATAACGAAAACGGTCAGGTCGCGCGGCT
>JADZFV010000599.1 GCA_020854255.1 Candidatus Melainabacteria bacterium | reverse complement strand
GCATCCATGATGTCGACGAAAACGGCAGACGCCATCCAGAGCAAAACCACGATGCTTACGGAGATCAACCCGATGGGCGGCTGCTCCTGGATGTGCGTGATCTGATCGGTGATCACGTTGGCTATGTCGGGCGGGAAGAGAGTAAGCAAAAACTCTCGCACCTGCTCGGCAGTGAGATTGCCGATGCCCAGACCTCCTCCACCAGCTGCTCCGGAGAGTTGCGGAAGCAAGTAGATGAAGGCAGTCAAGGCGAGGATCAGGAAGGGAACCGACGCCATCATTGACGAGAAGGCGATCGCCGAAGTGCGCGTCAGCACTTCGTGGCGAATGATGTTGCGCCATGTCGTGGTGAGCAGTTCCCAAACAGTCAGTTTACCTGTCACCTCGGGGAATTTCATTCATTGGCCCTCCGGGCTGCCGGTCGCGTTTGCCACCTTTGCCGTGTCTTGGGCCAGATAGCGTGCTCCCCACAGCCAAAGTACGCCGGAAAGGAGAATGAAGGCCGACACCACCAGGAAGGCGGTGTTCATGCTGCCGGTGCCGTCTGCCACTGCGCCTACGATCATCGGTGAAATCACGTCGCCGAGCGCGTGAATGATCAGGATGTTGAGCGCAAAGGCGCTGGCGCGCATCATTGGATGCGTAACGTTGGCAAGAATAGTGTTGGACGGACCGGTGGAGACGAACAGGCAGAAGCAGGCGCCGAAGATGAATCCCCACGCGTAAGGAAACGGCAGGTATAGTGACGTAATCCAGAGCGGGAATCCGACCAGCATAGCCATTGCCGAAACGATGAAATAAGAGCCTGCGAAGCGCTCCCTGAGCCGGTCGGCGATCCAGCCACCGAATACGGTGCCGGCGATACCGGCAACGACCAGAATGCCGCCGAAGATCAAATTGACCTGCGCGAGATCTGGAACGCCGCGGTATTCGTGTATGTATGAAGGTATCCAGAACGAGATGCCGCCCATGGCGAAAGTCATCGCCGCCATGCCGAGCGTGTCGTAGCGGAAGGACGGGATTTTGAGAATCGCCACGTAGTCCTTCAGCTTCATCTTCTGCCTGGATTGCTGGACAAGGTTATCGGCGCCGCCCTTCTGTGGTTCTTTCATGAAAAGGCAGCAGACGCCGAGCAAAACGCCCGGTGGGACGACGAGGTAAAACGCCCACTGCCAGCCGAAGTGCGCTGCCACCTGCCCGCCCAGGATAAATCCGAGAGCGGCGCCAATGGGGATGGCCAGGTAGAAGAACGCCATCACTTTGCCGCGCACATTGACGGGGAAGATGTCGGCGAGCATGGCGGGAGCGATGGGACCGTAGGCAGCTTCACCGATGCCGACGAAGCACCTGGTCAAAAGCAGCACGCCGAAGGTGGTCGCCAGTCCGGAGGCGCCTGAGGCGAGACTCCAGAGGATGACACCGAAGGCGATAATCCACCATCGCTTCAGATTGAGGGCGCCGAAGATCGGTGCCGTGATCATGTAGGTGACCATGAAGGCCATGGCTAGCAAGCCAATCATGGCGTTTTCAGGGTGACCACCCAGGAAGCTGCCGAAGAAATCCAGCAGCCCCTGCACGAAAGGACCAGGCTCGACGCCTTTTCCAAAGAATTCTTCTCTGATATTCGGAACGAGAGCAGCCAGCACCTGCCGGTCAATCCAGTTGAAGAGATTGATGGCCAGCAGAAGCCAGAGCATGCTTTTAGCTCCCGGCGCGGCTGAGGCAAACATGCCACCCTGCGCAGGGTTTTTCTTTTGATCAGACATGTGAGGGAGTTCCTAACCGTGAAAGACTTGAACTGAACGTAGGTCCACTGCAGTTGCATTTGTGGGGGCGGCGCCATGCGGCGCCCGTTTCATATGCATGCTGTTTGTAGAACGCATGTTCGTTGCAGGGCAGCCACAATGGCCGTCGCTGCGACTGAACACTCGAGTGCCCACGCGCTGCCCAAGTCGGTTTCATTTGCCCGTTTGTCAAAGGCTCGTGCCCGCATTATTGCGGTGCTACGATTGGCGATTGCGACCTTATGCCGGGCGATGCGATTGCACCGTTCCAGCACCGGACGACGCATGGCGTCGCCCCTGCGCGCTTCGCTTTGTGCTCTTGCACGCCTCGATAAACGCTCTGAAGAGCCGCCTGTTTCCTGCAAAGTCGCGCTCCGGATGCCATTGCACGCCTAAGACGAATCGCTTGAAACGATGTTCGATCGCTTCAATGATGCCGTCCGGTGCAAAGGCCACCGCCTTGAGCCTGCGTCCGAGACGTTTGGCTGCCTGGTGGTGGGAGCTGACCGTCACAGCAATGACGGAGCCGTAGATGGAGGATAGCAAGCTGTCCCGAATTGTAGACGCCGGATGTTCCGCGCGCCGTTCACCTTCTGCCGCCCGGTGCTTGATCGAAGGCGTTTTAGCGCATGTCAATGCGCCTTTTGCCTTGTTGCCGCCCGCATTGCTGCCGGCGGTTTTGATCTTGCCTGTGGCTAGATAGGTCGGAATGTCGATGATTAGCGAACCTCCAAGCGCGATGTTAATCAGCTGGAGTCCTCCGCAGATTCCCAGGACTGGCAGATTGCGTTTGATTGCCTCTTTGGCAAGCGCCAGGTCGAACTTGATTCTGTCCGGATGGAGCAGAGCCACTGATTCGTGCGAGGCTTCGCCGAAGTAAGCGGGGTCGTAGTCGCGCCCGCCGATGAGGAGTACACCATCAAGCCGATCGAGGATTGCACGCATGGCAGCGGGTTTGCAAGGCGGAATCAGCACAGCGACGCCGCCGGCTTTTTCAACTGCCTCGTAATACGCGCGCGCCAGGCGGACCTGCTCCGGCTTGGTGACATCCACATCGACGTTTAAGCCGATGATGGGTTTTGTCATAGCGTGGCCATGTCCTCGATGACGTACATGATGCCGTCGACAGCCAGGGTCATGCGCGTGAAGTCGAGGCGATCGATGGTGTCTTTGGGCGTGTGGTAGAGCGGGTAACGGAAATTCGACGTATCCGTCACCATCACCCCGTTGTAGCCATGCTGCCAGAACGACCAGTGATCCGACCTGCCGGCGTCCTTCACGAAGGAAGGTGCCGCCACGCCTTCAGAAGGCAGCCCCGCGTGCTTGCGGAAAGTTTCCACGCAGCGGCGCACGAAAGTGCGACCTTTGGCATTGCCGACGAAAGCCAGGAAATTGGCCACAGTCGGGTAAAACAGGTTGAACGGGCTGGGGTAATGCTGCGAGTTGGGCTCGGTGGAATAAACGCCGAGCATCTCGAGAGAGAGCATGCCGACGATATTCTCGTTGCGCTCGCGGCAGCGCTTCGCATAAGCGTAGCTGCCCATGGTGTCCCAGTCGCCGCCCGGATGCTCTTCGTTGGCGAAAGCCACGAAGCGAATGGTGCGGTCATTGGCATTAGCAGTGGACCGGCGGCAGAATACGCGGCACAATTCCAGCAAGGCGGCGACACCTGTGCCGTTGTCGTCGGCGCCGGGAGTGTTGTTGACGGTGTCGTAGTGAGCACCGATGACGACGATTTCTTCAGGGCGCTTCTTGCCTTTGATTTCCACGATCAAGTTGGGCATGACCTTGCCGTCGAACTCGATGTTTTGACGTTCGACCTCAAGGCCGAGTGCACGGAACTCACGCTCGATGTACTCGATAGCCTTGAGCATGCCGGCATAGTTGCCGACGCTGCGCTCGCCTACGCCGACCGCCAGCGCTTCGACGTGTTCGGTCAATCGGTTGCGCAGTAATTCTTGCGGCCGCCCGAAGGAGGGCAGTCGTCCCCGATAGCTCTGTCCCGGCATCTTGACGAAGCGGTAGGCCAGTGGGTACAGCAAGAACTTGAGAATTGTTTTCTTGAAGCTCATATTGTTGTCTCCTCAAGTGTTCCACATTTCGGGTGTTAAGGGAGGATATGAGGGGCTTCCTTGAGGAAAACGCCCTCGACGAGTCTGGCGAAGCAGCGCTTTCTGATCGACTTGATGTCGATGTTGGAAAGCTTGTTGCGCAGCCTGAGGAGAGCATCCCGGTTTGCGGCCGGAATACGCTTGCCGCGTTCGAGAGCGTCCACCGTGGAGATCAACCCTTCGACGACGGCGTGCCACTTCTGGTCGAGGTTGAGCTCGAACTCCATGGCATGGAATCCCTTTATTGATGGCTGGGCGAGCATCAATCCGTCCTTCTCAGTGGGATGGACGGCGTCGATGGACACGCACTTTCCGCCACAGAAGATGTGGAAGAGAATGCGTAGCCAGCGATTCTTCTTGACGATTTCCTCGCTGATGTCGATGGCAAAGACGTCCGATTTCTTGACGCCGAAGAAGCGGGGCGGCAGGTCGACGGGGCACTCACCGAATTCGGTGAAAGCACCGTCCCAGAGCGGTTCGCCTTGAAATGCGACGGCATCGATGACCCCGGGAATAGCGCAGGAAGCCCTGACCGCCATTCCCACAGGCACTGGCTCAGTGGCCACGTGAAGCGGGTTGGTACCGAGGCCCATGCGATGCGCACCGTTTTTGGTGAACACCACATAACCTCGTTCAGCACTGGCAACTGTCCAGTACTTGTCAGGCCAGGTCTTGGCGACGGCGCTGACGAAGGTCCCCAATTTCTCGCTGGAAAACACGCCGTTTTCCGGGCGCGTTTGCTCGTAGCGATACTTCATGAGGAGTGCGAGAATTTGACCGAGCTTGCCGGTCTTTGGCGTAAGCAGGCTGGAGAAATCTGTCTGCAACGCGTGCGACAGAATCTGTGTGGCGTCTGCTCCGCTGGCGAGAAGTGCGGCTGGAATGGATCCGCCGGATGCACCTCCGATGGTGGCAAAGTTCTTCAGACCCGCAAGTTGAAGGGCAACGATGGCTCCGGCACCAGCCAGAACCGCTTTGCTCCCTCCGCTTCCGAAGACCACATTCAGCTCGCCCATTTCGCTGGTTTGCAAGAGTTTTGCATTTGCATTTGGGCTTGTCATTTTATGAATCCCTGGTAAGAGGCGCTGTGTCTGGGAAGTAGAAACGAAGTTCGACAGCTCAGATCACTCAAGCGAGACACGCGGACGATATAGGGCACCGCCCTCATAAATTCCGTGAATCGTTATGAAAGAAATGAGCACTTCAAATCTCTCGTCGGGCACAGGCGCAGACGAGGAAATGAACTACCTGGATAAGAAGTCAGATGGGCTTAAAGGGTTTTGATTTAGAACAGGTAAGAAACGAAAGTGCTTGGAGATTCTATAAAGAAAAGGGGTTTATATTCTTGATCTCATAAGTCTAAAAAGATCGAATGCTAATAAACATAGGTCGCTCAGCTTTGGCGAGGTTTTTGCATCTTGTCATCTTTTGATTGGGCGAAACGCTTTTCTGGTGGAGGCTGCCGGTTGGTGGCCAGGCCTTGCTAGATCTTGAGTAACGCAGTTAAACAACATAAGGCGGCCGTAATCAACAAACGTGAAGCGACCTGACCGCCAGATCTGTTGCGCTTCTTGGCATC
>JADZFV010000598.1 GCA_020854255.1 Candidatus Melainabacteria bacterium | reverse complement strand
CAACTTCCTGGACTACTGGAAGCGCATGAAGGCCGATGGCGCCGAGCAATCGCTCGAGTTCCGTCGTCGCAATGCCAAGGGTTACGACCCGGTCGTGCTGGATGACGGCACGATCATCGAGACCTACTTCCAGCCGAGCATGGACGACAAGGTGAAGGGTAAGGGGCTCGACGTCCCGCTCTCGCCCTGGCTCATCCGTGTGAAGGGGTTGATGGAAGACGCCAAGGACGTGGTCTGCGGCGAGGTCTTCTACCCGGGTTCGCCGTCGGTCATCCACTGGCTGGCGGAGATCTGGGACAAGCGCCCGGAGCTCTACGCGTTCATGACGGTCAGTTCGTTCGATGCGCTGCGCGGGGTCAAAGCCAAGCGTCGCAAGGGACGGCCGCCGCTTTTCACGCTCGCCACAGGGCGTGAAGTAGAGTTCGCCAACTTCATCACGGAGTTGCTGAAGCTGCCCGAGTCGCATGCCATCACGCACGGCAAGATCATCGTCATCGATCCGTTCGGCGAGAAGCCTGTGGTCATCTTTGGTTCCGACAACCTCGGCGCCAAGGCGAGCTACGGCAACGACGAGAACGGCATCATCGTGATCGGCAACAAGGCCCTGGCGCAGTACGTCTTCGTCAACATGTTCGACATCAACAAGCACTTCCAGTCGCGCGCGGCCGCTCGGGCCAGCAAGTACCGGAAAGAGACTGTTGGCTGGACGGGCAAGCTGGCGGCGAGCGATGCGTGGCAGGACAACTGGATCGGCGGGTACAAGGCCAAGGAAGCTCGCCTGCTCGCCACCGGCGTCTGGGACGGGTCCGGCTTGGTCGACCACCCCAACAATCCCAGCGTCTACGTCATCCCCATGCCGAAAAAGAAGTTTCCTGCCAAGCCGGCGGGAATCGTCGACGGTGCGGCGGCGGACGGCACGACTGCAGCCCCTGCGGAAGCTTCGACGACCAACGTGGTCGAAGGGGAAGTCGCTCCGGATGCAGGCAACAAAGAACCGGGCCCGGCTGGCTGCGACCGAGAGTAATGCCGGGTGAAAGAATGTTTTGAAAGAAACATTCTCGCTCGGCTCTTATTCAAGTGGCATGGAGAAAGCGCTTCACGGCGCCGTATCCATGCCGCTTGATTTTTTGGCGAGTTTTTTCTTATATTTTATAGTATTACAAAATCCAAGAGTAGGTTTTCGGCCAAGGGCGGTGTTGATAGAATGTCGCGCTGCAAGAAGGAAAAAACAACTTCGCAGGGCTAGCCAGGTATGGACTTTTGAGAATAACGGTCTGCGCGGTCCGGTCCGCCGCCTTGAGTCGGCGCTCGACGATGCCCGGGGTGAGCCGCAATCACAAGGATTTTTGGCGTTTCGACTGCACAGCTCCTGACCGAAGCGAGAGCTCCGACACAACCGTAGGGGAAATATCTCCCCTACGGTGTCAGTGGCGGATTCTAATCCCTGAAAAGGGTCATGGAGACTTTCTCTCTATAGATGCACTACGTCAGGCATCCCAGGGAAGCTTACCGGGGGGTCGCTACGGTGTCGAGAAATGTCTTGAAGCTCTCGACGTCGTTGAAGCGATGAGCCTTGAGCGAGTAGGCATCGACGGCAACGAGCATTACGAAAGCGCGGCTGGAGGGATCGGCACGCACCACGGTGACCAGCCAGAAGGTGCCGGCTTTGCCATTGACCAGGCGCGGCTCAGCTTCCTCGTACTGCGACCAGTCGGCACTCGGCTCGGCGTTGTGCACGTTGAGAAGCGCTTTGCTGGGTCCGTTGATGCGCTGTGAGCTCGGCACCGCATAGACGCTGGCACGCCCGGTTACGGCATCGAACAAAAGGACGCGCGTGAGCGAACCGCCCCTGGGCTCAAGACCGACAATCAGCTCGAGACCGAGATCATCGAAATCCTGGTAATAAGGGAAACGGTTGGGCTCGGCCTTTTGCGCGTCGTAAGGCGGCTCACTTACCTCGAACAGCTCGAGCTGAGCGGTTACAGGGTTCCACAAACCGCGGTGGTAAGTGGCGTACGCCTCAGCGTACTGGCGAGCCAGCGCAGGCGGATAGAGAGCGGCGCCCTCGAATTTCTCCGCAGCTTCGGCACGGCTGTAGTGGCTGAAGCCACCATAAGGTCCGACTTCCATGACGCCCGACAGAGTCGGCACCATAGTCAGAGCCCAGGTGGGGCGGTAGGACACGTAAGAGATGAGCATGCTCCACTCACCGTTTTCCTTCTGCCAGTACACCGTCTCAGCCCGCTGGGCGAACGGATGCCTGACACGGAAGAGCAGCTCGGTCACCCAGGAATCATCACCGAACGCGAAGAAGGCATTTTCGCCTGCCTTGACGTCGACGTTCATGTTGGGCTCTTCGGCGTTGACGCGCATGACGCTGTGGACACTGCCAAAAGGCGTGCCGTACCAGACATCATATGCGAGCGGCGACTGCCACCACATGACGATTTTGCCGTCCTGACCGACTTCCCTCACCAGATGCGGCTGCTTGCCGACCAGGCGATTGTCGGTGATGCCGTTTTTCACATACTTGGCCGCCGTGGAGCGAGTGACGATGCGGTTGTCGCGCGTGTGCGGCAACTGCCCTATCGCAATAGGATCGAGCGAAGAAGCCAGCTGCCACTTGATGATCGTCTGCGACACGTTTGCTGTCACCACCCACCCGAACAGGGCAAGATAGACGGCAGACGCGATCGCGAGGGCTTTCCTGGACGGCGACTTGCCGCGCTTGTTGAGGGCGCGGACGCCAAACACAAACGCGGGAATCAGGGCGACCAGGACGATTAAAGGCAGATACTTCCAGGCAAGGACCAGCAGCGGATGCGCCAGCGCGGCGACAAGGACGTAGCCCAGAACAGCGACGGCGCCGATTTTCGTCCAGCGCTTGAGGCGCTTGAAGAAGCTCGGACGCTCCGGTTTGGCGGCAGACGAGGTGGTCGGTTGAGCAACCGTTTCACCGGCTCCGTTTGCCCGGGAGACTGGCACAACAGAACCGTCGGGAGAGTCGGCAGGCAAGCCGCCAACACCCGGGCCGTTAAGAGTTGGATGGTTCGACATTTGGAAATCCTCTGTTTGGAGCTCAGCCGCAGCCAACCGGCTGTGAACCTTCCGCAGCCAGCCTTCAGACAATCTGAAGCTGTTGTGCTATGACCTCGTCTGAGACGAAGTTTTAGCTGGTGCGCGTGGCAGAGCTCAGTTTCTGATTTCGGAGGTAGGAGGTTTCTGGAGAAGGTACGGAAGGTGTCAGAGACAACCTAACAACTGCACTAGAAACGACTCCAGACAAGGGTTTACAGAACGTATTCTGAGACGACGTAAATGATCTTAAGGCAGACCTGAGAGAAAATCCGGATTCGAGCCGACAGTAAGCTTTTACGTTTAGCTACTGGAGCCGAGAACTTTTTCTCGCCCCTTTCATACTTACTTTTAATCTGCACGGGGCTGCCGGAACGCGCACGAGAGCTAGCGAAGCGTTAGCACATGACTGTTAGCGTGCAATTCGCGCGAGCTATTGTTGCAAAGTCGTGTCAGGCTCAAGGTGGATTCTTAGCCGGATTTCACGTTGGCACGCCATTCTATGTGGTGTTGAAACCGCCAGTCTATTTCGTTTTCAACCCGTCCATCAGATCGCCCACTTCATCATCGTCTTCCATGATCAAAGCCACTTCGCTGGAAACTCGCTTGAAGCCTTTCGGCTGAAAGAATACTGTTTTTGCAATGGCGCCTTCCCTGCACTTCAAAGTGTCCAGCACCATAGATGCTTTTTTCGCGCCCTGCGGAGCCCTGGTAATGCGCATGGGCAGCCCAAAATCCGGCGGCAAATCGGACGCCGAAGCAATCACTGCCGCCGCTTGCTTGGGCACCAGGAGCGATTGCATCGCATACATATCAGTAACCACCGGATTGGGCTTCTTTCTGCCGCTTCTGGTGCGGTCGTCCACCCAGCGATACACTTTTACCTTTTGCCCTTCGATCTTGGCTGTGCCTGTCAGTTTTATTTCCTGTTTGCCGTGTTTCATCCCGGCCCTTGAAGCGACGCGCTTTTTCCATTCTTCAAGTGTGGCTTCGTAATAAGACTTGCTGCGCTCGTTGAAGGCAATCACGCTCCATTCGGGAGCATGCGAAACAATGGTGATACCGAGTTTTTTCGAATCGATGCGAATGCCGTCCTTGCTCACTTTCATGATCGAGTTTCCAAAATAATCGCTCTCCACTTCCATTATAAGTCCGGACTGTTTGGCAGGCCCAGCCCAGGCAGCCGAAAAAGTCAGAATAAGCGCCCAGGCCAAAAAGGCAGGTGCTCGATAAAATTGGCGCAGCATCATTGACAAAACCCTCTTCTTTCTGCACATTCTGTACCCGCTGCACCGGCTAAAACCGCTGTCAAAAACCGTAAGTATTCACTGGCATACACTGCCAGTTTTCAGATTTGGGCGATAGGAAGATCATGCACCGCAAAGCTAGCGGTCAAGGCAATCTAAGAGCCATAATCCGCAGGTATTATTAGCAAGGCCTGCTTAGCTAGAACAGGAAATATGCCTGTCATGACTTCGCTTACCATTCAACGAGCGAATAAGGCCTGATCTTTTGGGTAGGTTTAGTAAGAAGTCGAAATCATAAAGGCGTTTTTGTGGGTCGCTTAAAAAAACAAAGAAATCTCTCCGAGAATCCTCAGGCAGAGCAAGCCGGAGCAGTTGATGACGGAGCGGTTGATGACGCAGCGGTTGAAGCGCCTGCAATTGCGCGTGAAGCGGATGCGACACTGACAATCGTGCGCGTGCAAGCCGGTCAAACACCGCCAGGCCAGCCCGATTATATTCAAGAAGGCATTATCGACGCCCGCTACCAGATACTTTCCATACTGGGCAAAGGCGGGATGGGCACCGTTTTTCTGGCCAAGCACCTGGTTTTAAACCGCATCCGCGCCGTCAAGGTTTTGCACCCGCACCTTTGCTCCGACGGCAATGCAGTCATTCGATTCCGCAATGAAGCTGCGGCTGTCAGCGCTTTAGAGCACGCCAATATAATCACCGTGCATGACAGCGGCACAAATGAAGCGGGTATTCCCTACATCGCCATGGACTTCATCGAAGGTGATTCGCTGTCGCAACTGATTCAGGACGAGGGAGCATTGCCTGTTTCACGGGCGCTGCCGATTTTTCGTCAGGTGGCAGAAGCGTTAAGCCATGCCCACGAGAAAGGCATAGTGCATAGAGATTTGAAACCGAGCAACATCCTGCTCGTCAATTCTCCAGATCGAAAGGACTTCGTGAAAGTAGTTGATTTTGGCATCGCCAAAATATTGCCCCAGGAAAACGTAGACGCTCAAAAACTGACGCAGACAGGAGACGTCTTCGGAAGCCCGCTCTACATGAGTCCCGAGCAATGCATGGGCGGAAAGCTGGATGAACGCTCTGACATTTATTCTCTCGGCTGTTTGATGCACGAGGCCTTGACCGGCGCACCTCCGTTTGTCGGAAACACAGCCTACGAGACGTTTCTCAAACACATGAACGAAGAGCCGCCGGGATTGAAGAGCGCTGTGAAAGACCGAAGCACACGCGAATCTCTGGAAGCGATCCTGTTTGCAGCGCTGGCTAAAGAGCCCGAGAAGCGCTACCAGTCAATGCGCCGCCTTGCCGATCACATGAGACTGGTCGAGGAGGGTATGCATCGAGGCATTCTGGCTCGGGTGAAAAACTGGTGGTATCTCAAACAGTTGAAACGCGGCCCGCAGAGAAGAGTAATTCCGTTCGGTCGATTCGTAGCGGCCATGACAATGGCACTCTATTTTACCGTCTTGAGCGTTTTTCTGATCGTCGATCTGGCGCGCGATGAACCTCTCGATTACTATCAAAATTTGCTCTGGTCCAACATTATTCTCAAACCGGAGCTTAAACCCACAAGCGCAGCCATGCAACGCAAGGTGGATCGCGCCAAACAACTGGCTCTGGCAATGCTGAATCTGCCGGGCGGCGTGGCTGCAAACCAGGACAATACGCTCAAGACAGCCAACAGCCTCAAGGAGGTTGGACGCTTCAACGAAGCAGCGCCGTTTTACCGAGATCTGCTCAAGGCTCAACTGAAGGAAAGCAACAGCGTCAAGAAGTACT
>JADZFV010000597.1 GCA_020854255.1 Candidatus Melainabacteria bacterium | reverse complement strand
TTCTTCAATCTCCAGCTCCTTGGCGTTCAAAACAATTTTGTCGACCGGTTTTTCCACCACAATGTCGATTGTTTCGCGCCCGCTGAAAGTAAATGCATCAAGGTCCGGTTCGATCACCATATCATAGAGTTCGGGGTGGACCGAGTCAGGCAGCCGAAACTTCATGGCTTCGACAGCCTGACTGTTCTTAATTGTTGTTTTCATAACTACCTCCATGTCGTAAAGGTTAAGATTGAAGCAAGTCTGAGTGTGGCACCACCCATGGCACCACAAACTGTTGACGGACCGGGCTTCTTTTTGTTGTTTCGGCAGGAAAAGAGGAGCAGAGCAGCAATGTACTCTGCTCTCGGGAATGGACTCATTCGAGTTAAGCAAAAGCGACTTCGATTCCTTCTTGCAGGAACCTAACAATTCGTATCGCTATCAAGAGGCATGTCGTTTTCGATGTTCAAAACGTGTCTGGGTAATGACCAGACCATGATTGTCCCTCAGGCTTTCTTGCTCCAGTCCTGCCAAGCAAGGCCGCCAATGCGTGAGAACTCACCAACGTTAGCCGTTACTAGAGTGGCGCCAGTCCTGAGTGCCTGCGCGGCAATCAGCAAATCGTAAGACCCTATCGGCGTTCCAGCTGCTTGCAGCGCTGCTCGCATATCACCAGCGAGCACCGCGTCCTCATCCTCAAAAGGGGCGATCGTAATATCGCCAGACAGAAAAACGCGTAACCGCTCTGCGTTCTCCTTGCGTTGCGCACTTCTTGCCACTCCATACCAGAGCTCGAACAGCACAATAGTTGAAACGATTAATTCAGGGCTGGCAGACATTGCACCGCGAAGACGATCGCGAACAATCGCCGGCTGTCCTTCCAGTATGGCAATTACCGCGTTAGTGTCCAGAGGGTAGATCACTCGAAAGCATCCCTGTCTTCCGGCATTGGAGGCTGATGCCGGCCATCCTCCATAAACTGCACCTGCGAGAAACGATCCATCTCGGAAAACCAGGCATCAATGTCGGTAATGATTGGCTCAAGCAGAATCCCGCCCTCGACCTGGTGCACGCGCACTCGATCGCCTGGCAGACGAAAAGCCATCGGCAGACGGACCGCCTGGCTTCGACCGTGCATAAATATTTTTACAATTCCAACTCTGCCCATCACGACTGCCCTCTGATGTATACCAAAAGTGTACATCACTCTGTTACTTGAGGACAGAGCCGATTCCTGAAAGCACGCCGCCTACGCCAGTCAAAGTCGCAGCCCAAGCCATTGTCGAAGTCACGCGTCCCCCCAAAGCTTCCAGGATAATTGCAGCTCCACCGCCATTCAGAGCCAACCCCAAACAAACAATCACAGCTAAAGCCACAGCCACGATAAAAGCGTCGCGTTCAGCCACTCCGGAAACAAACCCCGCGACTATAAGAACCACAATGATTCCTGCCCCAAGCAGACCAATAGCCCAAGCCTGACCCATAGCCTGATTGGCCAGATAAATTCCGGCCAAAATTGAAACAACACCATTCACAAAAAGAATCGTCTAGCTAGCGCGGAATTGTCACCACGATGTCCACCATTTTCAGCGGTGTTTCTTCTGTGTGATCAGCAGAGACTGCAGCAATCGCATTGACGAGATCTGCACCCGATGTTGCCACTTCGCTGTCAGTCACAGGCGGACATCCGTGCGAAAACGGCTGAGCCGGAGAAGAGTTTTGTGGAGATTCGGAAGCCGCCTTACTCTTCTCGGCTTCGATCCCTGGCAATGTGACTGCGTAAAACTCCCGATTGCGCTTCTGCTCGGGGCTGGGAACGGCTGCCTTGAGGACATCCAAAAGCTCCTGGATGATGGCAGAGGCCGCCTGCTGATGCTTGTGGAAGGGAATTTTCTTGTAGCCGTATGCGCCGAAATAGGGCTGCCAGACGAGCTGCGAATTGATGCGAATGCTGACCAGCGTGTCGTGGTCGCCGGTTTCCCGGTAATTCCATGTCGCAACGCCGATCTCGAAGAATGTCTTCGCATCCGGGTCGTACTCGGGGTCGCTCACCCACTCATGCCGGCGCATCATACGCAGAGACCGGGCAATGCCCCTGTCCCAAATTGAGCAACGCCTGCCCACTTGCCAGATTTGCGTGACCAGACGAGTGGAGCCGGTGGCATTAGGATACCAGCCGGCCGGCGGCCGTTTCTCGATGTCGTAGGGCGGCAGCCAGGGCTCGCCGTCAGCCAGCTCATAGAGAGTACGATCCTCGCCGTTTATTGATGGGCGAAATGTATCGAGCCTGATCACATCAAGCTTTTGGCAGATTCGCACCAGGTGGTCGAGGATGTTGACGTCGCCGTGTGCTACAACGTGTGCCACGAACTTCCGCGTTTCACCGTTGAAATCAGCAGCAGTCCGTGCCCTGTAGTAGCCGTTCTCGTTGGGCTTTTGTTGCTGGTTGCCGGCATGGCTGTGCGAGGCATGTGCCGACCCGTTCGGTCCGTCGGCACCGCAATTGTCAGCCATCGTGCCGAAGCTTGAGGAGTGATCGTGGCTGTCGCCCTGGTGGCTGTAGCCGATGCTCAGTGCTTCCCAGGTGCTCTGCCCGTCTCCAGAGAAATCTACATTCCCATATGCATCATGATGGCCAAAGTGACCACCCATTCCGGCGTCATGGCCGTCATGACCGAAGTCGTGACCACCACCGTCATGTCCGTCCATATAGTTCTCCTTTTGAGCGCTTTTGCGTGCGCCCGCTTCTTTGTAAATCAAAAGTCGCTTATCCGGATGGAGGAAGCAGTACAGAAGTCTACACAAACCCGGATCCGCTTCGATATGTTGAACTGGAAATCCTGGGTCCGCTGCACACTCTGGCACGCGGCCAATCGCCTATTCATAACGTTACTTATAAATTGTGGCCGATCGCCCGCTAATCAATTTTCGCTACACTTTTTGATCACATCGAAAAGTATTTTCATTTGCCGATCGTTTAGAACCCTTAAACTAACCGGCCGACTCCAATGCACGGCTCCGGCTGTTCTCCTGGCACCCGCTTGTAGCCTGCACCGTATTTGGTGTGCCATGGGAGTATTCGAGTGTTATTGGGAACGAGCATACGGTTGTTACAATCTGGACAGGTCTCTAGCTTGTGTGTTTTCAACAAATCTGGATTGATATACATTTTTGGTTTCTTTGTTTTAGACAAACCCGCTTTAGACGGTGACACCACAAATGGTGCCACCGTCTAAAGCAGATCTGAGTAGTGAGCGATCAGTTGATCGCTGTCAGATAAATGCGCCGCCTCTCTTTGCTATGCTTCTTCCTGCCTCTGTTTTTCAGCAAGCTCAACTGCCTCCTGCTGTTCCGCGGCGATTACTTCAGCTATTTCCTCGCGCAGTGTTTTGGCGGGATTTTGGCTATTCATAATTGTATCCTTAATCGAAAAGATGTCACACAACAACTTGCTGTGCGGGCCGTCCAACAAGCTCTCGTCGAAGATGAGAGGCTTTACTTCCGAAACGTCAACAAGACCGATCGAACCTTGAGAGTCACTGAAATTGCCGCTGGAATCAATCGGATCGTCAGCCTTAGCGGCAGGATAGAGAACGGTGAAGGTAACGAGGATTTTGAAAGAACCTTTGAACGGCATCTCTGGCAAGCTGGCTGTAATTGTTTTTTCCATAATTAGTCACCATTTCTTGCGCGGATTGGCGCCTGTTGGTTTGATGCACGTAAGTATTCGGTCAAGATATGCTTCTCGCCGAATACTCACTGAGGCACCGACTGCTCTTACCACCTGGAGTAAGCGGGATAGAAAATGCTTATCTCCACTTTTGCCTTCGCCTCAACAGTATCCGGCAACTGCTGAGCCAATCGTTTATCGACAAGAGCGCTGAAAACGCCTTGCTGTTCGATGCCGACAAGCGTGGAAAATGTATTCAAACTTACCTGTTCGCTGAGAGTGCTGAATGCAATCGTTGCAGCACTTTTGATCTCAGAGAAAGGTATTTCAGTTGCAGAAATAAGTTC
>JADZFV010000596.1 GCA_020854255.1 Candidatus Melainabacteria bacterium | reverse complement strand
GGCCTTCCACATGCCGGGCAGGCCGCTGGCGGAAGACCTCGGCTTCGCCGCGTAGAAAGTCAGTCGCCGCAGGACGGCGGCAGGCGTAAAAAAGCCAGCGCGAGGCTGGCTTTTTTGCATTTGGTGGTGCTCAGGCGACCCCACGCGGCCGACTAAGCCTGCCATTGGAATGTTATCCCGTTTTTTGTCGCTATTGGGCGGTAGTTGGCCTTGACAGCCCCCAATTTCGCTTGCCTGTAGCGGCCAGCAGCGCCTTCATCGTGTCCATTCACTGGAGGTAACGATGAGCGAGCAATTCCTTTCCGAAGTCGATCTGGCCGCCCGCTGGGCGATGAGCAGCAAGACCCTGACGCGCTGGCGCACCGTTCGGCGCGGCCCACCCTTCGTAAAGCTGGGCAAGATGGTGCGTTACGCGATGAGCGATGTCCTCGAATTCGAACGCAACGGACTGCGCAAGCCCGTGCCCAGACAGGCAACACCAGATGAGCCAACCACGCCCGAGGTCATCCAGAACATGACTGTCCGCGATGTGGTGGCTGGCCTGCGCGCTGGCGGGGAGTAACACCTCCACTCCGGCAAGAGCAATCCGCAGTCGTTCAAAACTGCGGACACGGGTTCAATTCCCAAACGCGGAATCGAACTCCGTTGCGATTCAACCAAATCAGTCATTCATTCTGTTACGGGTCAATGTGGGTAGCTTGAAAAGGGGTTCAAGCACTTTCTGTAAATCATCACACTTCGTTTTGTTCTGAATATCCCACAGGAACTCGCCAGCCCCTCTAACCCGCAGATGTACCAAAAACTGGACATCAACCTGTTCGAGACGAAGCTCCCCTGGAGGCAGCAGGAATTCCTTCCCAGAATATTGCTCCTGGATGTGCAGCGCGAGATCGATTTTCGCCTGACCTAATGCCTCTTCCAGCATAAATTCGTCTGTGAGGGCAATCGGTGATTCTGCAAAAGTTTTCTGGTCAAACTTGATTTCGGTGAAAGCTCGGCCAGGGTGCGGCTCAGGAAAAATGCAAAAAGACTCTCCCTTATAGTACCCACCGGCGTTCTGAAATGCAGTTGTGATCACGACTGCAGATGGACCGAATGGGGTGATTTGAGCCCTGTAAAACCTGTGCATAGTTACTCTCCTTGGCGATTATTGACCTTAACAACACGCGTCGTTTGTCTTGACGTCATTACAGCTTCTTGCATTGCCGCAGCATCCTTGGCCTGTTGTGTAATAAGTTTTTGTTGGGCTTCGAGCTGTTCCCTTAAAAGGGTTTCAACGCGTTTTTGCTGCTCCGAGTTTTCCCGGTCAATGCTCCTTGCAACGTCCACTTGCCACCAGGTGGCAGCGATGGTAACGAATACAGATGCGATCACTGCCCATTTTGTCCACTGCAGACTACGAGCAGCTTGACCTGCAGACTCCTTTGCCGATTGCTGGTCTTCGCCAATTTTCTTGAACCACGCTGGTAATACATCTTGAACCATTGTTTGGTTAAGCCCGGCAACTACTACGACAAGGGCGTCCATCTTTTCCGCCACCTGGCGAGAGTTTTCCACGCTCTCGAGCGTGGCTCGACCCATTGGGGTTTCTTCGAACCGAGGAGGCATCATGATTTTCGGCGCGTCATAAGTTCTGGGAAACTCGACCTGCGCCGCTACATTTTCGGCATTTAGGCCGCGCATTACTTTGCCTACCGTGTCAATGTCAGCCAGAGACTTTCGCCGCGGCTCTTCCGGCAACGTTGCCGCTCGCAGCGCGGCTTGAATTGATTCCGTGCCTGTTAACGTCTTACGAATATCCGCAATACCTGCCATCTGCTCTTGAAGCTTTTCGAGCGCCCCCTTCCCTAAAAAAGAATAGCTGGATTCGATTGACTTCCTCATTTCTCCGAGCATTTTCTCGTGACGCTCAGTCATTAGCTTTTTCTCTTCCTTAATGACAGCCCCGAGCTCTTCGAGCCCAGACCCATCAGGCAAATTTCGCCACCCGCCTTGCTTCGCGATTGCTGGCACGAGTGCTTGATAGTCAGAGTCCGTCAGCCCATTCAGATCGTCATCAAGAAGGGGGCTGCTGTCTCGTTTGTCTTCTACTCTGCTACAGAGTCGTTGGACGGAAACGCGCGCAGATTCAATGGGGTCATCCAGATCCAGATATTTCCAGTCGCTACTGTGGGGGTGGCGTACGAAGAGCGTCCCAACCGAAGTCGCAATTGGTGTCTTTGCCGGTAGTAACGCGTCTAGATTTAACGTCTTCGGCTTCCCCTCGCCGCTGTCGGCGGCTCGATCCTCTTCGCTCATGTCGTTGCCCCCTTGCCAATTTGCAGCTCATGACGCATGATATCATCAGTTTGATGACATAAACAGCCTAGCAATGTACACACATAAAACCAATCACAGCCTTTTAGTCGCCCGTCTTGGATGAGGAGCCTTCGGTGACTCAACCCCAACGTGTCGAGAGCCTGAGCCACGCCCAGCGCGAGCGGCTGGCCTACATCGACTTCCGGCTCTACTTCTTCGGTGAGATCGGTCGACCAGACCTGATCGACCGTTTCGGTGTGGCTCCGGCAGGGGCGACACGCGACTTGGCTCTGTACCGGGAAATCGCGCCGCAGAACATCATCTTTGACGGTAGCAACAAGATCTACCGCATCGGGCGGGAGTTCTCCCCGCTGTTCGACCACGCATCGCAGCGCGTGCTGTCGGCGCTGGCTCTCGGCTTCGGCGATGGCGTGAATGGCGCAACGCAGCCACTGCTGCCGTGCGAGTCGCCCACCGCCTTGAGCAACCCGAAGATGGATGTGCTGGCTCCGGTCTGCCGGTCGATCCACGCCAAGCGGCCAGTCGCTATCCACTACCACTCGATGAGCAGCGGCGAGTCCGAACGGGTCATCGTGCCGTTTGCACTGGTGGATACCGGTCTGCGCTGGCACGTTCGGGCGTTTGACCGCAAGTCCGGCGAGTTCCGCGACTTCGTCGTCACGCGTATCGAAGCGCCGACCCTGCTCGACGAGGAGCCGCAGGCTAACGAGCGCCCGGACAACGACATTCAGTGGACGCGCATCGTCGAGCTGGACTTCGTGCCGCACCCACGCCTTGATCGTCCCGAGATCATCAAGATGGACTACGGGATGACGGACGGTTCGATTCGGATGCGCGTGCGGGCCGCAGTGGCGGGCTACATGCTGCTGCGCTGGAGCGTGGACTGCTCGAGCGACCACCGCCTGAAAGAAGAACAGTACCGTCTCTGGCTCAGCGATCCGCTGGCCTTGTACGGAGTAGAGAACGCCAAGCTCGCGCCGGGGTATCAAGCCCCGGCAGCGAAAGCATCGCGCAAAGGATAGAACGACGATGGCACAGAACCATTCGAGCACAAACCTGATCTGTGCTGACTCACAATTTTGAGGCTTGGCTGATGACGACCACTGAAAACCAAATTGAACTTGATCTGATCTCCAAGCTGGAAGATCTCAAGTACACCTATCGCCCGGATATCCGCGACCGCGCCGCGCTGGAAAAGAACTTTCGCCAGCACTTCGAGGCGCTCAATCGCGTTCATCTCACTGATGCCGAATTCGCACGCCTGCTCGAGTCCATCGTCACCCCTGATGTCTTCGCCGCTGCCAAGCACCTGCGCGAGCGCAACAGCTTCGAGCGCGACGATGGCACGCCGCTCTATTACACGCTGGTCAACATCAAGGACTGGTGCAAGAACAACTTCGAGGTGGTCAACCAGCTGCGCATCAGCACCGACTACAGCCACCACCGCTATGACGTGATCTTGTTGATCAACGGCGTGCCGGTGGTGCAGATCGAACTGAAGACGCTGGCCATCAGCCCTCGCCGGGCGATGCAGCAGATCGTTGACTACAAGAACGACCCCGGCAACGGCTACACCAAGACACTGCTGTGTTTCTTGCAGTTATTCATCGTCAGCAACCGCTCGGACACCTGGTATTTCGCCAACAACAACAGCCGCCACTTCAGCTTCAATGCCGATGAGCGCTTCCTGCCGCTCTATCAGTTTGCCGCTGAGGACAACAGCAAGATCACCCATCTGGACAGCTTTTCTGACGCCTTCCTCGTCAAGTGCACGCTGGGCCAGATGATCAGCCGCTATATGGTGCTGGTGGCCAGCGAGCAAAAGCTATTGATGATGCGCCCTTACCAGATCTATGCGGTCAAGGCGATTGTCGAGTGCATCCACCAGCGCTGCGGCAATGGCTACATCTGGCACACCACCGGCAGCGGCAAGACGCTGACCTCGTTCAAAGCCTCCACCCTACTCAAAGACAACCCTGACATCGACAAGTTGTTGACGTCCACCCAGAATTGACCCACTTGGAGGGGTAATTTTCATCCAATTTTGACCCACCTGATTTGGCTACCCTGCTTGATTTCTGAGCGGGGCAAGAGGAGTGATCACAGTGGGCTTATTG
>JADZFV010000595.1 GCA_020854255.1 Candidatus Melainabacteria bacterium | reverse complement strand
AGGGCGACGCCATGCGTCGCCCTGGGCAATGCGTCTCCGACAAACCAGATGTAGTGGCGCATTGCATGCGCCTCCAAAATTCGAAAGTATGCATGCGCCACCAAAACGGCAACACAGCACATTCACAAACACAAATTGAACGAAGCCGTGGTTATACAAACCGCAGCGAAGAAGGAAAAAAATGAGTCACAAACACGAAACTATCGTCAAACCATTTTCCGATGTACACAATAAAGGCGGCAAAATTCTAGCCACCCTGCTGCACGATCCGACCATCGAAGGCCTCGATGTAGCGCTCTACATGGACGGCTCCGCCAGCATGGAAGACGAGTATGGACCGCGCGGCGTTCTTGCCAAATTGGGCGGCGTTCGCAATCAGGTCGAGCCGCAAATGCGATGGATGCTGGAGTATCTGGCCACCAAAGACAAAGATGGCGTCTTGCGCGTTGCCTACTGGGCAACCGGCGACGGCTCGGAAATTGAGGTGGTTGGCGATCTTACAGGCGTCGAGGCGAAAGAGTACAAGTTTCCCGGACCGAAATTCTACGGAAAAGGAACTGTCATGCTGCCCGTATTGCGCGATTACGTTGCGCATATTCGCACCCAGGCAGAAAAGGGAGCAAAACGCGGGCTAGCCGTAATCATCACCGACAGCCAGATTTACGATCCAGACGACATCAAGGCCTACTCTTCGCAAGTGGCTAAAGAAATCGCCAGTGGTCGCCTGCCCAAGCTCAACTTTGTGCTGGTTGGCGTCGGCGAACAAGTCGATGAAGAGCAAATGGAAGAGATTTGTCACGAAGAATATCCTGGAGTCGGTCACCTGTGGTGCCACCGCATCGCCGAAAAGATGGAAGAAATGGCAGAACTGGTCGCTGTTCTCGTTGATGAAGCAATGACAGTCGCATCAGGTGGTGTCATATATGATGACAAAAACAACGTGGTCAAACGCTATGAATCGCGCTTGCCCGCTGTTTTAGAATTCACCGTACCGGCTGGCTGCACGAGCTTCACTCTGGAAGTGAACGGGCAGAAATTCACGCAACCGATACCTGAAGAAGATCATCACGATGACGACGATGATGATGACGATCACAAGCCGCAGGTTTCCCAGCCTAATGCTGGAAACAAGGGAGGCGGACACAAGCACTAGTTCCGAAAATCTGTAGGGGCGACGCCATGCTTCGCCCCTACAGAACGGACTCAAATTCGGCAGCAACACTCGCAATCAGCACTTCGCGATGCAATAGGAAACGGCCCGGGACTGTATGACCAAGAAATCTAATAAAGGCGTGCCATCCGACAAGAAGGAGCCCGCGAACGAGCACGTTCACGGTCCCGGCTGTTCCCACGGACACGACCATGATCACGAACACGCCGAACATAAGCACGATGAGCACGTTCACGGTCCCGGCTGCTCCCACGGACACGACCATGATCACGAACACGCCGAACATAGGCACGATGAGCACGTTCACGGGCCCGGCTGCTCTCACGGACACGACCATGATCACGAGCACGAACACGCCGAACATAAGCACGATGAGCACGTTCACGGTCCCGGCTGCTCCCACGGACACGCGCACGAACATAAGCAAGAGAAGCACGTGCACGGACCAGGTTGTTCGCACGGGCACGGGCACGGGCACGACCACGGACATGACCACGATCACGATCATCACCACGAAAAAGTAGACTACGACAAGCGCCGCCGCGAGGCGCCTATTTTTACACGTGTAGCGGAATCAGGCGGCTCTGCCTGCCAGATGGAATTGGACGTCGTCATACCCGGCGAGGTCGATGAAATCGGACGTTTTGAGCAGCTGGAAAAAGAGCTTGAAATGTTCATCGGTGTAACGGACGTTCACGTTCGTAAAGACGGCGAGTCTGCCGAAGTTTGCATCCACTACCAGCCCGAGAAAGTTTCGCTCGATCAACTGAGAGACGCGATCAACTCAGTCGGAACCGCCGTTAGCAGGCGATATTTGCAGCACACCTGGTTTGTCCGCGGAATGGAATCCGCGCAGTGCGGCTATGTCATCGAGCATGCGCTGCACCGAATGCCGGGCATTCTCACAGCAAACGTTGCTTATGCGGCAGAACGTCTTGTCGTCGAATACGATCGCGAGTTGGTGCGCCCCAAACAGATCAACAAACGCTTAGAGATTCTTGGCTACGAGCTGGAAGAACCAGAGAAGGGTCATGCTTGCTCGTTTCACGCTCACGGAAACAGTGGGCTGGCGCCCAAGATTCAAATGCCGCTCACCATCGCAGGCGGCGTACTTCTGCTTGCGGGTTTTGCATGGCAACATCTGGTCAACCCGCACGATATCATCGGCGAAGTTCTTATGTTCATCGCTATGGTCAGCTCCGGATTCTTCCCATTTAAGGGTGCGTTGAGTTCCGTCAGACAGGGCGTTTTCAGCATAGAAACACTGATGGTTCTGGCCGCTATCGGCGCTGGTTGCCTGGGTGCTTTCTTTGAAGGGGCCTTTTTGCTTTTCCTGTTCAGCATGGGTCATGCGCTCGAACACAGAGCCATGGACAAAGCTCGAAACGCGCTTGAAGAGCTGGGGAAATTGCGACCACAAAACGCCCTGGTCAAGCGCGGCAATGATTTGGTAGAAACTCCGGTTGGGGATGTATTGCGCGGAGACATAGTAGTGGTGCGCCCCGGCGACAGAGTGCCGCTAGATGGAACGATCAGATCCGGCAATTCTTCTCTGGATCAAGCAACCATTACAGGCGAATCAGTCCCCGTCGCAAAACAGCCTGGCGATGATGTTTTCGCCGGAACAATCAACACTGACAGCGCGCTTGAAGTGGAGGTTACCAAACTTTCCTCTGAATCCATGATTGCGAAAATTGTTGATATGGTTTCCCAGGCGGAAGCTCAAAAGGGCGCCAGCCAAAAATTTGCGCAAAAGATCGAGAAAACGTTTGTGCCAATCGTCTTGATCGCCGCTCCCGCGCTTTCCATCGGGCTGATCATCTGGGGAATGCCGGTGCAACAAGCCATCCTGCGCGGCGTTTCACTTCTGGTGGCGGCATCCCCTTGCGCACTGGCCATTGCCACGCCTGCGACGGTATTATCGGCAGTGGCACGAGCAGCCAAAGCCGGCATTTTGATAAAGGGTGGCGTGCATTTAGAAACGCTCGGAAACGTAGAGTCCATAGCATTCGACAAAACGGGCACATTGACAATAGGCAAACCGAGCCTGGTCAATATTAGACCAGAAGCGGGCGTGAGCGAAAACGAACTGTTGCAATTGGCTGGTGATGCCGAAATGCATTCTTCGCACCCGCTTGCTATTGCAGTGGTTAATGGCGCGAAATCGCGAGGACTGACGCTGGGAAATTGTACCAATTGCGAAGCCGTACACGGTCGCGGCGTCAAGTCATCTGTAGATGGACAGGAGGTTTGGGTGGGCAGCACCTCGCTGTTCGACGCAGAAGTTTTGCCGCAAACAATTTCGGATGCTGTAAAAGACATGGAGAAGAAAGGACAATCCATCGTCGTCGTTCGTCGCGATGGAAAGTATGTCGGCTGTTTGGGAATCGCCGACACCGTTCGTGACGAAACCAAAGCCGTCCTCATCTCTTTGAAACAGCTGGGTATCAGAAAAAACGTCATGCTCTCTGGCGACAATCAGACAGTCGCCGAAGCAATCGGTCTGCAAATCGGCATCGATGAAACTCGCGCCCCCTTGATGCCGGACGGCAAAGTGAAAATGCTCAAGACTCTCTCCGAATCCGGAGGAGTGGCGATGATCGGCGACGGCGTCAATGATGCGCCGGCGCTCGCCGCCGCCTCGGTTGGTATCGCCATGGGAGGCACCGGATCCGATGTGGCACTGGAAACGGCAGACATGGTGCTGATGAGCGAAGGCTTGCGCCGTCTTCCTTTTGCGGTGGAATTGTCACGCGTCGCCACTCAAACAATCAAGCAAAACATGACTATCGCCCTTGGAGTGAGCGCCATGCTTGTAGTCGCCACCATCATTGGTCGGATAGACATCGCCAGCGCCGTTGTATTGCACGAAGGCAGCACCCTGCTTGTGCTTTTCAACGGCTTGAAATTAATTCGCTTCAAAGGCTCAGCAGGCAACTCTGCATAAGAATCTACCGATTTTGAGGGACGATCCTGATTAAGCATCTTCGATTTTTACTTTGCGCAACAGTTTGCGTTCTTCCATTGAATGTACGGCTGGTGCTTGCAGCCGACGGTGCGGCGGGCAGTAAGAGTCGAGCCATTTTTGCTTATTCCAACACCAATAAGCAATGCATTGAAGCTTCTTTGATGGGCGACGTTGTGACCATGAAGAAAAACAATGGCAAAACCGAGTCGATGAGCATGAATGCACTCAACCGCCTGAAAGGGCAAGACTTCAGAACAATGTGGAATCTATTTTGCTTTTACGTCGTGAAGGATACTTGGCAAAGTATGAAGCGCCAATCGAAACTGATGGGGCAAGCCAATTTCACGCTAGAAATTCGAGCCGACGGCACCTATGCCGTCAAACGGCATGCTCTCTATGTTCCAGGATGCGCACCCTGTTTAGAGAATGCTCCGATACCGCCGAAGGCAAAGGAATTCTGGCAGCAAATCAAAGAATCGATTGCCAACATCGAAAGAAAGGAAATGAAAATTCCCGGTGACGATGTCGAGTCAGTGAAATTAGAACTTGTTGCTGGACGCGATCTTCAGGTGTTTCCTCGTTATCCGTTCAGCACATATAAAGGACTGCTCGTGCGCAAGAAGGACGGTAGTATCACACGTGCACCAACGTCCAATTAAACAACTTTGCGTTCATGCGGTTGCCTTTTTCGCAAGGCACGCTTTTCCGTTTGGCACAGCGAGACCAAAGTCTTTGGGTTAAGGAAAAACCACTCGCTTAGCGCCTTTGCGACTCCGGTGGATCTTGTGGTTTGACAATATGGAGTTTTTCTCCCAGTCCACGGAAGAGTTGACCGGCTTTATTGCCTGTGTCCTTTGCGCCATCAATTACTCTTTGCTGGACTTGAGGGTTTCGCGCCGCATCTATAGCTTGATCTCGTGCCTGCCGCTTCAACTGGTCCTCGATCATGTTTGAAATCGAAGGATTGGAGATCATTTGTGTCTTATCAAATGCTTGTCTTGCTCTGATCAAATTACCACGCTGCTCCGGCGGCGCATTGGCAATCAGCGCATCAAAAGCCTTTTCCTTAGCAAGTTTTAGGGCCAGGGCTTCCGGTCCGATCAGGACATCTCGAACAAGCGGTGCGCCGTTGCGTATCACGCCGTTGACGTCGCCTCGCTTGCCGGCATTGACCACGCCGTTGACCTGCCCGACTTTCTCTCTGCCTATCGCTTTGCCCTGCTCGACGACTTCTCCAGTGATTCTTCTTGTGGCTGGAGAGTTGATTACTTGTTTGCCTTGATCAACAACTTGGCCCAAGGCATCACTGTTTTTCACGTCGTGGTATGCTTCCTTACCTTTCTCCAAACCTTTTTGGGCAAGATCGCCGGCCTTATTGCCGAACTTTTTCAAGCCGTCCATGAAGCCGGAGTCTTCAAAAAGACTGCTGCTTCCTTTGCTCGACTGTCCCGGATACTGTTGTACTTCTCTTGTTGAAGCTCGGTCGCCGCCCATGGTTTGCCCTCTGTAAATTCGCGCAAAAGCCCAAGGCTCTCACGCAGAGCCCGGTCACTTTCGCATTGGGGATATTAGAAAGATAGACAGAGTGTGTGACAGGCATGTGGCAGATTGATTAAACCACAAGTAGAGGAACTGAGCCTGCAAAATACTGTCAAAGTTTGAGTCTGCGGGAATAATAGAACAGCAAGGTTCAGTTGCCGATTCAAATCTTTCATGCATTCAAAATCCCTGACTTTGTTCGTTTGTGGCGCGTCTTTACTGAACGCGAATTGCGCATATGCAGCGCCGCCAGGGCGCCCCGTTACAGCATCTTCAGCGACAAGCACTGATAGAGGTAAAGTTGTTCAGGGACACCAATTCCTTGGCTGGCACTCGCATTATCACAACGCTACGGTGTTTGTCGGCAAGGACAAAGCGCTTTTCGACAACGGTATCTGCAAATTCGTGCTTACGGCAAATGCGCCGGACAAGCTGATTGTTTATGACAGCGACGGCAATACCTATGTCGATTTGACTCCTGCGCAATGGTACAAACAACAATGTGGCGACGCACCTTCGAAATACCTGCGAACATCGCTCTCTGGCAAAGACAGACTATTTGATGTACCCTGCAAAAGATACGACTGTTTCAATCCCAGTGGAAAACTCAAAGCCACTTACTGGGCAACTGACGCACTGGGCAGCGATATTCGCCTTACCAATGCGATCGCGGTGTTTCTCGGATTACCAATCAACTGCGGGCTGCCGCTCAAGCTACAAATACATGCACAGAAGTACGATCGTCGCTATATAAGTCGCGATGCGCCTCGAAAGAAGAATGCCATTTATGAACTCGCCGGAAAAAGCACAATGGTGGAGATGATTCCGGTCGCAGAAGAGATTTCGTTTGCCTTGCTTAAGTCACATACTGTGGCGCAGCGGCCGTTGAAAGATTTTCTCTTGCCTGCTAATGCAAAACGTGCCAAGTCAATTGCAGATCTCATCTACGGAGATGCTGGTGAGATTACTGAAGGCAGCGTGGATCTCTGGATGCGCAGCCCAATGAAAAAAAATAGTGCAAAACCGGCAAAGTAATAAAATTTCTGTTTGGGCGCAGGCAATGCGCCGCTACACGTAGAGCCTTTTGTCGCCTTGCGCGCCTCGCAACATTTGCGCTCCGGCGTAGAAGTTGCGACGTGGATCGCCGGGCGTGCGATCTCCTGAGCCGGGGAAGACGAGGTATTCGACACCACTTCGCACGCCGCCCGTGCGGGGACTGGCTGGAATGCCCAATTCTTGCGCTAGAGCAATAGAGCCTTCGCCCAGTTTGTGGCGCGGTCCGACGTCTGCAAATACGGCAAATGCGACTTTGCCGTTGTATCTGACAGCGGCGATATCGCCCAAGCTTATGCCCAGGTGTTTGTATTTGCCGCCCGGCAAAACGAAGTAAGGAACAGTCTCGGCATTGACCGAGCGACCATCGGGATAACGCAGTGAAGTTTGGGTTTGACCGGTCGGGTCGATCTGGCGAGCGCGCGGACTGCCGTCTGCGTCAATTGTCATTCCCGCTTTGAAATAGACGGGGCGGCGACCATTGAACATGCCATTTTTCGCTTGATCGAAGGCTTGATTGAGAGCGGCTTGATCGGTTGAACCGTTGGTCATGTCGGTGATGTTCGGAATCGGCAGAATGCTATCGTTTTGGTACGGATAAGTACGTGGTTGAAAACGATCGAACTCAGTCGGTTGATCGCGACGAACTTGCTCTATGCGGCGAGGCATGTAGAGCCCGTCGGTGCGTGTCTCCGGCTTGTATCGATCGCCGCGTGAAATTTGTTTGTTGTCGACGAAATTGGTCTTGTCCGCCATATTGGAAGACCACCAGTCACCGTAAAAACCTACCTCTCGTCCTCCCTTGCCGCGTTGCTGCTTGTATGTGCCGTCGCCGTTGCTGACGGCGCGCAAGAGAACGCGTTCTTTACCACCTTCATTGGTGAAGGCGTGCACGAGGGGCTTGCCGCAGGACATGTCCAGCTCCAGACGCAACTGGCGTTTTTGCCCGTCTTTGTCCGTAATTTCCAACTTGTCCACACCTGTGGAGAGAAGTTTTTCCACAGCTCTTAACTTGTCCTGAGCGGTGGCTGAGGGACTCTCCAGGGCGGCTCGCGCCAGGTCGGCCGGTGTGTCGCCGGTGTTTTGCCGCAACGCTTCAGGACGAGGCTGAGAGGTCTTGTCGGCTCCATCGCCGGAAAAGCGATAGTAATCGAGCGAGTTCGGACGTTCGTCAGCGACAAAAGCGCTCTGGTCGCCCGAGAATTGATAGAAATTTGGCTGATCTCTAACGACAGCAGTGTCGTCATTGACCGTGCCAGGTTTGCCTGTAACGTTTGTACTCATCGCAATCTTCGAAGGTGGGGAGGAAGGTCTTTCGATTACGAACTATGTCTGCAGTTGTCGACCAGAAGCTTGCCTGTTGTCAACAACCCCAGAAATCGTACTACCTAAAACCTCGTAATGCAAGCACAATTAATGGTTTCGGCGATTCAAAACCTTCACGCAACTGGCACGAAAACCTCGCGTAAAAGCAAAAATGAGAGACTCGCACAGTTGTGAGCAGCGCTTAATATTTTCGTATTTTCCCCACTGAGATCGCGCACTGGATAGCTGAAGATGGTTTTGCACTTTCGCCCGAAAGTAACGACCTGCGAGGCTTACAACCTCATTAGCAACGGCTAACACAGTTATCGCTAAGCCATTATCCATGCTTGGTTAGACCACCCATTTCTTGATAATCAGGGGAATCGTTCTCTTTTTGCAAAGCAAACTACAGGTTCAAACACACTCGTCAATTACAGCAGTTTTGAGCAGCAACTCAATGCAACTTCGGTTGTCTGTTGTGATTCGTCAGTCGTGGTTGAACTTCGCGTGAGCTTTGTGTCCTGGAACTTCATCGCCAGGCTTGGCGGTGCCAGCAGCTCTGAGTCGAAGGAATCGACCAGGGCTCAGCGCAGCGTGGTGGCGACACTGCGTGTTGTTGCTCTTTGCCTTCGACACTGTCAGTCAAGGGCAAACCGGCCTTAGAGCCGGCACACCAACTGCGAAGTTCGTAGCAAGCCCGGTCGCTCTCGCGGTGAGAGCGATCTGCTTCATATGGCGCCCTTTTGTCGGGTGCATTTTCTCAGCGAAATCCCCAACAAAAGCACAAACAAAAGGAGCCTGAACATGAAACACATTGGAATCCTTGGCGGCACATTTGACATCGTGCATAACGGTCATGTGGACGTCGCCAATTTCGTGGCCAAGCAGCTTGGTCTCGACAAGGTCCTGCTCGTAACCGCCGGCAAACCGCCGCACAAGCAGTCGGGTGTTCTCGACAGCGAAGTGCGGCACGAGCTGGTGGAAGGCGCGGTCGAAGGGAATCCAGGACTGGAAGCCAGCCGCATCGAGCTGGATCTGCCCGGACTCTCCTACACGTATCGCACAGTCATGCAGTTGAGCGAATTGCTTTCGGAGCAATCCAGCGGCAACGTCTCAATCACCTTCATCCTGTCGGCGGAATACCTCGACCCGGCCAATCCGAGCAATGTCACCACGTGGGACGAGGCGGACGCCTTTCTCGCCAAGGTGCAGCTTGCGGTCGTGCCGCGTGGAAAGTATACCGCCGAACTGGCCCGCCAATGGGTCGAAGAGCTGAAGCTCACGAATGTGCGCATCTTCGACCAGCAGATTTCCAGCCTCTCCAGTGGTATCGTCCGCGATGCTATCAAGAACGGGCTGGCGATCGACGACCTCGTGCCGCCGCGCGTTGTCGAGCTGGTCAAGAAGCACGGCATCATCTACAGCTGAACGCTGTTCTCTGAGCCCAGCAGATTGTCATTGCCGAATGGCTTTGCAATCTGTTGCGGCTGACGAGATTTTCTGTCGCATTTGCGATAATCAGTCAAATCTATAACCAAAGGACATGATATGAAGCGTTCAGAAATCGATGCAGCAATCGAACGTGCAATCGGCAACGCCGAGAAATTTGGCGTCGCGCTGCCCAAGTGGGCCGATTGGCACCCCCGGCAGTTTGACTCCACAACCGACGGCATCAGGCATCAGAAGCTGGGCTGGAAGGTCGTCGACTTCGGCGCGGGCGACTTCCCCAACTGCGGGCTGGTCATCTTCGCTCTCTGCTCGCCCATCGCCGACGACTGCGGAGCGCCCGCGACCAGGCCTAAGACCGTAGGCGGACGCGACTATCCGGTCACCGGTTTCTCGCGCAAGTACCTGTTCGTGCAGGCCGGTCAGACCGAGCCGCATCACTTCCACCGCCAGAAGGCGCGCAAAGAAGTCACGGTCGTAGCCGGCGCCCCGGTGCGCTTCGAGCTGGCCTGGGCTGACGGTGACACGACTCTGTCGGACAAGGACGTGGACGTGCAGGTGGACGGCATCTGGCATCACCTGCCAGCCGGAGGCTCGATCGTCGTCGCTGCCGGCGAGACGATCACCTTGCCCGGCGAGCTCTCGCATATCATCTCGGTGCCGGAAGGCGGCGAAGACACGATCATGCTGGAAACCTCGACGGCGAACAACGACAAGAGCGACAACATCTTCCCCTTCATGACGCCGACTTCGGCGCCGGTTGCAGAAGATGTGAAAGCGCGCTACCAGCTCCTCGACGAGCACGGCGCCACGGTCTAAAGCGGAGCCGACTGCAATACGAAGTAAGCCCGCTCGCTACTCGATGAAGGCGAGTGGGCTCTTCAACTTTGAGCCAGCAGAACATACAATCCTCCAGGAAGGCGAGATCGCAGCAGACGCTGAGCAATCGGCGTTTTCTTCTGTCTCGCTTTCTTCTTGAGATCGCTTCTACTGCTTGCCATAGTATTGCCGGGAGCGAAACAAATTGGAGCCGATCGCCCCCTTTAAGGCAGTGGAGATCATGGCGAGAATCAGTGCTATCACGAAAGACTATTTCGCGAAAAACACTTATGACGCAAGCGCCGACAACCGCTTTGCCGGACCCAGATAGCGGGTTGCTTCAGAAATTCGCACTTTATCTGCGAAAAATTTCAATTTCTTCGCATGAAAAGTCCGTTTTTTCAGAAAGTCGTTTTTAAAACAATGCAATCAAACCTTTGTTTTTCCGTCCGCTTCCAGTGGCTTTTCGCCTTCAGCCCGGGCGATTTCACTGGCTGCTTTGGCTCCTTCGTTGGCAACTCTGGCGTTTTCATTGGCAGCCTTGGCCTTTTCGCTGGCGGACTTAGCCTTTTTGTCGGCGGCCTTAGCCTTTTTATCGGCTAGTTTCGCTCTATCGCCCGCTTCCCTGGCCTTTTCGTCGGCAGACTTACCTTTTCCATCGCCATCGGTGCTGCTGTAGGCTGCGTCCAGATCGTCGTCGTCACCTTGAAGAATCTCCATCAGTTCTGACTGCGTAGAAATGTCTTTGGCAACCAGCTCGCCACGCGGTGTGCGTCTTCGATCGCGATACATAGCGCCCAGCGTGCCCCAATCGATGACGAGATTGCCGCCCGAGGCTCGGTGCTGTTTGTCCCATGTCATGAGCAGGTCGAGGCAGGCGTGGTCTATGTAGTCGACGTCTTCCAGATGCACGTGCAGTTCGCTGTCGGCAGGCACGTCTTCAATTGCCTGGGCCAGCTTCGGCAAAGAAAGAAACGTTGCAGCACCGCTCAGATACAAGCTGGTTTTATGCCGCTTGTCTTCACTCTGCTTGCGAATATTCATGTGCGAGAAATGATAGAGAAGTTTGGCAATCGACAGCAAAACCCCAATCAGAACACCGGTTAGAAGATCGACAAAAACGATCGAGGTCAGGGTGACAAAGAAAATTGTCATCTCGCTTTTGCCAAATTTGCGCAGCTCTTTGGTTTCCGGAGAAAAAACGAGCTTGTAGCCGGTCAAAACCAACAGGGCAGCCAGACTGGAAATGGGCACCAGTCGCACGATATGGGGCGCGCAACTTACGAACAAGAGAAGCCAAACGCCATGAAGGAATGAAGACAATCTTGTCCGCCCGCCGGCTTTCACGTTGACGCCGCTTCTGACTATGACTCCAGTCATGGGCAACACGCCAATCAAGCCGCAGATCATGTTTCCTACACCCTGCGCTTTCATTTCTCTGTCGTATTTGGTGCGGTGGCCGATCGCCAGTTTGTCAAGGGCTGTGGCCGTAAGCATAGTTTCGGCGGTGGCGATAAATGCCACCGCCACTGCATCGACAAGCAAATCAACATTGGTCATGCGCGTGAATGCTGCCAGAGACGGCAAGCGCAAATCGGAAAGCAAATTGGCCGGCAGCTCAACATGCTTGATAGGCAAATCAAAAATACCATCTATGGCAGTGGCGGCGACGATCGCCACAAGCGCTCCCGGTATAAGCGAAACCCACTTCCAGGGCAATTTGTGCAGGGGCAGCTTGTCCCAAATGATCACGCTGACAATTGTGCAAACCCCGATCATAGCGGCCAGATGATGGCTTGCGCCCTCGGCATGCACGATGCCCTTATAAATCGCCTCTGGAATGGAAATCAGGTTTTTCCAGGCTTCACCCTTGGGGGAATCGTCAACCATGACATGAAACTGGCTGAGCATCAAAAGAACGCCGATACCGGAAAGCATGCCATGGATAACCGATGGCGGCACGGCTCTGAACCACTGCCCCAGCCCGGCAAAGCCGGCAAGGACTTGAATGAGACCGGCCAGGGTGATAATGACGCCAAGGCTCTCAATGCCGTGCTGTTGGATGAGTTCAATTACTACCACGACAAGACCGGCTGCAGGTCCGCTCACTTGCAGGGGACAACCGGAAAGAAGAGAAACAATTCCGCCGCCGACAATACCTGTAATTATGCCTGCCGAAACAGGCAACCCAGCTGCAATTGAAATCCCCATGCAGAGAGGAAGAGCAACCAGAAAGACAACGATCGAGGCTAGGAAGTCATTAAGAAAATACTCTCTCAAACTGCGCTTGGTAATTTCGTAACTGACAGTCAAGAATATTCTCCGCAAGGGGAAACAGCAAAGTCCGTTAGACCAAATCGAATAATCGGCTCTGCCTTCTTACGATTGGTTTGACATTCGATTTGTTGCACCCATAAACCTATTTTAACCCATTAAGAAACGCCAGAATCGACCCGAAAGGCTTAAGAAAGAAAGCTTTTCATTCGTAAGCGCCACTATGCCCCAACTGATTTTCCAACCTCTAAAATGCCGCGCGCGTCAACTTAATAATAAACCAGTCTACTTCCTGAAGCTAAAAAGATAAAACCTTGAAAAGTGGCATGAAAGAAGGCAAAAGCCGGCTCCGAACCGAATTTCTTGTTCGGAGCCGGCTTGTCTTCAGCTTGCTTTTTCCAACACCGCCTGAGGGCGGTACTCGACACCTTTCCTGGTTACTATCTTGAGGTTGTTAGCCTGAGGGAAACGATGCCACTGGTTACCGCCAATTGCACCGCATCCTTCCCTCACCACCTCGACAGTAGAGCCGGGCCTTTTGCGCGCCAGAGACAGTGCGGTGTCGGCGACGCAAACGTGGGTCTCCACTCCACAGACCACAAACCCGCCTGTGTCGTAGTTGCCGCGCCGGCAAGCCTCAAGCACTTCCCTCGAGCCGTCGCTGCCCTGCTTCTGTTCGACGACAAACTGATCGTATCGCCGAACGCTGTCGAGCAGGCGAGCGAAAGTCGGAGCATCGGCAAATTCCAGAAAGACAATCAGCGAGTCGCAGCGACGAGCCTCCTTGACCAGCATCTCCACTGACTCAACGACTTCAGGCGTCATGGCCAGTCTGTAGCCGGGCTGCATGTCCACGACAACGAGTACCTTGTCGGCCAGATTGATCATTGTCAGTCCTCGATTTGATGTGACCTTTCGACTCAGTCCACGCCGACCTCCGGCGTGCCTTCGGGAAGCACGACGTCGACCAGCCGGATGAATTCGCCGTTATCGAGTTGCCGGTTGGTGTACTCGAATTCGCGCGTCACCGGGTTGGCAACACGGACGGCTGCAACAAAGTCCAGCTCGATGCCCGCCTTCTGAGCCGCGTCCAGTAGCGCGCCGTCGAAGGAATTGTGGACGTGAAGCGGCAGAGCAAGAGCTTGAGCGACAACGAGCGCATGCTTGAGCACCTTGTCGTAGTCACGACTCCAGTACTCCCAACCAGTCGTACCTTCCCAGGTGAACTGATTGAAGAGCATGGAGAAGTAGTTGAACGGCTTGGCGCCCAGCTCCCGGTTGGCGGCTTGCACGGCGCGATCGGCGCGGCTCCTGTCCGAATCCCAATCGGAAAAGGAATGCCGCGACAGGTCGAAACCATCATCGCCAGCGAGGTCCCGGGCGAAGAAGGTGACATGCTTGTCGCCGCCGGGAAATTCTAGAGAGAGGAACATAGTTCGCTCCTTCAAGTAGGTGCCTGTCGAAAGGGGGTTTCTCGCAATCAAGGATTACTCCAAGACTTTTGAGAGACCCCTCCTGGTCAGCAGTGCCCGTCGCCGTGCCCGTGTCCATGGGACCCGTGCGCGACATTGCAATGGTCGTTGCCGTCCATGCCGTCGCCGGAAGCACCATCTCTGGTGAGTCCGTAACGCCTGGGGCCGCCCTGAACCGTGCGGATCAGAGGCAGCAGACTGCGGTCGGGAACAGCAGCCGGTGTGGACGACAGTACCACTGTCGTGGACCTTGCCTCCACCGGAGCCATCCTTTCTTTGAGACGATTGCCAATGCCGCGGCAGAACCATGCAGGTACGCCGACGACGATGGCAACCAACAACAGTACGAAGCCGATTTCCATAGTGTTTCTTTCTCCTTGCGGATTTTCTACGGTTGTGACTACACGCTTCAGATGCACACCTGAAGCCCGATTCAACCCCGGGGTTGCCCCCGGGGTTGTGACGATGTTCACAGCTCTCAGGCAGCCATGTCCACCGAGGTTGCCGCCGACACGTCCGCCAGGCTCATGCCGGGAAATTCCTGCATGAGCTGGTAGGCGGCCAGCAGATTGTCCATGCCCATCAGCATGCCGGCGGCGATGTCGGACTCCTCGGAGATGCCGAGAGCCATCATCGTTGCCAGCGCCAACCGGTTGCGACCCATGAGCATGGGCGCCGCCAGGTTGATGATGAGCGGGACGCCGCCCTGTCCGTTGGGAATGCGCGCCAGGTCGGCGAGCACACCCTCCATGACCGTGTCCCGCTCCTGGCAAGCCTGGAGGTAGAAGAGCACGGTCTGGTTGAGGACAGCCATCTCGTCGGCAGCGCCTTCGAAGATGGTGGTGTCCACGCACGAGAGCACCCGCGTCACGACGGTCAGTCGCGTGCCGGTGGCCTCCACGATTTCGCCGCCGAAAGCGAGTTCGGCCTGCACCAGCGTCCGCAGCGCCGACATCGGCTCCACCATGCGGCTGCCCTGGTCGAAGTGCTCCCGGTCACGGTCGCGGGTCATCGAGATACGAATCATAGTTATCCTCCGTTGTTGAGGGTTCCAGTTTTCGTGAGCCATCGAGTACGCACCGCATGCGGTGTCACTCTTCAGTCCCGTTCACCCACTGCTTGCGGCAGTGGCATCTGACTGTCTTCAGGCCGCCCGCCCACTCACGTAGGCAGGAATGACCCGGAACAGTTTCTTCTCGCAAGCATCCAGATCGCCGGCTGCAATGCCGTCGAAGAATGCCAGCGCTCGCTCCATGGCAGCCGGTGCACCCGTTTGCCTGTGTTCGAGTTCCCAATCAGGCACTGCGTATGCGATCACCTGCCATCCCGGACCGAGCACCTGACTGAAGATGTACAGGGCGCGCGGCATATGGAATTGCGATGTGACGACATAGAGAATGCCCTCAGGTTTGTCCGCCAGGTGTCGGCGCGCCGTAAAGATGGCGTTGCCGAACGAGTCGAACGACTGATCCTCGATAAGAATCCGCGAGCCGTCGATGCCCTCGGACCTGACGATATCAGCCATTACTTGAGCTTCCGTCAACCCATGCGACCCGTCGTCGTCCGGAGGACGACTGCCGGAGCAGATGAGTTTGATTTCCCGCTGGCGCAGTAGTTGCGCTGCGGTTCTGGCACGCATATCCGTTACCGGGTTAGCGCTACCGTCAGCCGCCAAACCGCTGCCCAGAACGACAGCGATGGTTTCTTTATCTGGCATAGTTATGTCCCTCGCGATGCCGATTTCCCAGGTCGCATCGCGTGCAAGGCTTCGCGCTTCTCCTGACAAACAGCGCGGATACTCTCCGCACTGTCATCACAAGCGGCGCCGCCATTGTTGTTATCCGGGCCGGTTCAGGCACAGACGCCGAGCTGTGAAGCCGGCGTCTGTGCTCTTACCAACTTGCTTTCGGCAGTGCCACGCCGGCACCGCAGGTACTACCAGTTACTGCTTCGAACCTGAGTGCCGGACCGAATGGACGTCACGAAACCGCTCATCCATCAGCAATCAGCTCCTCAAGCGGCTTTCGCCGGCGGCTTGAGGATTTCCCACAGCCCCGTCTCACGCCCGGCGTCGCGCTCGTCCTGCCAGAGTTCGAGCGCCGCCACCAACTGAGCGACGTTGTGCACGACACCGGAGGTGTGTGTGTACTCGTGCGCGTCCTTGATGCCGGCCATGTACATAAGCACGATCGCCCGGTAGCTCGGACCGCCGATCACGGAAGGGGCGGTGCGCATCCACAGCAGGTTCGGCAGCGTCTCGCTGCAGAGCCTCTGGCGGAGCGCTTCGCGCAGTTCGTCGTTGTCGTTGTTGAGACGGAAGATCTCGGCGAGCTCCGCGATTTCCTCGGCTGTGCCTTCGAAGTGCGCGAACTCCTCGTTGAGGGGTCCGTCACGCCAGAAGAGCAGCGACGTTGCTTTCGGCCCATCGACGGTCGCCACATCCCTGGGATTGAGGCACGCCGTCATCTTGCCTGCCGACAGGAAGCTGGTCAGCGCTCCCAAGGCGGCCAGCCTGGAAAGCTCCTCCACGTTGTCGCCGAAGCGCACGCCGTTTTCCATGCCGTAGCGGGTCAGTTTGATCATTTGGATTGCTCCATCAAATGTTGATACAAGTCATGCCTGGCGTTTCTCTTAACGCATTACACGACCGCGAAGGCCCGCCTGGCTGCCGGCGGGAAAGCGCGTCACTACAAGTGAACACGCCTGCCCACCGGACAGCTGGACGGCTGCATGAAGGCTTCGTCCTTCCAGGCTTGCGCCTAGTCGAACAGGCGACCCTGGTTGGGGTCTTCCTTCTTGCCGCGGCGCCTTCTGCCCGTCTTCACCGGAGTGGCAGTCTCGGCCGGTCGGGTGACCACCTTGACTGACACAGCGACGCTGACGGTCGTGGCACCACCTGTGGGGGTATCAACCACCACGGTCTTTTCCACAACGGCCGGTGCCGGTGCGGGGTTGACCGCAACGCCAGCCTTGGCTGCCGCCGCGGATTTCGCCTCTGCAGGCGGGTTGTACGTCGGGACAACCTTGCTCGAGTCGTAACGGACGAAGTAGTACTTCGCCCCCTCGCGCCTGGTTGCCATGGTTCCGGAGAGAGCCGCCAGGTGATTCATCACCTCACGAGCCTTCTCCACCATCAAGACGTCGCCGTGATAGATGGCTTCGGTGCCGGCTTTCTCGCGAATGGCGAGATTGCGCCAGCTGCCACCCTTGCCTGCCGACTGCCAGATCCATGCCCGGATGAAGCCCGTGTAGCCATGCCCTTTTCGATCGGGCACAGCGATGAGCTTCAGGTCTCCTTCACGGAGTTCCCGGACATTTTCCAGCGCATAATACGGCAGCTTCACAGCGAGCAGCTTGTCGACGAACACCCGACCGCTCAAGCGGATCGGAATGTTGTTCGCTTTCATGATGCTCCTTTCAGTTTGAGTTAACGCACTTACACTTTTCGGACAGGGGCTGGCTAAGCCCGAAGCAGGCGGAAGAACTGCCGCCTGCCGTGCGAGAGCACGATACCCACTGAGTTGCCCGGCACTTCGACTTGCGTCTCCGTGTCGGACACCTTCACGCCGTCCAGCTTGACGCCGCCGCCCTGGATGAACTTGCGAGCCTGACCCTTGCTGCCAGCCAGTTTGCAAGCCACCATGACGTCGACCAGCCTGGCCGGTACTGCCACCGTGTGTGAAGGCATGTCAGCAGGAACCTCCCTGTGACGGTGAACGCGATCCCAGTGCTCGAGCGCATCGACTGCCGCATCGTTGCCGTGGATGAAACAGACAACTTGCGTGGCGGCTTCGCGCTTGAGCACCATCGGGTTTTCACCGTCCTCCTCGAGACGCTTGCGGGCAGCCTCGATTTGCGACGGCGTCAACACCGTAACCAGCTCCATGTACTCCATGATCAGCCGGTCGGGAATGCGCATCACCTTGCCGAACACATCGTTCGGCTCGTCGTCCAGCGCGATGAAGTTGCCGAACGACTTGGACATCTTGCTTTCGCCGTCCGTGCCGGTGAGAATGCGCGTCAGCATCGCCACCTGCGGCTCAGTGCCGAAGTGACTCTGCATCTGCCTTCCCATCAGTACATTGAAGCGCTGGTCGCTGCCGCCCAACTCGATGTCCGCTTTGACAGACAGGCTGTCGTGCGCTTGCAAGAGCGGGTAGAGCATTTCCAGAATGGCAAGCGTCCCGCCGTCTTCCATCCGCTTGCCGAAGACTTCTTTGGCGAGCAGCTGGTTGACTGAGGCGGTCTGGAACACAGGCACCAGCTCATTGAGCGTCATCGACCCCAGAGGCGTGTTGTAGAACACCTCCAGAGTCTCGACATCGAGAATCTTGCCCGCCTGCCTGATGAAGGTGGCAGCGTTCTCCTCGACTTGCTCTCTGGTGAGCCGGGGGCGAGTCTTGTCCCGCCCGGTGGGGTCACCGATGGTGGCAGTGAAGCCGCCAATGACCAGCACCGCCTGGTGTCCGAGGTCCTGGAATCGGCGCAGCAAGCGCAGCGGCACCGCGTGTCCCAGATGGAGCAGCGACCCGGTCGGGTCGACGCCCAGCTTGACACGCAGCTTCCGCCCTGCCGTATGCGCCGCCCAGAGCCTGGCTGCCAGAGCGTCTTCGCCGGGAACGACGTTGACGAAGGCAGCCAGCTCCTTTGCCTGGGTGACGAATTGCGGAGGAATCTCCGCCGGTTTGTTAGCTTCCATTGGGCTCCTCCTTTCTGTTGAGAAAGGCGTACAAGCCGCCCTCCTTCTGTTTCGCAGCCTTGACACGAGTGACGAACTCATCCACGTCATCCCCGTGAATGGTGAGGTCGTGGTAGTCGCCGGGGTGGCCGGCGAAGCGCAGCACGCGACCCAACGCCGGATCGCTGCCGCAATTGGCATGGTCGCTGTCGCCCTGCACGTAGCGAGAGGCGTACTGCGACTGGATGCCAATCTTGCGGGCAGCGTCGCCGAAGCTGACGTAGCCCTGAAGTTTGGTCTTGCTCATGGTTTTCTCCTTCAGAGTCAGTTGCTTCAGTTGGTGCAGGCGACAGCAAAGGCGAAGCCGCCGACCAGGTAGGTCGGGACGCCGGAATCCGCCCTCAGTCCGGGACGCACGATGGTCATGCGCCCTTCCTCGCGCGTCGGCCATTCGCTTCCGGTCAGCTTCCAGTGCATGTGACGCACCGTGCGCGTGGGCACGACCCGGTCACGAGCGCGGTTGCGCTCGAGGCAGAGCGGCAGAGGCACCTTCATCACCACCAGATGCACGTCGCCGACACCGCACTGGCGCGCGATTTCGATGATATGCGTGCGCATGTCCTTGAGGAAGTTGGTGTTGTCGACGAGCACCGACTTGCCAGAGGTGAGGACGGCACGCAATTCCTCGCGGAACGCCCTGCCCACCTGCCCCTCTTCGCCATGCTCTTTGGCGTCGCCGAAGAGGCGCTGGCGGATGACGTCGTAGCTGATACGCACGTAGCCGGCCTTCTCGATGCCATCGCCGACGGTGCTCTTGCCGGAGCCGGGAATGCCGACCATGAGCACGAGCCTTTGCTTTCCCTGGCGGGGAGTGAGCATCTGCCCGAGCCTGTCGGCGGTCATCACCTCGGGAGCCTGGCCGTTCTTTCGATCGTTCATCTGGACCTCCATTGCTATAGCCCACCGCCCGGCGATATGCAGGGCGGCGGCTGGGTT
>JADZFV010000594.1 GCA_020854255.1 Candidatus Melainabacteria bacterium | reverse complement strand
GGATCATTGACGCTGTTTAACGGGTCGCCGGCAAGAAACGAGCCGAGCATAACCGGCGATACGACTTGCTCCCAGAAGGTGCCCAGCTCTTGAAGCGGCATGAAGCTGACCATGTCCACTTTATTGATGATTGCGTAATTGACTGCGTAGCGCAGAGAATGCACTTGGTGGCAGGTGTCGGCGTCGGAGAATACCACCCAATCGCCCTGCGCGTGAGGATAGGCTTGCACCAGGGCATTACACTTTCCTATCCAGCCGGTGGGCGTTTCGCGGCCTTTGATGAATTTGATGTGCGGGTAGCGGTCGGCAATTTCCTGAATTATTTCGCCGGTTTTGTCGGTCGAGCGGTCATCAATTATGACGATTTCGTAATTCGGGTAGTCTTGCTGCGCCAGTGATTCCAGGCAGCGGGCAATTTTGGTTTCTTCATTGCGGGCGGGGATGATCACCGAGACAAAGGGCAGCTTTTCGGCAGGAATAATCGGCGTGTGAATACGTCTGAAGCGAGCCAGAAAAATGTGCGTAAGCCCGGTCAGGCTCACAATCAGGATGGTAGTCAGAAAGACCATGGTGAAGGTACTCATTGCTTTCTGTCACCATTTTGACGTGTCTGAAATTTGCTCTGGCACTGCCGGCGATGATTCGTCATTATTGAGAGAGTCGGAAGCTCCGAAACACTGACCGCCGGGTGGGCTGGAGCTAAAAAGAGAATTCTAGCTGAAGCATCTGAAAGAGAGATATTACCATTGGAAAGGCGTTGGCCACTTAGCCTGAAATTCTTTTGCACTGGCGTGTTTATAGTTTGGTAAATCGAATTTAATACAGCTAAAGCCGAATCTGGTGGGGTTTTTCCCGGTTGTCAGTTATTTATACTAATGGAAGAATTAGGCTTAATAGGGATTCTCCGGTTATCCTAAGTAGATAATAGGTAACCAAAATGGGCGACAGATCCACTCTATGACCAATCGTACAGTTCTTATCTCGCTGTTTTTGGCAATTTGCATCGGAGCCTGGGCTCTGGACCGCTGGGTTTTGGGCGGATCTGCCTTAAACCTTTTGCTGGCTTCCATTGTAGCGATTTCGGCCACTCACATTGTCTGGCTTCTGGCTGTCCAGGTGAAATGGCATAAAGAGCGCAAGGAACACCCTTTTGAGGTGGCGCCTCTGGAATGGGCACCCTACATTAATATCTTTGTTGCCGCCAAGAACGAATCACGCGTTATTGAAACTTGCGTACGCAATCTTTTCAAAATCGATTACCCCAATTTTGATATCTGGGTGATCGATGACGCCTCCACCGACAATACGCTGGAGATTTTGGAAGGCTTACAGGCTGAGCTTCCTCGCCTCAATGTTTTGGCTCGCACTCCCGGCTCCGTGCCCGGAAAGTCGGCTGCTCTCAATGAATGCCTGCCCCTGTGCAAAGGCGACATTGTTGCGGTTTTCGATGCCGATTCATTCGTCAAACCTGATTTTTTCAGAATTGTCGTGCCATTGCTCAAAGACGACGAAGTGGGCGCTGTACAGGCTCAGAAGAAGATTTATGAGCATCAGGAAGGATTTCTGGTCGATTGCCAGGCTTCCGAATATGCATTCGATACCTGCCTGCAAATGGGGCGCACTCTGGTCGGAGGTGCAGTAGAGCTGCGTGGCAACGGACAACTTGTCAAACGTGAAGCCCTTGTGGATGTGGGTGGATGGAACAATAACTCGATTACAGACGATCTTGATTTGAGCATGCGCCTCTTGATTCACCGCTACGACATCAAATTCTGTCCGGACACTGCCGTATTCGAGGAAGGAGTGGAAACCTTCCGATCGCTCTTCCGCCAGCGTCGCAGATGGGCCGAAGGCAGCATCCGCCGATACCTGGACTACATCATTCCTTTGCAATTTCCCTCTCACGCTTCCTTGGTTGAGCGATTCGACATACTCTCCTTCCTTGTTGAATTCGCCTGGCCGGCTCTCACTTTCCTGGCTGTCGCACAGGCTGTTAACGACACCTTGCATGGTGTTCCGAACGACGCACTGATGCTGGTTGCCGTCTCGATTTTTGCTTTGATCACCATTTTTGTTCCGCTCTATGCCGGTCTGCGCTTCTACCGCAAGGATCTTTCTCCCTGGGCAGCTTTCGTCAATGCTTTCATAGTCAATTCCTACATATTCACGCTCTGGTCACCCTGTGTGGTCGTATCGATTTGGCAGATTATCTTCCGCAGCAAAGCGTCTGCCTGGAAGCCCACGCAACATTTCGGCAGTGTGGAGAACGCCACGCAGCTCACTGACGCTGGCTCCTCTGTCTGAGTTAAGCCTGTGATGCCGCTGAAACAGCTGACCAATGACGGCTGCTTGGTCTTACTGTCGGAATTTCGACAATTCTGCATCTTCAAAATTCGTCCTAAAGAACTCAAAATGGCGCGTAGCCTAAAGACCACATCGACAGGCAGCGTATGTATTCCGGCGCCGCGAGCGCGCAACCAAATACGGTGGCGCCCAGCATTATCGATTCGAGAGCAGAGCGTAGAGAAATGCGCAGTGAGGCTGCGCCGCAAATGATTCGGAAAAGACCGGCAATCAAGCCGCACAGATGAATGCCGCGCGCGATCTGGCGAATTAGAAGTCCTAATTCTTGCGGACAAAGAACAGTAATCGAAAATTGAGTAGGCTGGTATGAGTTGATCATGTCGCCGCGATAAAAGCGTGACAGGATCAGCTTTCTGACTGGATGGCGTACTTGAAGCGAAAACGGAGCCAGCATTTTGTGAGTGCCGACCGCACGAGCATACTGAGCATTGATGAAAGAGAAAAGCAGCAACCCAATCAGAGCTATGCCGGCGGCTTTGATTGAGAGATGTGATACCCGTTTCAATTAGAAGTGCTCCGAAAAATACTGGGCGCCCAGGGCGAACATGAGGTTCACTCCGACTCTTTGATTAGATTCTCCTCAAAATTGCCGAAGTCCATAATCAGTTAGGCACTGAAAGAAGATCAGGGTTAATACCGGGCGCTACCTGGCAACCGGTCCTGCGTCAAGCTCCGAAACGAGCACTGCGCACGGTATTTACCTCTGTAGTCGCCCTGTCTATTCTCCTGCTTCACTGATACGCTTATACAAAAGTGAGTGCGCGGCAGAGGAGGCACAAATGAGCGCTAGAGAGCATGGCGGCAAAGGTCCCAGCGTTGCCGAGCTGGAAAAATACGTCAGGGACAAAGTCCGTCTTGAATTCTTTGTCTCAGGCGGTGAGCGCTTTTCCGGCACTTTGCGCTGGTTTGACGAGGACGCATTCGCCCTCTCTATTGAAGGCGGAGAACCCGTAACGCTCTTGAAGAGTAGTGTGATCGGATATAAACCAGTTACCACTTAACAAGCTTGAAGCCCTGACACTATGCCGTTTATCGTGTTTGCAGTCCACTATTCGTGATAGACTTAACGCTGGTATCGCCTAATTACACGTATTCTTTTGTATTCATCAGGGGTTCCGTGGGCTTGTTCAAGAACTATATTCGCAGAGGCATCGGTGTCGATCTCGGCACCGCGAACACTCTCATCTACATAGACAAGCAGGGTATAGTCCTGCGCGAGCCGTCTGTAGTCGCGGTCGATGATTTGACGAATTCAGTCAGAGCTGTCGGTGAAGAGGCTCGGGCTATGTTGGGACGCACTCCCCAGGGAGTGCGCGCGACCAGACCGCTCAGAGACGGCGTCATTGCTGAGTTCAAATATGCCGAATACATGCTCAAAGAATTTCTCAGCCGTGTGCTCAATGGCAATCGCGGTTGGATGTCTCCCGATATCGCTATCGGTGTGCCGTGCGGAATTACTGACGTGGAGCGCAATGCTGTCCGACAGGCTGCTCGCAGCGCCGGCGCCGGTCAAACTTATCTGCCTGAAGAACCTATGGCTGCTGCCATCGGCTCAGGACTGCCCGTCGCTGAAGCAACAGGCTCGATGATCGTTGATATCGGTGGTGGTACCACCGAAGTGGCTGTGATTTCTCTTTCCGGTATCGTCGTCAACGAATCCTTGCGCGTCGCCGGTGACGAATTGAATGAAGCGATCATCAGATATTTGAAGAAGGTGCATTCGCTGGCTATTGGCGAGCGAACAGCAGAAGAAATCAAATTTCGCCTGGGCTCGGCTTACAAAACGGTTGAAAACGATCGTTATGAAGTGAGAGGACTGAACCTGATCAATGGCCTGCCCCGCACTGTTACAATCAGCCGCGGCGAAGTCAGAGAAGCGATGACCGAAACTCTCACTCGCGTTGTCGAGGCCGTACGCCGCACGCTCGAGCGTTGCCCGCCCGAATTGGCTGCGGACATCTACGACCGCGGCATCATGCTCACAGGCGGCGGTGCTCTCTTGCAAGGGCTGGACGAATTGATCTCCAATGAGACGGAAGTTCCTGTTTTGATTGCCGAGGATCCGCTTTCCGGTGTTGCCATAGGTACCGGCAAGATGCTGACCGATCCGCAATACCGCCGGGTATTGGCGCACGCACTCTGCGAAAATTAGGGAGACGCGGCTGGTGGTATCCCAGAACCAGGGTAACCTTGATTCTGAGGCGATCGCTGAGGTTGTCTTCTTTCTCATTGTCGTCTGGATGATAGCCGGCCCGATTCGCGGCACAGTTTTGTCCACTCAAACATGGGTCAGTTCCGTCTTCACCAAAGGCGCCACTCAAGTCGAGTCGACGAAGAATCTGGCCGAAAAACTGATTGAGTCTTCAGAGCGCATCAAAACGCTTGAGGAAAAACTGGCCAAATCCGAGCTGGAACTGACCAAATACAAGCAGCAGTCCAGAGACACCAATAAGTTGCGCCTGCTTTTGGGTTTGAAAGAAAAAGCTGATCGCAAAACGATTGCCGCCGATGTAATCGCCCGCAATCCGGACAATTGGTTTGAGCAAATAACAGTCGATAAAGGGACACGTGAAGGTATTACGGAAGGCTCCGCGGTAATCACATCCGATGGAGTTGTGGGCCAGGTCGTCAAAGTGAGCGAGCACGCGTCTGTGGTGAAACTTTTGACCGACCCCGATATGAAACTGGGCGTCGTGCTCAAAAAGACGGGCGTGACGGGGATTTTGTCCGGCAACTTTCAGAAGCAGGCCAAAATCGACTGGGTGCCGGTGGGCACGAACGTGGATGTTGGTGAAAAAGTCAGTTGCCTTGGCAAAGGAGGCACTTTTCCGGAAAATCATCCGGTCGGCATTGTCGTGGGAGTGCGGCGCGACGGGAGCGGCGCTTCCATGCAAATTGAGGTCAAGCTCAGCGAAAACTGTTACGATTTGAGCCAGGTACTCATTCTTCCGCCATTAGGCATGTAAGTAAACGTGAGTTTGGGGATTTTTTAGATTTTGTAGGACCGCCGCCGTGATGCACTTGATGTCGATTAGAGCCAGAAAGCGCCTTGGCGAGATCGGATTTGCAGGTTTGATCGTCGTCTTTGCCTGGTTGCTGCAAATCACCGTTTTGACGAAGCTTTCACTCGACAGCGTCTTGTGCAGCCTGCCTCTGGCGATTACGATCACCTGGGGCTCCGTTTTCGGCTCACCTTTGAGAAAGCCGTCTCCTGAAGAGTTGCGCTTGCAGCCTGTCGATCAGGCGATCATGTTGCAGATTGCTGCGGGCTCAGTCAGTGGTCTAATAATTGGAGCAATATTCGCTTCCTTCTATGCCACTGTTTCTCCCGTTTACCCATTTTCCTATCCCCTGGTCGGCTGGCTGTCCGGATACTTCTCGCTCAAGAGTTTCAACAAAGCTACGCTTTTGTGCATTCCTTTGGTTTTGGGTGGAACAGTTTTCGCCGAGTCGATTTCGGCCCTGCAATTGCATCTTGTCGGCCGTCCTGAAGTCTTATCGAGGCTCGCTGAAATTGCTTTTCCGGAGGCGATTTTGAATTCACTGATCGCGCCTTTCATATATTTCCCGATGCGCACCTGGTATGAATTTTTTACTGCTCGCGATGTAAGAGAGTAAGGTCAGAGAAATTATGATCACCAGTTCATCGCAACCAAAGGCTCCGGTTTTCGAAACTACCAGCAAGATGGTAGTGCTTCTCGTTGTTATAAGTCTTTGCATGACTGCACTCATAGTGCGGCTTTTCTGGCTGCAGGTCTTGCAAAACAAGTACTACAAAGCCTGCGCCGTGGAAAATTCCACACGGGTGACTTTCCTTCGCGCGCCGCGCGGAATTATTTATGATCGGCACGGCAATCTGCTGGCCACAAACAAGCAGACACTGTCCATGGTGGCAATACCCAATCAAATCGAGCACCTTTCCGATTTGTCTTTCCGGCTGTCCAAAGTTCTTGATTTGCCGGTGCAAAAGGTGCATGCCCAGCTGCTCAAAGCTAAGGCGTCTCATTCGGTTTTGCCGTATGTTATC
>JADZFV010000593.1 GCA_020854255.1 Candidatus Melainabacteria bacterium | reverse complement strand
TTCATCGAGTAGGTACAGATCACCCAGGGAGCGATCCATGGGGAACGTCAGCACTCGTTGCTGAGTTGTCATAGAGGAAGCGGAAAGGTGCCCTTTTTGATTATTCTTGCGTTGTACATTGTTAAAAGCACCAGAGCGTAAAAAAAGCTTTTAAGTGCCCTTATTGAAGAACCAGCCTCTGACTCCAGTCCAGAAACCGCGCTTATTACCGACTTCTTCGCGGACTTTTGCCAATCTGAGTCTTTCTAATTCAAATTTTACCTTAGTCAGGTCGCTTCTGAAGTCATCGGTGTTTATGGCAACGGCAATTGCTCGATCGGCCTGATTTTGCAAATCCGGCAGCAAGCGCAGTTCCGCTTCCAAACGGGCCAAATTAGCCCTGTCGTCTACGCGATCATTGAGAAGACGAATGATAGTTTCCTGCGCTTCCAGGAGCAGGTCTCTAAGCTCTTCGATCGCGGCAGTCTTGTCGTCGATTGAAACAAAAGAGATCTTTTCAGGTCCCGGAGTTGCTACTGAAAAATCAATGTTATTAGTTGTGGAAACGGGCATCATGTCGGCTTTTATAAGACCAACGAAACTCTCCAGAACATTTACGAGTTCTTGTCTGGTCACAGTACCATCGGCACTCAAACGTGCCAGTGCATTAGCAGGAGATTGCATCGGCAGCGCTCCGGTTTCCTCACTGACGAGATTCTTTTCGCCGTCGATCTGGACAATTTCTTCCGACTCGCAAGGAGCGCCATTGTTGCCCTCCACTTCATCAGACGAGAAAAGAGACTTCAATGCTTCTTCGCAAGGTACCGTCTCAGTTGTTGCAGGTGGGGACGATGGTACTGAATTTGGTGTATCTATTACTTTTGTCATGTCGCCCTCGGTCGTCTTCCGTCGCACGATGCTAAAGCACGCTGGCAGCCATTATCCCGGGTTTCCAAACGCTTGTCCAGCCAGCCGCTTTATATGCAGTCCATATAAAAACGCACCCGGGCGTAGTGCAACGATGAATCACACATCATCTCGGCCAGCTAGCTGAGCGATATATTGAAACGCATCAGTGTCTTTTTGGCTTAGCTGCAGGCGGTTTTTGCACTAACTGCGTGTTGTTTTTCAAACCAAAATATTGTTCGAGAATTTGCTTTGCGATCGGAGCGCAAATTGATCCACCGTGACCGCCATGCTCAACAAAACAGCACATGGCTATACGCGGCTTATCTGCAGGTGCATAGCAAGCAAACCAGGCATGCGTCTTGCTGCCGGCCGGTGGTGCTTCGGCAGAGCCTGTTTTTCCTGCCACTTCGATGGTGCCCAGTTTGGTGGCACCGGCGGTCCCACTTGCAACAACCGCTTTCAAACCGTCCAAGACTACCTTGAGAAATTTGGGATTCATTTTGATCTTTTCTTTGACCGGCGCCGGAATCTGGCGATCACCAATTTTCATGACCAGATGCAAACCCGGAACTTGCCCGCGCATTCCAAAAGCACCGAAGATGCGGGCGCCCTGTGCCGGCGTCACTTGCGTAAATGTCTGGCCGATAGACATGTGCAGCGTGTTGCCCGGATACCATTTCTCATGCATGACTCTCAGTTTCCATGCCGAGTCTGGAACCAGACCAGAACCCTCGTGTCTCAGCTCTAATCCGGTCGGGCGACCGGCTCCAAATTTGACGCCCCAGTCTTTGATCATTTCGGGAGTCATCTTCAAACCCATCTGGTAGAAGGCTGAGTCACGAGACCAGGCGAGACATTTGACCAGGTCGAACAGACCTGTGGAGTGGGTCCAGTCACCGAAGAAGAAGCCACCAAGACTGATACCACCTGATACATGCAATTTCGTATCAGGTTTTACAACTTTATTTTCAAGGGCAGCTATGAGCGTAATGGCCTTCCAGATGGAGCCAGGCGGGAAGCCGGCAAGAGCGCGGTTGTGCATCGGGTGTGTGGGCGCATTGATCTTTTTCCAAACAGCAGGAGTGATGCGTCTGGTGAAAACATTAGGATCAAAGCTTGGTCTGGAAACCATAGCAAGCACTTCTCCAGTCTGCGGATCTATGGCCACCACTGCGCCCGATTTTTCTCCCAGAGCATTCCAGGCGGCTCTTTGAAGATCGAGATCAATTGATAGAACAATGGGCTGACCGGCCTGCGACTCTTTTGTGACGACAGGCTTGGCTGTTTCCTTCGAGAGCGATGTACCCATGGCATTGACGGAAACACGCTGCTCTCCATCCACGCCGCGCAATTGAACGTCATACAAACGTTCTACACCATCTTGCCCAACTACGTCTCCCATACGCCTTTCGGGGCGTGTTTCCAATTGACTGGACGTGATTTCGCCGCAATACCCAAGTATGTGCGCGCACAACTCGCCATGAGGGTAATTGCGTGAAACGTCGGCAAGAATATCGATGCCCGGAAGAAATAGGCGATTTTCGTAGAAGTTGGAAACCATCTTCATATCTACATCGTGCTCGATAACATACGGCAAAACCGAATGAGACGCCTTAGCTTTGAGCAGCTGGGCATGCACCTTTTGCACCGGCAAATCAAGAACTTTGGACAGCCGGAAAGACAAATCGGAAAGGTGCTCGATTTGATTAGGTATTGCCACCATGGACAGTGTCTGCTTGTTGGTGGCAAGCAGATTTCCGTGTCGATCATAAATAATTCCGCGCGGCGCGCGAAGGAAAGTCACCCTTGTAGAATTCTCCACTGCGCAGGCTTTGTAATACTTGTTTTGCAAGACCTGCAGCCAGAAAAGCCGCACTAAGAGTGCAGTCATGCACAGACTGATGACAACGAGTAGCACTACCATCTTGCTGGTAGTTTCGAAAACCGGAGCCTTTGGTTGCGATGAAGTGGTGATCATAGTTCTTCTGATCCTACTCTCTTACATCGCGAGCTGTAAAAAACTCATACCAGGTGCGCATCGGGAAATAGATAAAAGGTGCGATCAGTGAATTCAAAATCGCCTCCGGAAAAGCTATTTCGGCGAGCCTCGATAAGACTTCAGGACGGCCGACAAGATGCAACTGCAGGGCTGAAATCGACTCAGCGAAAACAGTTCCACCCAAGACCAAAGGAATGCACAATAGAGTAGCCTTGTTGAAACTCTTGAGCGAGAAATATCCGGACAGCCAGCCGGCGAGCGGATAGGAAAATGGGTAAACGGGAGAAACAGTGGCATAGAAGGAAGCGAATATTGCTCCAATTATTAGACCGCTGACTGAGCCCGCGGCAATCTGCATCATGATCGCCTGATCGACTGGCTGCAAGCGCAACTCTTCAGGCGACGGCTTTCTCAATGGTGAGCCGAAAACGGAGCCCCAGGTGATGGTTATTGCCAGGGGCAGGCTGCACAACACGCTGTCTAGTGAAAGCTTTGTCAAAACCGTAATTTGAAGCAACCAGGCAAAGACAACAATCAGTCCTGCAAATCCGATCTCGCCAAGGCGCTTTCTGGCTCTAATCGACATCAAGTGCATCACGGCGGCGGTCCTACAAAATCTGCTGAATCTACAAACTCACATTTACTTACATGCCTAATGGCGGAAGAATGAGCACCTGGCTCAGATCGTAACAGTTTTCGCTGAGCTTAACCTCAATTTGCATGGACGCGCCGCTCCCGTCGCGCCGCACTCCCACAACAGTGCCGACCGGGTGATTTTCAGGAAAGGTGCCTCCTTTGCCAAGACAACTGACCTTTTCACCCACATCCACGTTCGTGCCCACCGGCACCCAGTCGATTTTTGCCTGCTTCTGAAAGTTGCCGGACAAAATGCCCGTCACACCAGTCTTTTTGAGCACGACGCCCAGTTTCATATCGGGGTCGGTCAAAAGTTTCACAACTGAGGCATGCTCGCTCAGTTTGACGACCTGGCCGACAACACCATCGGATGTGATTACCGCGGAGCCTTCCGTTACACCTTCATGCGTCCCTTTATCGACCGTTATTTGCTCGAACCAATTGTCCGGATTGCGAGCGATTACATCGGCGGCAATAGTTCTGCGATCAGCTTTTTCTTTCAAGCCCAAAAGCAGGCGCAATTTATTGGTGTCTCTGGACTGCTGCTTATATTTGGTCAGTTCCAACTCTGATTTGGCCAGTTTTTCCTCAAGTGTTTTGATGCGCTCGGAAGACTCCATTAGTTTTTCGGCCAAATTCTTCGTCGACTCGACTTGAGTGGCGCCTTTGGTAAAGACGGAACTGACCCATGTTTGGGTGGACAAAACAGTGCCGCGAATCGGGCCGGCGATCATCCAGACGACGATGAGAAAGAAGACAACCTCAGCGATCGCCTCAGAATCAAGGTTACCCTGGTTCTGGGATGCCAAAAGCCTGTCTCCCTAATTTTCGCAGAGTGCGTGCGCCAATACCCGGCGGTATTGCGGATCAGTCAGCATCTTGCCGGTACCTATGGCAACACCGGAAAGCGGATCTTCGGCAATCAAAACAGGAACTTCTGTCTCATTCGAGATCAATTCGTCCAACCCCTGCAAGAGAGCACCACCGCCTGTGAGCATGATGCCGCGGTCGTAGATGTCGGCAGCCAGTTCGGGCGGGCAACGCTCGAGCGTGCGGCGCACCGCTTCAACAACGCGGGTAAGAGTTTCGGTCATTGCTTCCCTGACTTCGCCGCGGCTGATCGTGACAGTTCGGGGCAGGCCGTTGATCAGGTTCAGTCCTCTCACTTCATAACGATCGTTTTCAACCGCTTTGTAAGCCGAGCCCAAGCGGAATTTGATCTCTTCTGCGGTGCGCTCGCCAATAGCCAGCGAATGCACTTTCTTCAAATATCTGATGATCGCTTCATTCAATTCGTCGCCAGCCACGCGCAAGGATTCGTTGACGACGATACCGGAAAGAGAAATCACAGCCACTTCGGTGGTACCACCACCGATATCAACGATCATCGAGCCTGTCGCTTCAGCAACGGGCAGTCCTGAGCCAATGGCAGCAGCCATGGGTTCTTCAGGCAAGTAAGTTTGACCGGCGCCGGCACTGCGAGCAGCCTGCCTGACTGCATTGCGCTCTACATCAGTAATTCCGCACGGCACACCGATAGCGATATCGGGAGACATCCAACCACGATTGCCATTGAGCACGCGGCTGAGAAACTCTTTGAGCATGTATTCGGCATATTTGAACTCAGCAATGACGCCGTCTCTGAGCGGTCTGGTGGCGCGCACGCCCTGGGGAGTGCGTCCCAGCATAGCCCGGGCCTCTTCACCTACGGCCCTGACAGAGTTGGTCAAATCATCGACCGCGACTACAGACGGCTCGCGCAGGACTATGCCCTGCTTGTCTATGTAGATGAGAGTGTTCGCGGTGCCGAGATCGACACCGATACCTCTGCGAATATAGTTTTTGAACAAGCCCACGGAACCCCTGATAAATACAAAAGAATACGTGTGATTAGGCGCTACCAGCGATAAGTCTATCACGAATGGTGGACTGCAAACACGATAAACGGCATAGTG
>JADZFV010000592.1 GCA_020854255.1 Candidatus Melainabacteria bacterium | reverse complement strand
GTTGACAATTTCCCAGTCAATGTGACCACGGACGAAGTCCTGGTTAATGGGTCTGGAAATCTCACGTTCAAATCCAAGAGCGATCAGGCAAAAGTTGAAATTACAGCAAAACCGCTCAAGTTCAACAACGGCACGAGCCTGATCGCTGCTACTGGCACGGGGTCGCAAATTACAGTGGACATTCCTGGCTCTCCATTAGGAGTCAATTCGCTCATTTTCAACGGTGACGGTGTCACTTTCGATGCAAGTAATCCTGACGGTGACGCAGGAACCGTCAACATCATTGCAGACAAAGTGCGAAATACTGCTTCAGCGAATGTCTCCTTGAAGGCAAACGGTGGAGGTACGAACGGCTCTGGTGGCGTGGTTGCGCTTACGGTCGACCGAGGCAACCTAGATCTGGGTTCCGGCATAGAAGCTATGTCGATCTCGGCGACCTCCAGAGGAGGAAGTAAAGGAAGCATTCTTATCGACAACAGCAACAACAATGGAAAAATTTATCTACAAGAACAAGCGCTGGCGCCAGCAATTGACGCATCCGCTCTCCTTGTAGATGGCGAAGGTGGCGACATTACCATCACCGCTGGCCAATTTCTCAACACTTCAACAGGTGAGAGCGCACAAATTTTGGCCAATGGTGCAGACACTAAGCCAGGCGGGACCATTACGATCCAGGCTGACACAATTCATTTGCTCGATGCAGTCATAAAAGCAGATGGAGGAAATTCGCGCGGTAACGGTGGCAAGATAAACATCGTGGCGACCAACCCTATTCAGGTCGGGCGCAGCAATACCCAACTGGCCATCCTATCTGCTCAAGGTTTCGGTGATGGAACTGGTGGCGAGATCAAGATTTCCAGTGGCGCTGTCAATCTAATTAACTCGGAAATCAAGGCTAATGGAGGTACAGACGGCGCAGGTGGCACGCTTGAGGTCACTGATGCTGTTGCTTTCCCCATAAACATAGTGGTGGATGTCTCGCTTGGCTCTTCGGTTGCCGACCAAAGTACATTTGGAGGTTCTATCACACTGAATGGGATCAAATGCCAGCAGTGGTTGACGGGCTTCGCCTGGCCAAGAACCTACTGGAACTGTGCGCATCCGGAAGCTCCGGACGCTCTTGACCTTATCCCATCGGAAGTAGCACGAGATCTTCCCAGTAGCACCAACGCAGATCTGGCAAGTAAGAAGCTGACCCTGTACACGCTAACCAATCAGGATGATTGGTTCACTTTCTTTAGGCTACCAGCTGATACTGCGCTCGGTGTCACCTATGTCGAGGATGAAAATACTGTGGATGCCTCGATCTTTAGGGAAGGAACACTACCTCCTACCGGTCCATTGTCTCTGAGCGCAGATTCTATTCGAGAAGTTGCTGCACACGAACTCGGCCATGTCGATGATTTCGCCAGAGGTTACTACAGTACTTTGGCTCCGTATTTCGGGGCAAATGGACTGTTTGAGCATGATATTGCTCATCTGGTAAATGCAGGTCCGCCCTGCTCAACGAATCACACTGCGCCCTTTGATGATCTCATTGATTTCCAAACGGGACAGCCATTTTGCGATAGTAACGGACAACTGGTTACCGCGCAGTATGCTGGTTTGGACAATTATGAAATTTCCATAACTTCGCAGCAGATTCTTGGCCAAGGTCAGTTGAACGGCCATAACGGCTACACGGAACCTTATGCCCAGGCATTTGCATATCAGATGCTGAATCCTCCGGCCGCTTTCATCTTTTCGACCGCGGACGGCCTGATGCAGAAGGGTTATTTCGGTTGTGCTCAGCAGGTAGCTGCGGCTAGGATGGGAAGAACCTATACTCCATCCTATGCTTGCAATTAACTAGCAATCGAAAGCTTTCATAGCTGCGGTGGAGCTGGAAGGAGATCCTTCCAGCTCCATCTAGCTTGCAGTATTATTTTCAATAAAGGCAAGAAAAGGAGTTTAGTTTGAAAACATTGTCTAAAAGCACCATAGTCCTTTGTTTTTTGCTTGGACTTTCAACTACTTATTCAGCAGAGGCAAGCCGAAAAGATTGGCGTGATGACAAGCTGCCGACATCGTGTGGTTGGAAAGCGAAAAATGAAGGGCTAGTTCCTTTTCTGATGTGCACAAACATCAAAAATCAAATCGCCTTATCTGTAGACAAAAACAAAGAATCTCTACGTCTCGGCCCAACTGTAGTTCGTGAGAAATTTGAAAAATTACTCAACAACAAGCGTGCAACTTGCAATCTTACACTTGATAAGTCAGGCGACATTAGCGAATTGAAAATTCATGAATCAACCGGTTCTACTGAGTTAGACAACAAGATTCTTCAACTAATTCGAAACTGTGCGCCCTTTGCAAAAAGTGCAACATCAACTCCCTCCACCTACCGACTTGATTTTCCTGATCTAAAGGTCCAAGTTGTTAGCACAGATCAATAGTGTCCTCAGAACTTCCGAGCCTCACGCAGTTGTTTGACAACTAGGCAAAAGCCCGATTCTGTCAAGCCATCCAACCCCCAATTTTTTGCTTTGCAGATAATAGACAAGTCTAATTCAATATTGTGCAATCTTCTGCACCTGTGAGCCTTTCCAGCTTCCATCTCGGTTACCGGACACTCAATACCAATTCCACCGTGCTTATTCATCAGTGCGAAAACGTCTGAGTTTTCGCTGTGAAAGCTTCCTATTTGTTTCATCTCGGTCGAAGTGATCTGGGTCAAAAAATCGGTAATTTTCACGATACCACTCTTTTTCAAGGCGCGAGATTTTGCCACTGGATGCCTTCTTTCCTCTCACTTTTTGTCGACTCAGAAAGTAATACGCACGTTGATACGCATCTGGCCCGCCGCATTTTTCTGGTGGACCGGCAAGCTCGCCGGCCGCGCAGTGCGGATATTGAAGGTTCTGATCGAAAGCGACGTATTTCTCAAAAATTATCTCCACTGTCCAGTAGTCGCCTGCACCGTAGTCATAGATATAGAGCATCTTTTCTCCCGGCGACAGATCAAATTCTGAAAAACACTCCGAACTTTCAACAGTTGACGGTATTCGTATTCCGGCATCACGCGACCCGTCCATGACTGCAAAGTAGTACTGGCAATAACCGGTCCAACTAAGTGAGCTACAGATCGCATCACTCAACTTCTTGAAATTCATGTCGCCTCTAATTAAAAGCTGGCGCCAGATTTGCGGTTCTATACCGAGTATGGCAAGTTTCAACTGATGAATCGCCGGACTTTTTGCTAACGGCTCGGTGCTCTGGTTGGACAATGGCGCGAGCATAAGAGCATCCAATATCTTCGGACTCTGGCTGACATTCATGGCTGCTGGGGGCGAATCAAGCTTCGTATCGGCTTCTCGAACAGTGTGGTCAATACGCCGAAGAATTTTCAGCACGCCGGCAGCAGTGAGCTTTTCTCTTTTGGCTATTTGCCTTAAGCTCCAGCCTTCCTCCCTCAATGCGGAAATGCGCCCAGGTGCTGTTTTGTCTTTTTCCGGCCTGCCCAAGCGCACGCCTCTGGCCCGCGCTGCGGCAAGGCCGGCGTTTACTCGCTCGATTATCATTTCTTTCTCGAATTCTGCAAAGGAGCCAATGACGTTGTAAAAGCACCTGCCCATTGGCGTTGTAGTGTCGATGTTTTGCGTGTAGCTGATGAAGTCCACCCCAAGCTTATGAAAATGCTCCAGGGCGTCTATAAGGACGCTCAGAGAACGCGCAAATCGGTCGTATTTCCAGACGATCACACAATCAATGCGGCGTTTTGCTGCATCTTCCATCAGCTCTTGATACGCCTGGTCTTTCGGTTTGCGTTTGCTCTTTTTGCGTTTCTCGAAGTCGCCGGTCACGTAGTCGACGTATTCTTTGTGCAAGACAAAGCCGCGCCTTTCGACATACTCCCGCAGTTCTTTTAATTGCGCTTCCGGATTTTGCTCGGTTGTCGAAACGCGCGCGTAAATCGCTGCCTTGATTTTCTTATTGCCCATAGTGTTAATTATACAGTAGTTTAGTTAACGGACAAAATAGCAAAAATTGATCCCGATTCCATGCGGCTTTCGTCTACTTGGACGCGAGGGGTTTAGTTAACGACTTAGCGTGCGTTTTCGTTCCATTACTCAAACCCAAATTACGTACCTCTGAGCAGAAACCTCCTGCTGCATTTACTCTTGTCCATGACGATGGGAGGGAGGTGACTGTCAAGGAAAATTTGCGGGTCAAACAGAATGAGGGCGAGAATGCTGGAATTCAAGTGGAAGCTGCGAGGAAAGCCAAGCATGAGCGTTTGTCAAAGTCTGGGATATGGATGGCGGCTGTCGCAGAAAGAGATCCGAGAATGCAGCCCGTTGCTTTGACTCGCAATTATGCCGATGCGCTGGCGGACGATGATCCGCAGAAGGCAAAGCTAATTGAACTTACACGTCAGCTTGAGGAACTCGAAGATAGGAGCAACGTTATTCAGATCGTAAACCGTAAGATTCACAAGCTATTCAGGCATACCGGCTCAGCTGCTGGGCAAAGGAAGAGAACCACGTGACAGATGCGATTGCAAGACTGGAGAAACTTGGAATTTCACCCACGGGGAACATCTTTGTTCCGCCCAGTCAGAAGGAACTCGAGGAAATCAAATCGATCACCGGGTTTTCGATTCCGCCTGACTATCTCTCGGTGATATCAAAGTTTGGATGGTCAAATTTTCCTGAACATTCGGTTGTTGTCAGTCCGCTGGAGAAGTCTCCCAATCATGAGAAATTTCGTGTTGGCACCTTTCTCGGTGGAGAGCGTGGACAAGAAAGTCTTTTGCGTTACGTCCGAATTCTTCGCGGTCGGTTGCCGGATACTTTGATCCCTATTGCTTTCGATGAGTACAATGGTGACTTCTTCTGTCTTGTTATTTCCGGTAATGAGAAAGGAAAGGTTTTTTACTGGGAGTCTCAATTCGAACCAGATGAGCCTGAGCATACAGAACCGAATACGCCCGACCCTGAGGTTTGGCAATTTGTCAATTTGACTCTGGTAGCAGATTCTTTTTCTGACTTTGTTAATCGAATGGAAATCGAACCAGAAGAAGCAGTCGTTTGAAGTACTTGTTTCCCTTTTGCACGTCCTGCTGTCGACGGCCTGATTGATGTCATTTGATTTAGACTCATTGGCTCGGAGGAAACACCTGTGACGGACGATTTTGAACAGGCACTGCAATTTGAAACGTTAGCTGCGTCGCTCAAAATGGACCAGAAGGCTGCCGCTGACATGGTCGAACAATTGGCGCGCATGCTCAGCACTTGCTTGCCGGACAGCGTAGAAATCAAGCGCGGCGGAAACATCTTTTCCAAAGAAAAGCCGGTAGAGCAAATGACGATTAAGTTCGATGAGTCGCACTTCCAAATCATCAAAACGGGAAGTGGACGCTACAGCGCTAAGCACCTCAAAATCGTGCGTGGAGTGGCGCTGAAAACGACCGAAATGCCGTTCGACAAATGTTTTTCAGACATAGTCGAGCATTTGACAAAAATGGCTGAAAACAATGCGGCAGCACGTATGGCGTTGAACAAATTTGTTCTTGGCTAAAGGATTTTATAGGGAAATCATATGAACCTGT
>JADZFV010000591.1 GCA_020854255.1 Candidatus Melainabacteria bacterium | reverse complement strand
TGCAAAATAATCGACACATTAGGCACATGCAGAGTTTGCGGTTTTTCTATGTGTCGATCACATCGACAGATGTTGTAGATATGTCGATGTGATGTAAGAAAATCGACATATTGTGATTTGTTTGTTAAACTGTATGTTGTAGTAGCAAATGCTGAAAGAAGAAACCACACACAGTGAACCTTTTGAGGGGCTCGCTATGCGTGGTTTCAAGATTGACTCATCGGCAGATACGAAGGGACCCAGCCAAGCTGAGCTCCCGCTTCATCCGACCAGTTGCGTTTCTCTCTGCACTCTGTCGTCAGAGCAACCAGACAGGTAGCGTTAGGCTATACGCGACGTCATAAATAAATGCCATTTTCGAAAGACAACTGGCTTGTAGAGCCGAATTGCATCGCTTAAAATATGCATTTACTTCAGATGCTGTGTATAGCAAGACTACTCTCCCTGCTGGTGAATTAATCAGGTCTTCTTAAGTGACGTAGCAGTTCCTGCGTCTGTGGCTCCGCCCTTCTTGAGAGAGACGGTCGCGTCATCTTTGCCTTCGTCCTCGCCGCTCGGCTCTTCTGCAGAGCCACCCTTAGCCAGCGAAACCGGCTTGGCGAGCGACACCTTGGACTTGGTCTCCTCCACCGGATTGGTGCAGGAGAGAACGAGCAATTTGCCGTCCGCTTCGACGTTGACGACTGCTCCGCGCTTGATGCCTCCGGAGATGATCTTTTCAGACATCGGGTCTTCGAGCAGGCGGCGCACCGCGCGTTTCATCGGGCGAGCGCCGTACTTGGGATCGTAGCCGGCATCGAGAATGATGCTGCGTGCTTCGTCCGTCATTTCCAACCCAACCTTGTGGGAGGCATCGAGACGCTTGAGCAGATCCTTCAGCTGCAGCTTCAGCACTTCCTTGAGCTCGTCTTTCGAGAGCTGTCCGAAGCAGACGATCTCATCCAGGCGGTTGAGGAATTCCGGACGGAACATCCGCTGCACAAGAGGCAGCACGGTGTTGAGCAGGTCTTCGTGAGTGCACTCGGCACCCAGCTGTTCTAGCATGCCCATGATCAGGTCGGCGCCGATGTTGGACGTCATGACGATGATGGTGTTCTTGAAGCTGACGGTGCGGCCTTGACCGTCCGTCAGTCGACCGTCGTCGAGCACCTGCAGAAGGACGTTGAACACATCCGGGTGCGCCTTCTCGATTTCGTCGAGCAGGATCACGCTGTAGGGCTTGCGCCGCACAGCTTCCGTCAGTGTGCCGCCTTCCTCATAACCGACGTAGCCCGGAGGCGCGCCGATCATGCGCGAGACGCTGTGCTTTTCCATGTATTCGCTCATGTCGAGGCGAACGATGGTGCGCTCATCGTCGAAGAGGAACGCTTGCAGAGCTTTGGTGAGCTCGGTCTTGCCGACGCCGGTCGGACCGAGGAAGAGGAAGCTGCCGATTGGCGTCTTCGGGTCTTTCAGTCCGGCGCGCGAACGACGCACCGCACGCGACACAGCCGAAATCGGCATGTGCTGACCGATGACGCGCTCATGGAGGTTGTCCTCCATCTTCGAGAGCCGCTCGGATTCGTCGGCGGTGAGCTTGTCGAGCTTGATGCCCGTCATCTGGCTGATCTTCGAGTTGATGTGCTCGCTTGTCAGTTCGCTGCCGGGGAAGTCGATAGCCAGCGCGCTGCCGGCCTCGTCGATGACGTCGATGGCCTTGTCGGGCAGGAAGCGGTCGGTGATGTACCGGTCAGCCATTTGCGCCGCCGAGACGATTGCCTCATCCGAGATGGTGATGGCGTGGTGATCTTCCAGCGACTTTCTGCGCCCGCGCAGAATCTCGATCGTGTCTTCGACGCTGGACGGGTCGACCGTGACCGGCTGGAAACGGCGCTCGAGAGCGCCGTCTTTTTCGATGTGGCGGTATTCGTCCAGAGTGGTGGCACCGATGGCGGTGATTTCGCCCCGGGCAAGGGCCGGCTTGAGCGTGTTGCTGGCGTCCATTGCACCCTGGGCGGCGCCGGCTCCGATCAAGGTGTGCAGCTCGTCGATGAAGACGATGCAATCCTTGGTGGCCATGAGCTCGGTGAGAAGCTGCTTCATGCGCTCCTCGAACTCGCCGCGGTACTTCGTGCCGGCCACAAGAGCGACCAGGTCCAGGCGCAGGATGCGCTTTCCCTTCAGGCTCTTGGGCACTCGGTCGAAGGCAATTTCAACGGCCAGCCCTTCGGCAATGGCAGTTTTGCCGACGCCGGGTTCGCCGATGAAGACCGGGTTGTTCTTGGTCTGGCGACCGAGAATTTCTACGGCCCGGCGGATTTCCTTCTTGCGCCCGACGATCGGCTGGATCTTGTTCTCACGAGCAAGCTTGGTGAGGTCCACCGTCATCTGGTCGAGCATCGTCGTCATCGCGCCTTCGCCCTCGGGCAGCCCGTTGACGTTAGTCTTCATGGCTGCATCGAGGAAAGCGGTCAGATTTTTGAGACGCTGCTCGGGGGTGAGATTGCCGTCGACCTGGGCGCCGCCCGGCAATACGATCGGGGGTTGATTCCGGCGTTCGATGGCCAGGAATGCGGCTTTGATGACTCGCTGACCATCCGGGTGTTTCACCAGTTGGTGCAGCAAGTGAGAGGGTGTCGTGTAGATATGCTTGCTCTTCTCGGCGACTTCGCCGGCTTTGACGAGCATTTCCTGGGCATCGCGCCCGACTTCTGGTGCCGTGAGCGTATTTGTTCCACCTGCGGCCTGCGGCGAACCAAAGAGGTTGCGCGCAGTGCGCTCCAGAATGTCAGCCGTGAGACCGGCTTCCAGAAGGAGCTTGTGACCGAGAGAAGAACTTTCAGCTGCCACGGCAACCACAAGACACGCCACGTTGATATCTTTGGTGCCGATCGCTGCGGCTTTGAGGCCTGCCAAGGCCAGCACTTTATCAAGTGATTGCGAGTTTTGCGGCATGGTGTCCGTCCTCATTTGAGGATCACCTTCGCGTAGGCGAGGTGAGCATATTGTTGAGATGAGTTGTGAGACAAGGGTCAACTCAAGTCACCATCTTGGCGTGACACCAGAGGCAACTTTGTCCGTGACCCGTCAGGGTTGCAAAACCCCAGACGGGGTTTTCCGTGTCGACGGAATTTCGACGTTAGTCGAAATTCCTGGTCATGGTGTACAGCGGACGGAGACCGAAGATGATCTCGTTGTCGAGGGTGTCTTCCTTGCCGCTCTCGATGGACTGCCAGCGAATGAACTGCCAGACGGCCAGTCCTGAGACGGTCTCAGCGGTGGGGCCGACCGTGATGGATGTACCGCAGGCGGAAACTTCCGCCTTGGCGTCGTCGTAGAGCGTCCCCTCCCAGCCCTTTACCTGAGCCGGTTTGGTCGGGTTCAGGGTGTACACGCGGCCAGTGTCGGCACCCATGCGGGTCTCGATCATGAGCTTGGTGCGCATCTTGTAACGGATGCCCTTCATCCAGATTTCCTTGCGCGATGCCATCGTGTCGGTGAGCAGAAAGACGACGTCGCCGAGCGTCTGACTGCCGTCAACGCGCTCGTTGTGCGTGTGAATCTTCAGACCGGTGGCCGCCTTCACGACTTCCGCCAGCGCGTCGACTTTGAGCTTGCCGATGTGCGACTGGTCGTAAGCCTGGTTGGCGATGTTGTGGGCCTCGACTACGTCGAAGTCCCAGACGTGGATGTTTTCCAGACCCAGTTTGGCCAGGCTCAGAACGATGCGCGAGCCGGTCGCACCGGCGCCAATCACGTCGATGCGCTTGTTGCCGAATGCGTCGCGCGAGAAGATCTCGACGTGACGCGTGATATCGACATTGTTCATGTTTTTGATCTCCTTTGTGCAAGACGGCCGCAGCCCGGTATGCGCTGAAATGGCGCTACCGATTTTGCGGCGGCATCTTGCTTATATGGCGTCGTCCGGCAGCCACTTGTCGCGGGTGCCATTGTTGTTAGCAGGCTTGCCGCCCTTGTCGCTTGCGTTCCAGGGGTGGGCCGGGTCCTGACAGTTGTTTGGCGTGCAGGGCGTACCGCTCTGTTGCGGATCGTTGATCTTCGGCCCCCTGTAGTTGGTGCTCCAGGGGTGTGCTGCATCGTTGCAGTTTTGAGGCGTGCAGCGCTTGCGCGGGCGCTCCGAAGTGTTCTGATAGGGCTGGCTGGCGGTGGGGCTGCTTTCGAACAGGCTGCCCAACCATGCGAAGAAGCCTTTCTTCTCCTCCTGCTGAGGACTGGCACCGCCCTTGATGGCGCCAGGCTTGTCATTAAAAGGGGTGCCGCCGGGGCGAATGTCCTTTCCTGTCGGAATCAGATCGCCGTCTTCCACCTGCCCGCCGACATCATCCGGACCAGAGGTCGCATTCTGTACGGCGTTGTCACCCGTGCCGGCGCCCTTGTTGTCGCCGTTCTTGCCGTCGTCCTTCTTTTCGTCGTCCTTCTTGCCGCCGCCGAACCACTTGAAGGGCGCGAAATAGCGCTCCTTCACCTTGGCCTTGTATTCGGCAGTCACCTGCGCGCGCAGTTCGGCGTCGATCTCGAGCGGGTCGAATTTCTTCGGCTTGGGCGCGCTTTCGTCGCGCTTCAGGAATTCGGAAAGACCGGACTGTTCGTCCTGCTTCTTCGCCTGCTCTTCCTGGCGCTCCTTCCAGGTGCTCTGGTAGCCGCCTGAGGCGCCATAGCTGCCGCCGTAATTGTAGCCGGACGGACGATCGTTGCTCGGACCACCCTGCCACCAGCTGCGGTTTGTGGCGCGGCGGTCGAGGAGCACCTTGCCATTGGCCGGATCCATCACCGCCCACGGCACATCCAGGATGCGGTAGCCGAGTTTGTAGTAATAGACGTCGAAGCAGCCGCGACCGAGCTTGTTGAAGATGCCGCGAACGTAATATTCGTGGCCTTCGCGAGCGAAGCGCTGCATGGTGCTCTCGTCGGTGCCGGACGGGCTGGTGCCCATACGCACGTGCGAGTGCCCCCAGAAGTGCAGCTTGTTGGCCTTGTCGAGACCGGGGTCGCCGCCTTCCAGAAGCTCGAGGACGAGCTTCTCACTGCCCTCGACGGACAGCTCGGTTTCGACAGACGTCACTTCCTGTTCGACCAGGAAGACTTCCTCGATCAAGAAGTCGCCGTTCGGGCGCTTGCTCACCGTGCCCAGCCAGCCTACTTCCTTGGGGGCCAGTTCGACGTACAGGCACATGCGCTTGTAGGCGTCCGGCGTCATGTAGACAGTCGGCGCTACGGGCGCGAAGATGAGTTCGGTGCGGGGGTGCGCGAAGTGCGGCTTGAGCGGGCCTTCAGTCTCGCGGAATACATAGGAGGGCTTCTTCTCCTCCTTGTCCTTGTCGCCGGCGGCTGCACCAGAGGTGGTGTCGCCGGTCCTGGCAGAGCCGTCGGCCGCGGTGGCGTCCTCGGCCACACCGTCCTGGACGGTGGGCAAAGGCGGCGGCGTGGTGCTGTTGACCACAGGCACGCTGGTGCCACCGGAAGCGGGCTTGTACACAGGCTTGTCCGCTGCGGGCTTGACGGGAGTCTCGCCGGGCTGCGATCCTTGAGGCGAGCCGTTCAGAGAGAAGCCAAACAGCTTCTCGAAGAAGCCGGGGCCGGACGTGATGTGCTCTTCATTCGGATTGCCCGTGGGCTGTCCGCTTGCGCCGGTTTCGCCCGTGCGAATGACCGGCTTATCCGACTTGTTGTCGTCTTTGGGATTCATTGTCTGTCTCCAGGGCTCAGCCTTTTGCGGGCGGCCATTTTTCGATGAACTTGCTGAGATCGTCTTCGCCTGTGGTCTCGACAAACTGGATAGCCAGCTCGGCGACGGTGGCGAATTCGAACTGCGCGATCAGTTCAAGGAGGGTTTCCTTGATTTCGTCGATGCAAGCCGTGCCGTCCGGATAAACGCGCGGAGCGTTCATGCCCGGTTGCACTGTGCGAACACGGCGGGTGCTGTTGAACCATCTGACGCCATCGTCTACACCATCGGTGCGGATGACTATCATGTATTCGCCCAGCTCGTGCTTTCTGCCGCCCCTGGGGTTGGTGGCGATCAGGGGATGGGTGAAAACGAGCAGCGCGCCGTTGGTGACACGCACCGCTTTCACTTTGTCGACCGCCGTCAGGCGATCGTATTCATCGGCGAAGCGCTTTCTGAGCGCATCTTCTGGAAGGTTGGTAGCGCCGACGAAGTGATGCCGGGCATTTTTGACGAAGACTTCCTGCGCGGGGCCAAGCTTGAGCTTGCGATTGTTGATTTTCGCCATCGCCTGCCTGGCCATGTCACCCAGGCGCGCCGAGCACAACTCGATGTAGCGAGCGCGCGACGCGGCCGTGGCCATGTCGTACTGTCTTCCCCGCTGATTGCCGGTCACCATCGTCTGCACGGGGGTGAACGTGAGGGTGAGCAAGAAGAAACCTTCATACTCGGTGGCTTGTTCGGTGGCGGTGGCGCCCAGAAGCTGGAGCGCATGCTCCAACTGAGCCTGCTCGACGATGATGGAGATGTTGTCCCATGGGTAGAAAACCACCCCGTGGTCGTGCAACATCTGCTTATCGTTGTTGTCCAGGTTTGGAACGATATAGCTTTTCATAGCTGTTCTCCTTAATGCGGAGCGCGCCTAAGGGCGCGTTCCGTAATCGGTCCAAGACCTGTTAGCCGGCTACCGGCCAGTTGACGATGTAGACGCCCCAGTTGTCGTCGACGTTTACCGCTTCGACAAAGGCGATGGCCAGCTGTACGACAGAGGCAAACTCGCGCTTGTGAAT
>JADZFV010000590.1 GCA_020854255.1 Candidatus Melainabacteria bacterium | reverse complement strand
TCGAATTCACAAGTACCATGAAAACTTCCTGCCGATAACTGTTTAGCCGTATTTAGAGCTCAAAGAGCGTAAATGCCAGCCGGGCGAACAATTCGGCAGAAGCAATTTTCCATAAGGCGGCGTTAACAAGTCGATAACAACTTTCATCCAGCACCCCTTTACAACTGGGGTGCAAAGCCGCCGCTTGTCGGCGCCCAGCTCAGAGCCCAGACATTCACTTACTAACACCCAATTTGAAGGAGTTAGCCCCATGGCTTTTTCTCTACCCGGCTTTCGCCATGACCCAGACGCCCACGTAGTAGAAGACATTCGCTCAAATTTCTCCGGTCGTGACCCAATCCGAGACCTGACTAATAGGTTAGGTGAAACGGACCCGAGTGAAAACATATTTGCAGATGTTGTTGATAGAACTTACGGCCGCTACGGTGGTGATCGCAATCAATGGAGAAGGACCGCCCCCATTGACGACGGTTTTTCGATCGACTTTTCGAATGATCGCTACGATCGACGCTTTGGCAATCATCAGCTCGAACTACATCGCACCTCTCGCGAATTGATGAATACTCTAGACAAGCATGCCGGTGGAATCAATATAGGTCGGCACAAGGATCACATTACACGTGATGAGTTGAACAATTACCTTATTCGCGTCGGCGACAATATTTCTCCTCAAGACAAAGCAGACTTGCTTTTGATAATGCGAGATTTCAATGAAATTACGAGGGCTGACGGCAAAAAAGGGAAAGGGATTTCCTACCAGGACATGGCCACCTTCGTGATGCTAAACCAGAGAGAAGATCGAATGCTCATGATGCACCGCCAGAACGAAAGACTGCGCGAGCAAAATGCCAAGTTGAGAGACGAGCTCCGTCAGCTCGGCGGAGACAATAAGCGTGGCGATACTAGTCCTTCTGCTCCATCTCGGAAAGATTCAAGCAAAGTGATAACCGAGAGAAAAGGGGACAGAGGAAATTATTATGCTGCCGGCGACGACCTGCCACTCAGTCAGGAAGAATTCAAAGCCCATTACGGAATTCCTCAAAACATCGACCTCCTCAAATTCATGAAGGGCAAAGCCAATGACGGAAAGGTACCCGACTTCTGGACGTCAGATGTGGCTGCCGGATTGGGCGGGCGTGACAAGAACAACAATCTGCGCTGGGACAATGCATCACACCACGAGCCATCCCTGGATTTCCAGCGCAATTTCGCTCAGTTGGCCGAATATTTCGACAGACTTCCAATCGAGCAACAAGAGGAGTTCACTTTCAATTTTGCAAGGACCCAAGGCGCAGTGCTACGTGCTCATGGAGTGTCATTACTGGCCGTCGACAACGAAAAGATTCAAATCACGGAAAGAGGCACGACAAAGTACATTGATCTGGTGCAAGACGTCGGTAGCGATCGCAAACTATTGCAGTGGGTCTGAGGCTGAGTCGGGAAGTTCGAGCATAACCTGAAGCCGTTCACTTGAGATGCGAAAGCACTTCCGCCCGCATTTGAGGATCTTCCTTGAATAGGCCTCTGAAAACAGTCGTAACAGTCCTTGCACCGGGTTTTTTAATGCCGCGCATCGACATGCACATATGTTCCGCTTCAATCCAGACGCAGACACCCTGCGCTTCTATTCCTTTGAAGATCGCATCGGCAATCTCCTCAGTCATTCTCTCCTGCACCTGCAAGCGTCGCGCCGTCAATTCGACAACTCGGGCTATTTTAGAAAGACCTGTGATCACTCCGTGGCTGGGGAGATAGGCCACGTGCGCCTTGCCCATGAAAGGCACGAGATGATGTTCGCACAAGCTGTTGAATTCAATATCTTTGATGACAACCAGCCCTTCTGTACCTTCCTGAAACTTGCAGCTGATTTCCGACGCCGCATCTACACCTGTGGAATAGCACAGTTCCTGATACATGCGGGCGACCCGTTGAGGTGTATCAATCAAGCCGGCCCGGCGTGGATCTTCTCCCACAGCTTCGAGAATCATCTCAACGGCGCAAGCGATCTTTTGTATGTCGACTTCTCGGGCCAGACTATTTTCGGCAATCTCCGATGAAAATTTCGTAGCCGGCGATTCTTCGACTTTTCTTCGCTTTGCGCAAGACAAAATAGATACTGTTGCTTCCATTTCCCAAGCCCTGGTTGGTAGTTACTTTTATCAACCATACAACGACAAAATGAACGAACGGTGAACGGACTCTAATTGTTTAAGGACCTAAGGCGTGTGGCCCAGAAAGACTCTTATGGAGCGTGCCGCCATCATGCCACTGCCTGCAGCAAATGCGATTCGATCGTAGCCCGGGTGCACAATGTCTCCTGCGGCAAAAACTCCTTTTATTGACGTAGAAAAGTTTTGGTCCACTGTTATGTGCCCGCGCGCGTTCTGCAATTGATCGGCAAAAAGGTCGGTATTAGGGAGATAACCAAGCTTGGCAATCAGTTTTGTGCACTTGATTTCAAATTCACGTTTTTCATTAACCGCAATCACAGATTCCAGGCTCTCCTGACCCCGCAGACGGATAACAACTGAACTGGTATGAGCTTCAATCACATTGTGATTTTTCATTTGTGCCACTATATCCGGTCTCGCTTTGAAGGTCTCACCTCTGGCAAGAACTGTGACATGGGAGCAATACTCAGCCAAATCAAGAGCTGTAAAAACCGCACTGTCACCGCTGCCTACGATGGCAATCGGTTTTCCTTTCAGAGACTCTCTGTAGATACCGCTACGATACAGCACATCATCTGCAAAGTTGTTTGGTATCGGCAAATCAAATTCTTTCAATCGATATCCAGTGGCAAGAAAAACTGTCTTTCCTCTGAAAACCCCAGTATCAGTAACGATTTCCTTTTGAGCGAGATTCATGCTCACAACACTGCAGCCGGTTTTTATGCGATCCGTCAAAAACAATTGAGCGACCTTCTCGAGTTCGTTGCGCATCGTCTCTCCGCTTTCAAAAAAACCGGCGGCATAGTTATAAATGGGCCCGGGTATCAATGAAAGTTGCCCGCCTACTCTTTCGGCACGCTCCAGCACAACTACATCCAGCCCAGACTCGTGGCATTCCAGAGCGCAACTTATTCCAGCCGGCCCGCCCCCAACTATCACGACATCGTAAATGTGCTCGAAATCAGGCAATACTGATCACCTGCCCAAAAGTGAAATGGAGGTCAGATCGCCAACGGCGTCCTGCACCAGCTCCGGCTGAATCGATGCCATACAACGCTCGGACCAATTTTCCTTAGTGCAGCTCCAGGTTTCCCAATAAACCTTCTCTTCGCTTTCCACAAAGGAGTCATATTTGATTACTTTGTTGGGCACCGAGCTGTACTCGATATCGATGCATGCCTGGTGGCACAACGGAGCAATGAGCGAACGGGCGTGCGGGTAGTCTCGCTTGAACATGACGTTGTATCTGAAGAGCGCCACAGTGGCAACATTCTGGTGAACCGCCAGGTGCATCAGACCGGTGTCAACTGCAACCACACAACGAGCCGAACTGAGCGCATCGAGTGCATCGCTCATCGTCGCGGTCGGCACGTGCGGCAATCCGCTTTCTAGGCAATCCTTCACGACTACAGACCGCTCCGGTTGACCGACAACGACAACTTTGTGGCCGTATTTCCTCAAGCGACCGGCAAGGTCAATCCAATGATATGACGGCCAACATTTCACAATTCCGGCCGAGCCGGGAACAAAAACAACAGCATCATCACACTCTGAGTTCTTTTCGAAGGGCAAAGGCGTGAGACCGTCGTAATCTGCAGCAATGCCAAAATCTGCGCAGATGCCCTTCATTACATCGGTTATGTTGTAGCCAGGATATTTTTTTTCGAAAAGTTCAGAGCCCCAGATGTAGTCGGTTTGCAGTGGATGATTGCGCAGGTTGAAAAAAACATCTTCCTCTGAAAGATCATCCGGTCTGAAAGCAGTCTCGCGAATCATGCCAGCCAGACCAGGAATGCGAGACTCCAAACCTTCTTGAAAAGGAGTGCGACTGATAAGAAAGGTAGGCGTACCGGTCTGAATCAGGGCTTGCAGAGCGGGTAGAGACACAATTAGGTCGCCCAGCCCGGTCGATATCGGTGCCAGATAGTAAGCCACTAAAACCGACTCCTCAGTCCAGATGCGCGCGACAGCTCGTTTTCACGCACTCATGATACATCAGCGTTGAGAGCCTCAGCCGCAGAATGCATGTTGTCGACCCGCCGTACTCCCGGAAGAACTACCAGAATGATATTTTGATTGTCCTTCGTGAACACCGCGTGTACGCCAACAAGCTCAGGCATTTCCAAGAAGATGACAGTTCTCTAATAAAATCCGCGCGCTATCCAGGTGCAGGCGATTAATCTCCTTTTAGATATGTACATAACCTATATGCTTCCTCTTGACTGCGTAGTATTGTGTTGGCAGGCATAGATTTGACGGCGATAGTTAGCTATAAACCAAACAGTTTTCGCAGATTTGATGCGAATTTGTTTGGTGTTTCGCCTTTAAAGGAAATTGGCAATAATGACGGCAACTCAAGAACGCGCACCGCACGTAATTAATTGGAACTTCGAAGGAGACTCTGCTGCAATTGCATCGGCGCCGGAAGAGAAAGGCGTTGTCCTGCAAACAATGTCGATCGAGGAAGAGATTCGAGAAATTTCTCGCGTATTCCAACAGCCTGCCACCATAGTTGGAGGCATGATGATCGGCGTTAGTGCAATTTATGAGCTGGCACCGGATGTGATGCACAAGGTTTTTCAGGCGATGACGCTTTATCCGACGGAAAGTAAGCTCATCGCTCTGGCGAATATGGCAAT